>JANNHP010000429.1:0-25085 GCA_031404455.1 Planctomycetia bacterium | reverse complement strand
CGCCAGTCGCCCTGGCGGACGCGGTAGCGCTCACGCCCCGAGAGCTTCTGGCTGCCTGGAGGCCTCGGGTCCGCGGCCAGCGACGCGATGCGGGCGACCGTCCGCTTGCGATCGAGCTGCGGCAGCGCCTCCAACTCCTTGGCCGCGCTCTTCGCGACGACGAGCCTATAGCTTGCCACGCCGCTTCAGGTCCTTGAGGACGTCCTCGAACGGGATGCGCGGCTCGCGCTTGCGTTGCTCGAACGCCGCGAGGTCCTCTTCGTCCTCGGCCAGGCTTCGGCGAACCGCTTCGTTCACGATGTCCGAGACCGACCGATCGACGTGGGCGGCCTTGACGCGGAGAGCCTTGTGGATCGCAGCATCGAAGTAGATGGTCGCTCGTTTGGCCTCGATCATGACGCCATGATGGCGTTACGACGTCATGACGTCAAGGTGCCGTGCTGCACTGCGTGTCAACGCGCGCGCGGTTCGTCGTCGCCCCGGTACACGCACCCCGCCGACGCCGTCTCCTTCACGCCGACCTCCGACAACTCGGGCAGCGACGGCACGAGCTTCGCCCAGAGCCACCGCGCGAGGTTCTCGCTCGTCGGGTTCTCGAGGCCCTCGATCTCGTTCAGCACGTGGTGGTCGAGGCGCTCGAAGAGCGGCTTGAACGCGGCGGAGACGTCGCCGAAGTCGCGCACCCAGCCGAGTCGCGGATCGAGCGGACCGCGGAGGCGCACGGTGACCTCGTAGCTGTGGCCGTGCATACGGCCGCACTTGTGTCCGGGCACGACGTTCGGCAGACGGTGCGCGGACTCGAAGGTGAAGGTCTTGTAGATCTCCATGCCGGGACGGTAACGGGCGGTACGCCGGTCCCGCGTGCCTTTGTAGGGGCCATGGCGCCGGGCCGTACGCGACCGTCCCGCGGACGGTCGCGCGGCGACCATGCGTCGCCCGCGAACTGCGCCGGTCGGACGATCCCGTTCTCGTCCGCCGTCGTGAACACGGACGCGGGCGACGCATGCGTCGCCCCTACAAGAACAGCGGCAGGATGCGACGTTTCCCTACGCCCGCGCCGTCACGATCCACGCCGCGCCCGGCAGCACGACCCCGCGCGCGCTGACGTACGGCGCGAGCGCTTCGTGCAGGGCCACGGCGAGTCGCTCGCGCGTCTCCGGCGTCGCACCCTTCAGCGCCGCCGCCGCCGGGCCCGCGACCATCAGGAAGGACACCGCCTCCTCCAGCGTCCGCGAGCCGCCGATGTTCTGCGGTTCGTCCACCGGTTCGATCGCGACGTCGGCGAATCCCGCGGCGTCGAGCGCGCCGCGGATGCGTTCCGGGTCGTCGAGGGCAAACGGTCCTGGCGCTCCGGGCGGGACGGGCGGAGGCGGCGGATCGACGAGGCGCAGCACGACCTGCATCGGCACGTCCATCCACGGATTCTTCGCGATCGGCTGCCAGGAGACGAACCCGAGCCGTCCGCCGGGGACGAGCGCGCGACGCACGTTCGTGAACGCGGCGGCGAAGTCGGCGAAGAACATCACGCCGAAACGCGACGCGACGTAGTCGAAGCTCCGCGCCGCGAAGTCGTGCGTCTGCGCGTCGGCGACGACGAACGACACGTTTGCGAGTCCGGTGGCTCGCACGCGCGCGCGAGCGAGCATCGGCTCCGAGACGTCTGCACCCGTCACCGAGCCACGCGAGCCGACGCGCAGCGCGATCGCCAGCGTGCTGTCGCCGCAACCGCAGCCGACGTCGAGCACGCGCGCGCCGCCAAGGACGCCGAGTCGCGCCACCATCCGCTCGCCGAGCGCGCGCAGTTGCGAGTCGAGACGCTCCTGCTGCTCCACCCACTTCGGACCCGCCGTGGCGTTCCAGTACTCGATCTGCTCCTGGTTGGCGGCGCTCATGGGACTCCGATCACTCCGCCGTGAGCGTAGCGGCCGGGCTGGCGTCCCGCGAGACCGCCGTCGAAGGGGTCGACGCCGAACTGGATGACGCGGTTGCCCTGCGGCTCGCCCTCGCCCTGCGCCGGGTCGTTCAGCGTGACGAGCGCCGACCACGTGCCGTCGTCCGGCACGGTCACGCCGCCTGCCGAGAGGAACGATCCGAGAGCGCTGACGTCGGTGCCGGCGACGAGGCGCACGTCGAAGTTCCCGCTCGCCGATTTCGGTGCGCGGCCCGCGACTGCGACGATGACCTTGCCGTCGTCGAGACGCGTCGCGAGCGACGAGAGGAGGCGGATGCCGTCGTCGGCCGGGGCGAGCGCCGTCGGCGCCGCCGGCGCGGCGCGCGGTTCGAACGTCCACGGCGGCAGGTTCACGTTGAGTCGCGCGCGGACCGAAACGGACGCCAGCGACCTCGCGAACTTGCGCGCACGGGCGATCGCGTGGCGGCGCGTCGCGTCGAGCGCCGACTGCATCGCCTCCGAGAAGGCGTCGAGCGCTCCGCCATCGCCCGCGAGAGCACCGCGGAGCGCGGGGTCCTGCTCCGTGACGATCGCCTGCGAGGCGCCCGTCGCCATCGACGCGGACGCGGCGTCGGTGTGCTTCTTCACCGTCACGACGAAGAACGAGAACGCCGCGGAGAAGCCGTTCACGGCCTCCTCGGGCGACTTCGCGGCGGTGACGAGCGCCTTCGTGAGGTTGGCCGTCGCCGAAGCGAGGATGCCCTCGGCGTCGCGCACGCCGGCGGCGAACTGCGCGCGGGCGCCGGCGGCGGCGGCGGCGACGGGGTCGCGCCCTTTCGCGTCGGCGGACGGCACACCGAGCGCGAGGAGCGCGAGCACGAGGATCGGGAACGCGCGACGGATCATGGGCGGACTCCGGGAAGTGAGCCACCCACGATAGCGCGGGGCGCCCGGGCTAGCTGCTCAGGTCGCGCTCGGCCTGGAGCCAGTCGGCGAGCGGCGTGCCCGGCTTCGGGCTGCCCTTGCCGATCCAGATCTGGTGGGCGCGCGATGAGATCTGCGCCTCGGTGGGCTTCGCGGCCTTCGCCGGGGCGGGAGCCGCCGTCGCGGACTTCGCCGGCTTCGCGACCTTCTTCTGAGGGGCGGCGGGCGCCGCGACTGCCGTCTTCTTCGACTTCTTCTTGGCCATGGGAACTGCTCTCCGGTGCGGGAAACCCGGGGATACGTCCGGGGAATCCGACATTGGAGCGGCCCGCGCCCGGTCCGTCTCCGTTTCCGTGAACGCGGCGGCGAGGTCGGCGTCCCGCGAGCCCGGGAGACGAGAAGGTGCCGCAGGAGGTCTTCCCCTTGCGGCACCGTGTTGGACGGCTCTTCCGCCCTGGGACTGTTTGGGCGCGCGCCTCTTTGCGTCACCGGGACCAAGCCCGGCCGCGGGCATTCGAGCCGGGTACGGAAGCCGCCGGCCCTGCGGCGCATTTCCTCAATCGCGTCCGCACGAGCGCTACCGGTCGTTGTTCGTCGTGCTGACGCGCGGATCGCCGGGCGCCGCGGCGCCCGGCGGTGCGCCGCGCGCGACCACGGTCACGGCCGGCACGCGCGGACGCATCACCGCGTCGGTGACGGTCGCGCACATCAGGCCGAACGGCAGGTAGCCCGCGTAGCCGAGGATCGGCATCTCGAAGATGTGCAGCGCGCCGACGTACGGGATGTCGTACTCCCACTGCGCGAGGCTGTAGTAGTTCCACATCTCCCAGAAGATGCCGCAGACGAGCGCCGCGAGCGCCGCGGTCACGGGGTCGCGCCAGTCGCCGCGAGCGAGTCCGGAGAGCACGTGCGGACGCCCGCGGAACGTCTGGATGCCGACGACGACGAGCACCGGCGACACCCACACCAGCGGGAAGAGCAGGTCGGGAATCACGCCGAGTCCCGCGAGCCCCGCCGCGGAGATGGCGATCGCGGTTCCCGCCGCGAGGCGCGGACGCTTGAAGCGCACGGGTTTCCAGTTCGCGAACGCGAGGTCGAGCCGCGTCCAGGAGGCGATCGCCTCGCGCGTGGCGTGGAACGCGGGCAGCACCGTCGAGAAGGCGAGCGTCGCGAGGACGCCGTAGTCGAGCGCGCCGAACTGGTTGATCCCGACGTAGCGCCAGTTGCGCGCGAACCGGTTCAAGTACTCGAAGCTCCACCAGAACACCGCGCTCGCGGCGAAGAGCGCCACGTAGCGGCCGGTCGTCGAGAGCGCCGGCGCGCGCCCCCTGCAGCGCGCGGCGAGCGCGTTCGAGACGACGAGGTACGCGGCCCAGAGCGGCACGAACGTCTGCCGCTGGAAGGGCGCGAACCAGGGGAACCTCGTCCACGCGAACACCCAGGCGACGGCGCCGACGGCGAGTCCCGCCCAGCCCCACGCGGGGAACCGTCCCGCCGGCGCCGGCGTGCCCGGGGTGGGACGCGTCGCGACGAGACGGAGCACGATCGGCGCGGTGAAGAGCGCGACGAAAGCGAGGTACGCGAGGAACGCGGCCCACGAGAGCGTCAGCGCGTCCGTCGGCTTCTCGCCGATGGCGCGCGGCGGGAACTCGAGGTACGGGTCGATCGAGCGCCCGGCGACCGCGACGCCCACGAACGGGAGGCCGATGAGCAGGGCCGTCAGCGCAAACCACTTGGCGGCCTGCACGCGTTTGCGAGTCCTGGGGGTGCCGGAATCCATCGCCCCCATCATGTACCGCGTGGCCTCATCGTTGCGAAGAGTCGATGACGACGTCGCGCTCGCCGTCGGTCTCGACCACCCGCCGCAGCGTCGTTTCGCTGGGGTTCGAGGGCTGCCGCGCCGTCACTTCGAACCGCCCCGCGCCGAGGCCGGGGATGACGATCTCCGCCTCGCCGTTCGACTGGACGGAGAGCGTGTAGCGGGGCGGATCGAGGCGCACCGCCGTGACCGTGAGCCGCGGCGCGACCTGTCCCTCGGGCACGGCGATCCGGAGGCGGACCGAGGAACCGCGCCGCGGTTTCAGTTCCCCGAGGTCGTTGACGCCCGTCGCGAGGTCCGCGTCCGGGATGACCACCGGCGCGCCGCCCGGGACGCGGATCCAGATCGTGTAGCGGCCCGGAGCGAAGCCGCCCGCCCGCATGCGGCCATCGGCGAGCACCGGGTTCAGGACGGCGGCCGGCTCGCCCTCCGCGGCGCCGCGGAAGAGCTGGACCAGGGACCACGACGCGACCACTCCGCGGCCCGCGGGTCCGTCGTTGACGCGGGACGATGCGTCGGCCACGGGCGGCGCGGTGAAGACGATGACCGGTCCTTCGATCAGCCGAAGGACGTGCTCGCCGCCGGGTTCCGTCACCTCCACGGAGCCGCGCTCGGGGTCGGGCCGGTGGAGCGCGTGCCGCGCGACGAGACGCACCGGCCGGTCGCCGGGAACGAGCACTTGGACCCCCGCGTCGCGGACTGGGACGCCGTCGCGAAACGGGATCGCACGGCCCGAGCCGACCGGCCTCGCCGCATCGGCGGGCGCGCCGGGGCGCGCGTCCTCCACGGTCACCCAGGCGTCGATGACGGGCTTCTCGTCGGGCGCGACGACGAGGACGCGGACGAGCCCAGCGTTCGAAAGATCGAGCCGCAACTCCGCCGGTGCGACGCCCGCCGCGATCTCGACCGTGTCGCTCGCCGCGGGGACGAAACCGCCGATCCGGTAGCGCCCGGGCGGCATCGCGTCGAACCGGTAGCGGCCGTCCGTCTCGCGCGGTCGCTGCGCGCCGAGAAGGGGACGGTCCCGCCACGCGAGCCACTGCCGCGCGTCCTCCGACCAGCGCTCGAGCTGCGCCTGCACGTACGTCTCGCGCAGCGCCGCCTGCGGCGGCGGCCGGAAGTCCGCCCAGAGCGTGACGCCGCGGACGAGTGCCAGTTCGGCGACGAGCGGTCCGTCGCCCGGCGCGCACGAGACGTCGGCCTCCGCGTCGTTCCATCCGTCGGCGCGCAGGACCACGCGGACCGGTTCGCCGGGCGACCTCTCGCGCACGACCAGGCGGATGTCCGACGGCGCATCCGTCGTCGCGCTCGCCTCCCACGTCTGGTTGACGAGGAGACGCCACGCGGGCGGCAGACGCCGCTCGCCGTCCGTCGTCACGCGCAGCACGACCTCGCGCGTCCGCGGAAGACGGATGCGGACGTTCGCGTCGCCCTTCGCGAGATCGACCGCGGCGACCCACCGCGCGTCGGGCGGCGCGTCGGTCTTCGCCCAGACGTCGAGGAGTCCGAGGTCGGGCTCG
The DNA here is from genome assembly GCA_031404455.1 of Planctomycetia bacterium. Classification (GTDB taxonomy): domain Bacteria; phylum Planctomycetota; class JAJSAM01; order JAJSAM01; family JAJVHW01; genus JANNHP01. Next base: position 18,931 of record JANNHP010000429.1, on the reverse strand, counting down.
AGATCCGCGAACCGGACGCGTCCGTCCTCGCCGGTCCGCCGCGCTCCCGCCGCCTCCCGCACGTTGCCGATGCGCAGCGAGATCTCGACGCCGGGCACCGGCCGCCCTTCCGCGTCGAGGACGAGCACGCCGACCGACCGCGGACGCATGAACCGCGCTTCGCCGCCGGGCCCCGCGAGCCGCGCCATCGACCCGTCCGGCGCGACTGCGACGCCGCGCACGTCGCCGTCGGCGAAGCCGTAGCCGGCGAGTTCGGCGCCCTCGACGCGCAGCGAAAGCGGCCCCGCGGGGAGGGCCCCGTGCACGCCCCGGCGCAGATCGACCACCGTCCCCTCGGCCGGGACCGGCGCGTCGCCCGTCACGATCCGCCAGCGGACGGTCCGCCCCGACGGCACGTCGATGCGAACTTCGATCTCGCGGGGTCCGGCGATCACCGGCCGGGCGACGTGCCCCGTGAACCGCCACGGCTCGCGCGCCGCCTCCGGCGCGACGCGCCGCAGTTCGACGGCGTCCTCGGCCGCGACGTCGTCGATGCGCACGAGACCCCCGGCGTCGGAGGGCGGCAGCGCGAGCGGTGGGACGAACGAGGAGAAGAGCCGTGAGCGGTCGGCGTCGGTCGTGACCCGCGCCGCAACGACCTCGCCCGGGAGCGGGGCTTGCGCGGGCGTAGCGACGACGCTCACCGTCAGCGTCCGCGCGGTGAGCGAGAGCACGAGCGGCACCTTCGGGTCCCGGCCGTCGGGGATCTCGCCGCGCGCGCGGCCGCGGCCCGGGGCATAGGCGAAGAGCCACGCGTCCGCGCCCGGCGACGTCTCGAACCGCGCGACGCCCTTCTCGTCGGCGGTCGCAGCCGAGAACACCGCTCCGAAGAACGAGCCGACGAAGACCTGCGCGCCCGCGACGGGGCCCGCCGCGTCGACGATCCGCGCCGTCAGGGGCACCGCGGCCTCGAGCACGAGGTCGCCGAGATCGTCCTCGTCGGGGGAATCCTCCATCAGCTCGTAGACCTCGAACGCGGCGCGCGCCGGACCGGACGCGACCGTCACGCCGATGTCGGCGGATCCCGTCGCCGGGCGGCGTCCGCAGCGCAGCACGAAACGGCCGTCGGCGTCGGTCTTCGTCTCGTCGGCGAGGACGACGCCGCGCAGCGCGCGGGCCGCCGCTCCTGCGACGGGCCTCTCCTCGTCGTCGGTCACGCGGCCCGAGAGGCGCACGTCGCCCGTGCCGCGGGGCGCGGCGCCCTGCTTTTCGTGACTCGGCTTCTCGTGACGCGGCTTCGCGATCCGGCCCGGGGGACCCGCGGGGCGCTCCGCAGGCGCGGACGCAAGCGACGGCGCGTCGGCGGGAGCGGCTTCCCGCGGCGGCGCGGGGTCCGGTCCGCCCGCCAGCCCGACGACGAGCAGGATCGCGGCGACGAGCGCCGCGCCGAGGAGTCCGACCTTCATTCCCGCGCCCATGAGCCGGACATCCTAAGGGCGAGCGTCAGGCGGGCGCGTTCGCCGTCAGGAACCCCTCGAAGAAGGCGCGGATGCTGCCCGCGTCGGCCGCGCGCAGGAGCCGCACGCGCTCCGTCTCGCGGCCTTCGAAGAGTCCGCCCGCGCGGTAGTAGCGGACGAGCTGCTTGATGCGGCCGAGGCGCCGGTGCTCCGCGGTGTCCGGCTGGATGAGGTCCGCGTACGCGATAGCGAACCGCGCCGCCTCGTCGGCCGAGGCCTTCGGGCCGCCCGCGAACTCGCGGAAGACGAACGGGTCGGAGATCGCGCCGCGGCCGATCATCACGAGGTCGCAACCCGTCTCGCGCATCATCCGCCGAGCGTCCTGCGGCGTCTCGACGCCGCCGTTGCCGCACACGGGGCCGGACGTTCGCGTCCTCCATCGGGAAACCGCCTGCGCGATCCAGTCCCAGTTGGCCGGGTCGCCGTAGCCGTCCACGCGGCGGCGTCCGTGGACGGTGAGCATCGCGGCTCCCGCGGCGGCCGCGGCGTCGACGACCTCGTCGAGGAGGCTCGTGTCCTCGATCCCCGCGCGGATCTTCGCCGAGACGGGAAGGCCGGTCGCCCGCACGGCCTCCGCCACGATGCGCCCGACGAGGTCCGGATCGGCGAGGAGCGCCGACCCCGCGCCCTTCCCGCAGACCCGTGCGACCGGGCACCCGAAGTTGAGGTCGATCCACGCCGCGCCCGCGTGTTCAGAATTCTCGACGGTCTCGGCGAGGTGCTCGGTGCCCGGCGCCATGATCTGCACGGCGACCGGAGTGTCGTTCCGCGGATCGCCGAGGCTCCGCCGGATCACGTGCGTCGGCACGGGCATGGACGAGACCCGCACGAACTCGGTGCAGGCGGCGCCGACGTGACCGAGATCGAGCACCGCCCCGCGGAACGTCCGGTCGGTCACGCCCTCCATCGGGGCCAGCAGAAGTGAGGTCCGGAATCGCACTTCCCGCGCGCCGGATGGGCCCGTGATCGTCGTCGGGAAGGCCGGTGGAGTGAGGGTGCTCACGCGAGGCGAGATCGTACGCGTGGTTCGCTCGAAATGTGGTGACACGCCGACCGCCGGGGGTAATCTCCGCCTGCCGAGGTTGGGCCTGACCCGCCCGTAAAGTGGCCTATCGCACTCCACTACACATTCCCCTTTTCCCCTTTTCTCAACGCGTGGTTGCTTCCTCGGCACTCGACCTCATGGAACCAGCCGCACCCGGAGCGCATTCGGCCGAACGGGCCGCCGAAGCTGGGTTTCAGATGACCCGCGCGAGGACGCACTTCAGGTAGCGCGCCTGCGGGAAGTCGGCGGGGACCGGATGGTCCGCCGGAGCGCCGCGCATCTCGAGGAACGTCGCTTCGCGCTTCGCGTTGCGGGCCGCGCGCGAGACCGACTCGAGGAAGTCCGGCTCGGAGACGACCCCCGTGCAGGAGCACGTGTGGACGAGGCCGCCGGGCGCCGCCTTGGCGAAGGCCAGCGTGTTGAGGTCCTCGTAGTAGCGCAGCGCCATCGGCAGGTCGGAACGGTGCGTCGTCTGCTTCGCCGGATCGACCACGACGAGGTCGAACGAACGGTCGGCGGCGCCGCGCAGGTACGCGAAGGCGTCGGCGTGGATGAAGTTGACCGCGGACTCGAGTCCGTTGCGCTTCGCGTTGCGCCGCGCCTGCGCGATGGCGTCCTCGTCGAGGTCCACGGCGGTGACCTCGCGCGCCTCGCCCTTCGCGGCGTTCAGAGCGAAGCCGCCCGAGTAGCAGAAGAGATCGAGGACGCGAGCGCCCTTCGCGAGTTCGCGGACGCGCCGCCGCGACTCGCGCTGGTCGAGGAAGAAGCCGGTCTTGTGCCCCTGCGCGCAGTCGACCTCGAACTCGAGACCGCCCTCGCGGATCGTCGTGCGCGCCGCCTCGCCCGCGCCGTCGGGCACCGGGAAGCCCTCGATCTTGGCGATCTTCGGGTCCGCCGCCACGTGGACGACCCGGACGCCGAGACGCTGCTTCAGCTCGTCCTTCAAGATGGGGAACGCGCGGTAGACGCCGAGACTCGACACCTGACAGGAGACGACCCCCGCGTACCGGTCGGCGACGAGTCCCGGCAACTGGTCGGCTTCCGAGAAGACAGCGCGCCACGCGTCGCCCTGCTTGTCGAGCTTCAGCGTGTCGCGGCGCAGCGACACGGCGCGAGCGACGGCGCGCCGCAGCCACTCCTCGTCGACGACGGGGTTCTCCTCGCGCGTGAGGATGCGCAGCGCGAGTTCGCTCTTCGGGTTCCAGAAGGCGTACGCGACGAACCCGCCCTCGCGATCGACGACGCGCACGATCGCACCCGGCTCGGTGCGCGGCTCTGCGGCGTCCACCATCTTGCGGAAGACGAGCGGCCCGCGCGACGGCACGACCGTCTTCAGCCGGACGGTCGGGACGTTTCTCATCTGGGGCGTCACTTGGGCGGCGCGCCGGCGGGCGGGGCGGGCGGTGTCGCCGCCGGCGCGGGCAGTGTCGTCGACGGCGAAGGCGGGGGCGCCACGGTGATGCGGAGCGCCAGCTTCTCGCCGTCGCGGTCGATCTGCGCCGCGACGACGTCGCCAGTCTTCGAAGAGTCGAGCATGTAGCGGATGTCGGTCATGTCGAGGACCCACGCGCCCTCGAGCGTCACGAGGACGTCGCCGCCCCTCACTCCTGCGGAGTCCGCGGGTCCGCCTGCGACGACCGACTGCACCAGGAGGCCGCGCATGGACGGCTCGGCGGTGTCGAACGCGATGCCGAGCTTCGGCGCCGGAGGCTCCTCGCGCGGCGCGAACGACACCACGAACTCGTCGCCCGTGCGCACGACCGGCGGCGTCGGCGCCGCGTCGGTCGTCTCGCCGAGCACCACGACGCGCCGAAGGCCCGGCAGGCGCCGAGTCAGCCGGTCGGGTATCCCCGTCGTCTCGCAGTGGCCGCGGCCCGCGACGACGAGCATGCGAGCGCCGGGTCCCGCTTCCAGGAGCGCGCCCGCCGCGGTCTCGGCCATCGTCTCGTCCCACGCGGTCATCGCCTCGTACCAGGGCTGGGTCAGGGGATGTCCGACCTGCCGGTACACCTCGTCGATGCGCGCTCGGTGCGCCGCGTCGCCGAGCTCGATGTCGGCAGCGACCGCTGCGCGGTCCTCGGGCGGCAGGTCTGCGAGTCCGCCCTTGCGGATCTTCGTGATGACCGACGCCTCGGCGTTCAGCGCCACGACGCGCACGCCGTGGTCGCGGCACCAGCGCCAGAGCGGCGAGTAGAACGTGGAGTCGAACTTCCAGCGCGTGAAGTACTCGGTGCGGCGCAGCATCTCGCGCTCGTCGATGAGCCCCGCGACGTAGTGGTCGAGCGGCTCTTGCCAGGGACGCTGGAACATCTCCATGCCGAGGAGGAGCGGGCGGCCGTCCGTCATGGACTCCAAGAGGAGGAGCTCGAAGGCGTGGTGCGCGCGGTCGTCGTGCGACTCGCCGAAGAACACGACGTCGGCGTCGCGGACCGCCTCGAGGACGTCGCGGGCGCGGGACGCCGACGGCGTCGCGCACGAGGCCATCGCGGCGGCGACGCCGAGGACGAAGGCGGGCGCGAGGAGGGACCTCATGCACCCAATCTCGACGATGCCGCGGCGCCGAGCGAACTTCCCGTCCGGGTTGACAGCGCACCGCCCTCGACTAACGTTCACCGACCGGGTCAGGCCTCCAGGGAGTCAGGACATGAACAAGCTCGCCCTCGTCGTCGCCTGCTCGTTCGCGTGCGCGACGGCACTCGGCGCGGACGCGTCGAAGGAGCTCTCCGAGAAACGCTCCGCGATCGCGGCGCTGCCCGAGGGCACGCCGAAGGCCGATCTCGCGAAGGAGCACTACCTCGTCGGCGTGTTCGCGCGAGACCACGGTCTCCTGAGCGAGGCCGTGGCCGAGTTCCGTGCAGCCGTCGCCGCGGACGCGTCGCACGAGGCGTCGCACCAGGCGCTCGGCGAGGTGAAGTGCGGCGACCGCTGGGTCTCCCACGACGAGGCGATGTCCATGAAGGGACTCGTCCGGCGCGAAGGGAGCTGGATCCTCACGGAGGAGGCCGCGATCCTCGACCTGCCGGTCGCGGAGAAGGCGCGTCGCAAGGAGGAGCAGGCCCGCGCGTCGAAGCTGCTCGCGGCCTACGGCTCATCGAGAGACGCCGCCAGGAAGTACGCCGCGGACGCTCTCGCGGGCGTGGACGACAAGTACAAGTTCGAGCCGCTCGCTTGGGGCATCCGCTCGAAGAACACCGACGTGCGCCTCTACTCGGCGAAGGAACTCGGCCGCATCGGCGACCGGCGCGCGCTGCGTCCGCTCGTCTGGCGCACGCTGCACGATCCCGACGAGAGCGTCCGCGCGGCGTCGATCGCGGCGGCGAAGTCCATCGGCGACCCGAACTTGCTGGCGCCGCTCGTCACGGCGCTCTGGTCCGAGAACGCGCAGGTCCGCATGAGCGCCGCGCAGTCGATCGGGAACCTCGGCGACGTCGCGGGCGTCAAGTACCTCGTCTTCCGGTTCGAGGCGCACGGCGGTTCGTCGCAGCGCGTCCACTACACGAACGTCCGACAGGTCAGTTTCATCCAGGACTTCGACGTGGAGGTCGCGCAGACGGCGTTCATCGCCGACCCGGTCGTCGGCACGATGCAGGAGGGTCTCGTCCTCGACGTGCAGGTCATCGCGACGTCGGCGGAGGGCGTCTTCATCGAACGCGAGGCCGTGCACTCCTCGCTGCGGCGGCTGACCGGCGCGACGGACGTGAAGAACGAGCCGGGCGCGTGGGCTTCGTGGTGGAAGGCTCACCACGCCGAGTTCGAGACGGCCGCTCGCTGACGAATCGGCGTCGGGCGGCGTCGGGCGGCCCTCTGCGCCGTAGACTCGCGTCCATGTTCGGATCGACGGGCGCGCGCGGGCGGGACGCTTGACGAAACGGCCCGCGGGTCCGCCGGCGTCGCATCGCGATCCCCCGCCGGGTGAACATGACCCCGACGCGCTCGCGCCGTGGACGTTCCGCCCGATCGGCGTCGTCCGGTCGCCCTACCGCTACGTGCACGACGCGCCGCGGCAGGCCGGTCTCGGCGGCGCGGACGAGGCGCGCATCGTGCTGCGCCGCGGACTCCAGAACTGCGTGAAGGACCTCGCCGGCTTCGAGCGGATCTGGGTCCTCTTCGTCTTCTCCTACTCGCGCGGATGGCGCCAGCAGGTCGTGCCTCCGAGGGACACCGTGAAGCGCGGCGTGCTCGCGACCCGGGCGCCGCACCGCCCGAACCCGGTCGGGATGTCGGCGGTCCGCCTCGTCGGTGTCCGCGGACTCGTCCTGACCGTCTCCGACCACGACCTCCTGGACGGCACTCCCGTGCTCGACGTGAAGCCGTACCTGCCGTACTGCGACGCGCACCCGGAGTCCCGTGCAGGGTGGGTGGATTCGCTTCCGCGGGACGCCGGGGATCATCGATGGGCCTGAGCCTGGGTCGAGCCTGGCTCCTGCGTCCGGAATCAGAGTTGGAATGCGTCCCGGGACTTCCGGTAGGCTCCCCGTCCCTCTTCTGAGCGAGAGGGCATCGTTCGTCCTGAGTGCGGGCGTGACGCACGCACAGAGCTGGTGCCGGAGCGGGTCGATGCACACGGAAACTGGGCACCAGCGAGAGAAGGACTGAGTCATGGGTACGAAGGTGTTCGTCGGCGGTCTGGCCTGGGGTACGACCAGCGAGGGACTGAAGGCCGCATTCGAGCCGTGCGGCGCGATCGTCGAGGCGAAAGTCGTCTCCGACCGCGACACCGGCAGGAGCCGCGGCTTCGGGTTCGTCACGTTCGCGGACGACGTGGGCTTCCGGAAGGCCGTCGACACGATGAACGGCGCCACGATCGACGGCCGCCAGGTCCGCGTGAACGAGGCCGAGAACAAGCCGCGTGAAGGCGGCGGCGGCGGCGGCGGTCGCGGCTTCGGCGGCGGCGGTGGTGGCGGCGGAGGAGGAGGAGGAGGAGGCCGCGGTGGCTGGGGCGGCGGTGGCGGCGGAAGTGGTGGCGGCGGCGGAGGCCGCGGCCGCGGCGGCGACCGCTGGTAGTCCCCCGGCGCGACGGGTCCGTCTCGTCCGACGAGATGAAACGCGCGCAGTGACGGCCCGCGCCGGTTCGCGAGAACCGGCGCGGGCTCGTCGTTCCGGGACCGCGTAGCATCCGCGCCGTGCACATTCGGCCTTCCATGGCAGCCGTCGTCGCGGCGTTCGCGTGCGCCGCCTGCGCCCGCGAACCCGCGCCCGCGGGCGACGCGGGCACCCCGTGGTTCGAGGAGTGCGGCGCGTCGCGCGGCATCCGTTTCGTCCACCGCTCCGGACACCGCGAGCGCTACCAGTTGCCCGAGATCATGTGCGGCGGCGCAGCGCTCGTCGACGTGGACGGCGACGACGACCTCGACGCCTACCTCGTGCAGTCCGGGAGCCTCCCCGAGACCAGCGATCGCCCCGGCAACCGCCTCTTCCTGAACCGCGGCGGCGGCACGTTCGACGACGCCACGAAGGGCAGCGGCGCCGAAGTGCGCGGCTACGGTATGGGCGTCGCGGCGGGCGACTACGACAACGACGGGCGCATCGACCTCTACGTCACCAACGTCGGCGCGAACGCTCTCCTCCACAACGAGGGCGGCGGGAAGTTCACCGACGTCACGGCCGCCGCGGGCGTCGGCGACACGAACTGGGGATCGAGCGCCGCCTTCCTCGACTACGACCGCGACGGCGACCTCGACCTCTTCGTCGTGAACTACGTGCGGTGGTCGCCGGCCGTCGAGCACGACTGCGACGCGCCGCGCGGCGGCGCGGACTACTGCAGCCCGAAGTCCTACGAGGCGCCCACACCCGCCGTCCTCTACCGCAACGACGGCGCGGGCCGCTTCACCGACGTCTCCGTCGCCGCGGGACTCCACACCGCGTTCGGCAACGGCCTCGGCGTCGTCTGCGCGGACTTCGACGGCGACGGCCGGGAGGACGTGTTCGTCGCGAACGACGGGACGCCCAACCAGCTCTGGATGCAGCAGGCGGACGGGACGTTCAAGGACCGGGCGCTCGTCTCAGGCTGCGCGATGGACCTCGCCGGCTTCGCGAAGGCGGGCATGGGGACCGACTCCGCGGACTTCGACGACGACGGCGACCCCGACCTGCTCGTCGCGAACCTCGTGAGCGAGACCGACAGCGTCTTCCACAACCAGCGCGGCATGTTCATGGATCGCACCGCGTCGTCGGGCCTCGCCGCCGCGACCGCCGGGTTCACGCGCTTCGGCGTCGGCTTCGTCGACTTCGACGACGACGGCTTCCTCGACCTGTTCATCGCGACGGGACGCGTCACCCGGCCGCCCGAACCGCTCGCCGACGACGTGTTCGCCGAGCCGAACCTGCTCTTCAAGGGCGCGGCAGGCGGCCGGTTCACCGAAGTGAAGCCGCGAGGCGGCACCGAGGCGCCGCTCCTCTTCACGACGAGGGCCGCGGCGTTCGGCGACGTCGACGGCGACCTCGCGCTCGACGTCCTCCTCGCGAACCGCGACGCGCCCGCGCACCTCTTGCGCAACGTCGTGAAGGACCGCGGACACAGCATTTCGTTCCGCGTCCTCGAGGAGCACGGCCGCGACGCGCTCGGCGCGGTCGTCACGCTCACCGTCGGCGAGCGTCGTCTGACGCGCTGGGTGCGGTCCGCGTTCGGCTACTGCTCGGCCAGCGATCCGAAGGTGCACGTGGGGCTCGGCGCGTGGGCGCGCGTCGGTGACGTCGTGGTGCGCTGGGTGGACGGATCGCGCGAAGCGTTCGACGTGGACGCGGTGGACCGCGTCGTCACCCTGCGCCGCGGCGCAGGTCGAGCCGCGGGGACGCCGAAGTGAGACAGCTCCGCGTTGCCTTCGTCGTGGCGCTCGCCGCGTGCGCAAAGGGCGACGACGTTCCCTCGCCGGCGCCGGGATCGGTCACCGACCCGGATCTCGCGGCGCTCATCGACGGCGCGTCCGCGAAGGTCCGCGCGGGGCGCGAGGACGCCGAGGCGTGGGCCGGTCTCGCGATGGCCTACGACGCGAACGCCTTCTACACGCTCGCGGAACCGTGCTACCGGCGAGCGCTCGAGCTCCGGCCGAGAGAGGCGAAGTGGTGGTACGGCCTCGCCTACGTGCTCGAGCGGCGCGACCGCTACGACGAAGCCGTCGCGGCAGCCAAGCGCGCGGCGGAACTCGCCTCGGACTACGCGCCGATCCCCCGCTCGATGGCGCTCTGGGCGCTGGCGCGCGGACGTCTCGACGAGGCGGAGACCGCGGCCGAGCGCGCGCTCAACCTCTCGGGCGGCGGCGCGGGATCGTGGATCGTGGTCGCGCGGATCCACATGGAGCGGGGTCACGACGAGGACGCCGTTGTTGCGCTCCAGCACGCGCTCGAGGGCTGGCCCGAGGACTGGGGCAAGCCGTCGTACGCCCACTTCCTGCTCGGCAACGCGCTCTCGCGGCTCGGTCGTTCCGAGGACGCCGCGCAGCACTTCGCGCTCGGCCGCGGCAAGCCGCCGCAGCTCCCCGACCCCTGGCGCGGCGAGGTCGTGGAGTTCCGCGAGGGCTTCGCGTCCCGGCTCGTCCGCGCGCACCAGCTCGTCCTCAGGGACGAGTACGACGCCGCGATCGCGGCGCTCCTGAAGCTCCGCGAGACGAACCCGCGCCACGAGCAGGTGCTCACGGATCTCGGCACCTCGTACCTCTTGACCGGGCGCTGGACGGATGCCATCGAGGCGCTGAAGGCCTGCGTCGAGGCGCACCCCAACTCGCTCGACCCCCAGCTCCAGCTCGCGCGGGGGCTCTGGGCAGCGGGCCGACGCGAGGAGGCGGTCCGACAGGCGGAGGCGGCGGTCGCCGCGAACCCGACCGCCGCCGACGCGTTCGAGACGCGCGGGTGGCTCCTGCTGCGCAACGGACGCCCCGAGCCGTCGCTCGCCGACTTCGAGACCGCGGCGCGCCTCGATCCGACGAACGCGTCCGCCCTCTCGCTCGCCGGGGCGGCGAACCTCGTGCTCGATCGCGACGCCGCCGCGCAGGCCGTGTTCCAGCGGGCACTCGCCATCGACGCCGGGCAGACGACCGCGATCGCGGGACTCGCGATCTTGGAGATCCGCCGCGGCGACCTCGCCGCCGCGGACGCTCATCTCGCGAGGATCGCGCGCCTGCGCGACGACGCCGCGCCGCTCGTCGCCGAAGCGCGCAAGCAGCGCCTCCTCGCCAACCGCTGATCCCGTTCGGGGACGGTCCTGACTTTCGGACTTTTCACGAGCTGCGAGAGTGAGGACCGTCCCCGAAAGTGCGAAAGTCAGGTCCGTCCCCGAGGAGACAACCGATGCGCATCTCGTTCCTCGTCGTCGCCGGAGCCGTGGCCGCCTCCTGCGCGGCGCACGTCGACGCCGTTCCCGCGACGACGCGGATCGCGCCGTCTCCGATCGACGCTGCGATCGCCGAGATCTCCCCCGCGCGCATCCGCGCCGACGTCGACCGTCTCGCGGCCTTCGGCACGCGGCACACGCTCTCGGCCACCGAGGGCGACCGCGGGATCGGCGCGGCGCGGCGATGGCTGAAGGAGGAGTTCGAACGGATCGCCGCGGACTCGGGCCGCACCGGCGACGACGCGATGCGCGTGCGGTTCGACGTCCACCGCCAGCCGCCGGCGACGCGGCTCCCGGACGGCGTCGAGATCGTCAACGTGGAGGCGGTGATCCCCGGCTCGTCGCCCGAGACGTCGCGCCGCCGCGTCTACATGGTCGCGCACTACGACTCGCGCGCGAGCGACGCGATGGACGCCGTCTCCGACGCCCCCGGCGCGAACGACGACGGCTCGGGCGTGGCGGCGCTCCTCGAGGCGGCGCGCGTGCTCTCGAAGCGGCGGTTCGACGGTGCGATCGTCCTCCTCGCCGTCGCGGGCGAGGAGCAGGGGCTCTTCGGATCGAAGCTCCACGCGGCGGCGGCGCGCGCGAGGGGCGACGAGATCGTCGCCGTGCTCTCGAACGACATCGTCGGCGACCCGAGCGGTGCCGAAGGCCCGGGCGGCCCGTCGAGCCGCGACGCGATCCGCGTCTTCTCCGAGGGTCTGCCGCGCGCCGCATCGCCGGAGGAGACGAAGCGCATCGCGTCGCTCGGAGGCGAGAGCGACTCGCCGTCGCGTCAGCTCGCGCGCTACGTCGCCGAGGTCGCGGCGATCCACCGGACGCGCGTCCGTCCGCGGCTCGTGTTCCGCAGCGACCGGTTCCTGCGCGGCGGCGACCACCTTGCGTTCCTCGAGCAGGGCTTCGCAGCCGTGCGCTTCACCGACGTCTTCGAGAAGTACGACCGCCAGCACCAGGACGTGCGCACCGAGGGCGTCCGCCGCTTCGGCGACCTCGCGGAGTTCGTCGACGCCGACTACCTCGCCGACGTGACGCGCCTCGACGCCGCGGCGCTCGCGCACCTCGCGAACGCGCCGTCAGCGCCCGCCGACGCGCGGATCATCACGGCGGAACTCTCGACGGACACGATGCTGCGCTGGACGCGGTCGCCGGAGTCCGACGTCGCCGGCTACGAGATCGTCCGTCGCGCGACCACGAGCGCGACGTGGGAGCACGCGACGGACGTCGGCGATGTCGTCGAGACCACGCAGCCCTTCTCGAAGGACGACTGGCTCTTCGGCGTCCGCGCCTACGACCGCGACGGGTTCAGGAGCCTGGTCGCGTTCCCGGCGGCGGCGCGGGAGTGAGGACCGTCCCCGAAAGTATCGAAAGTATCGAAAGTCAGGTCCGTCCCCGGAAGACGACTACGCCTCGCGCGGCGGCAGACCCTTGCCCTTCCGGATCGCGTTGACGCGCGCGAGGCGGGCGGCGGGCGAGAGCTTGGCCCAAGGGTTCTTGCGCGGCCTGCCGGACTTGGTCGGGGTGGGCGCGACGCTCCCGTCCTTGCGAGGACGTCCGGGACCGCGCTTCGGCGCGGCGCCTCCCGCGACCAGATTGCGGATGTGGCCGAGCGCCTCGTCGCGGCCCTGACGGCGCGCCGCGTCGACGACTTGCGCGATTCGGCTCGTGAGATCGGCGACGAGGGCGGACGTCTCGGACTTCGGTCGGGGCATGCGGGTGTCTCCTTGGGTGACGCAGGCTAGCCGGTCGCCGGGCGAACGTCGCGCGCGCGGCGATCGGTCAGCGGAAACGCTCCGCGAGAAACGTCCGCATCAGCTCCCACGAGCGGGCGGCGGCGATCGGCTCGTACTTGGCGCCGGGGTTGAACGATCCGTCGGCCGCGGGGTTCGTGAAGCTGTGCACCGCTCCGCCGTACGCCATGAACTCCCAGTCGAGGCGGTTCTCGCGCATCGACGTCTGGAAGGCGTCGATGGACTCCTTCGAGACGAACGGATCGTCGGCGCCGTGGCAGACGAGGACCGATGCCTTCACGCCGGGGACCTGCTCCGCCTTCGGCGTCGTGAGACTGCCGTGGAACGAGACGACGCCGCGCAGGTCGAGCCCCGCCCACGCCGCCTCGAGCGACACGGTGCCGCCGAAGCAGTAGCCGATGCACGCGACGCGCGACGCATCGACCTCGGGCATCGCGCGGAGGACGTCGAGCGCCGCGCCGAGACGCCGCATGCCGAGCGCCGGGTCCTTGCGGATCGCACCCGCCCATTCGCCGGCCTGCTTCGGGTCCGTCGTCGTGCGCCCGTCGCCGTACATGTCCACGGAGAAGGCGACGTAGCCGAGTTTCGCGAGTTCCTCTGCGCTCCCGTCGGAGTGCGCCCCGCGGCCCCACCACTCGTGGACGACGAGCACCGCGGGGTGCCTCGTCACGCTGCGGGCGGGAAGCGCGAGATGCCCGCGCAGCACCGTGTCGCCCTCGCGGTAGTCCACGTCGCGCGCCACGATCGCGGGCGGAGCGGCCTCGGTCACCGGCGGCGCCGACGCGCAGCCCGAGACGACGAAGAGGACGAGGGCGAGAGACTCTCTGCGCATGGCTCCTCCGGACGTTCGCCCGCGAAGCCTACGGCGCGCGGTGCCGGATGGAAGCCTTCACTTCACCGCGTGGAGGTCGTCGACGTCCTTCCTCGTGCGCACGGCGGCGGAGTGCTTCTCGGAGCCGGGGAACCGCTTCGCCATGAGCTCGAGCGCCTCGTCCGCGCGGACGCGCGCCTCGGCGCACTCCGGCGCGCGGCCCGCCTTCACGCACCCCGCCGCGACGAGGACCGACGTCGCCGCCCACACGCGGAGCTGGTACGCGGAGACCCAGTCATCGGTGACGACTCCCGTCGCGAGCTCGACGAGCCGCACGACCGTCGCGTCCTTGCCGGGACTGCCCTTCGTGCCGATCGCGCGCTGCATCGCGAGGAACCGTCCGTCGGGCGAGACGCCCGCGGCCACGCAGCCCGCGCTGCCCGCAACGTCGATCACAACGCGCTTCGCGAGGTCCACGCGCCGCACGATCGTCGGACCGTCCTTCGTGAGCCAGCGCGTGTAGTAGACGAAGGCGCCGTCCGCGGAGAAGAGCGGCAGGCGGGCGGTCTCGCCCACGGGCGAGAGCCGCGACACCGCGAGCGACCCGACGTCGGCGAGGTAGATCGCGTGCGCGTCGACGTCGGCTGTCGGCTCGTCGGGCTGGTCCTCCCACGCGATCCCGGCGCCGTCGGGCGACCAGACGATCGGAGTGCCCGTGATGTCGTTCAGCTTGTCGCGCAGCGTCGCGATCTCGACCTTGGGCTTCCCGCCGAGCGGCATGACGCAGAGCTTCAGCGGCTTCGCCTCGGCACCTTCCCACGCGAGGAACGCGAGCCGGTCGCCCTTCGGCGAGATCACGCCGCCGCCGGCCGATTCCGCGACGACCGCTTTCGCGCCGTCGGCGACGTCGCAGCGCACGATCCGCGCGAGGTGCCCGTCGGAGGCTTCGGTCACGAAGAACGACTTCCCGTCCGGGCAGGGCTGCGGCGGGACGAGCGCGAACACCTGGCCGTCGTCTTTCAGCGGCATCGCGGCGACATCGGTGACGGTCTTCCCGTTCCAGCGCGCGAGCGACATCGACTCGGACTTCAGCCCGTGGAGGAACCAGAGATCGCGTCCATCGGGAGACCACGCGGGCGAGACGCCGACGAACCCGTCGCGGATCACGCGCACGTGCTCGCCCGACGCGAGGTCCGTCACCCAGAGCTCCGGGGGCGGTTCACCCTTCTGCACCGCTTCGGGCGACCCGGTCCGATCGTCAGGGTCGCCCTGCACCACGGCGGCGAACCGCTTCCCGTCGGGCGTGAACGCGACCCGTCCGAGGAGGCACCCGGAGGTGACGAGTCCGAAGAAGCTCCACAGCGCGATCCGCGCCCACCGAGCCCGGCGTGCCATCTCACACCCCTGTCGCGCGACCTGAGTCCGTCCCCAGCATCTTCGAGGAGCCGGCCGAGCCCGCTTGAGACGTTTCTCGAATTCTCAGCCGAGCGTGCGGCTCGCCGGCCGTCCAGGGTTCGGAGCGCCGCGACTCCGAGAGCAGGCCCGTCACTCTCCCGCTGCGACGTCGGGCATCGAGAATGCGTACGTCTTCGGCTGCTTCAGCTTGACGGTCCACGTCGCGTCGCCCGACGTTCCGGCCGCCGCGCCGAGCAGCACGTGCACCTCGCCGGCGACGAGTTCTGCGCGAAGCTTCAGGGAACGGACGAGGCCGGTCCCCCTGACCTCGCCCGGCACGAGGAGATCGACCCCGTTCTGCGTCACCGCGACGATCGACGGGGAGATCGAGCTTCCCTTGGCGCCCTTCACGGCGAACGAGAGCTGGGCGCCCGCGAGGACGGGGATCCGCAAGTCCGTCGGCGCCTCGGCCGCGTCGAGGTGGAGCGTCCCCCCGAAGGACGACGCCGCCGCCACGGAGAGCGACGTCGAGATCTTCCCGATGAAGGGCGCGCGCGGCAGGAGCCGCAGCGTGTACCGCCCCGTGACGGGCACCGTGAACCCGGTGATCTTGAAGGAGCTCCCGGCCGCGGCGCCGACGCCCGTCAGGTCGATCGCCGCGAACGACGGATCGAGGAGTGCGACGTCCACCGCGAGGTCGGCCTTGCCCTGACCCTTCACCACGGCGCCGAGGACCGTGCCCTCGATCAGCTCGAGCGCGAAGAACCTCGGTTGCCGCAGCCCGGCGGTGTCGAACTCCGAGGAGAGCTTCGCCTTGCGCCGCGACAGGTCGGCGACGGCCGCGACGTCGAGCTGAAGGGCGCGCTCCGCGACGCCGTTGCAAGCGTCCTCGTACTCGACGGACAGGGTGGTGCTCCCGGGCAGCGAGGGCTCGCCGGAGATGACTCCGGAATCCTGATCGATGCTGAGACCCGCTGGAAGCGCTGTGCGCAGCTGCCACTTCACGGGCGGCGTTCCTCCGTGTCCGAGGAGAGTCACGCTGTACGGCCGCCCCGCCACCGCGACTCCGAAAGCCTCGATGTCGAAAGCGGGGAACGGGTTCAGGAGCATCGTCAGCTCGCGTTCGGCGACCGCGCCCGCCGCGTCGGTCACGCGCAGCGTGAACGTGTGCTGTCCGGCGTCGATCGTGATCGCGTTCGCGACACCCGTCGCTGCGTTGACGGTCTTCGAGAAGGGGAACGTCCCCGCCGCGACCGACCAGGTGAGCGGCGCGAGACCGTCCTTCGCGGCGAACGGCACGCTATGCGTCACGTGCTCGGTGCAGTCGGCGATGGACGCGGTGGTGATCGTCGGAACTTCCAGCACCGTGAAGGCGACGGTGCGCGTCGCGACAGCGCCGCGCAGGTCTGTCACTCGCACATCGAAGACGAACGACCCCGTCGCGGCCGGGGTCCCGTCGAGCGCACCGGTCGTGCCGACCGCCAGCCCGTCCGGGAGGGCTCCGGAGTCGAACGAGTACGAGAGCGGCGGCGTGCCTCCGGTCGACGTGAGCTGGAAGGAGTAGGGTCTCGTCCTCGTCCATCGCTGCTGCGCGACGCTGTCCAGCGCGGGACGCGGATTCACCGTGAGCGTGAACTGGCGCTGAGCCGTCTGCAGGCACGCGTCCGTGGCGGTCCCCGTGAACGTGAACGTGCCCGGCTCCCCGGGCGCGCCGGAGACGAGACCCGACGACGACAGCGACATCCCCGTCGGCAACGCCCCTCCCGAGAGCGCCCACGTCGCCGAACCGACGGTGCCGGTCGTCGCGAGCTGACGCGAGAAGCCGACGCCCGCGGTCCACACCGGGAGAGTGTCCGCCGTGACGACGAACGGGCGGATGAGTCCGGTGAACTTGGTCACCGTCGCGTCGATGGTCCCGCCGCGCGTCGTGTCGTAGGCGGAGACGGTGGGGAAGTCGATGGAGCGGGACGTGGTCGCGACGTACGCGTCGCCGTTCGAGTCCACGGCGACGCTCTGGAGCGCGGTGCTGTCGGCGAGGTTCCCGCCGTAGTAGGTGGAGAACTCCATCGAGCCCTGGGTCCGCAGCACGGTGAGGAACGCGTCGCCGCCTGCGGCCGATGCGATGCTCGACTGGACCGCGTTCGAGGTGACGGGGAAGTCGGTCGAGTGGGCGCCGCCGACGACGTAGACCGAGGTCGGCCCGAGCGCCACGGCGGCCGCGCCGTCTCCCAGCGTGCCGCTCAGGAACGTCGAGAACCCGAGCGAGTTCCCGCCGGAGCCGAGTTGCGTCACGAATCCGGCCGAGGGTGCCCCCAGCGTGGACTGATACGCATTGGCGGTCGGGAAGTTCGACGACTCCGTCGCCCCGACGACGTGCGCGCGCCCCGAGGAATCGACGGCGATGCCATAAGCGTAGTCGTCGTCCGTCCCGCCCAGGTAGGTCGAGTAGTTGAGGTTCCCCGTGGACCCGAGCTTCAGGACGAACGCGTCGTAGCCGCCGCCGCCGTAGGTCGTCTGGAAGGCGCCGTTCGTGGTCGGGAACCCGGACTGGTCGGTGTTGCCCGTCACGTAGGCGTTGCCGCTCGTGTCCACGGCGATGCCGGTCGCGTAGTCATTGTTCGCACCCGAGACGCCCTGGTTCGACGTGTAGGAGTAGCTCGAACCCGACGCGTTCAGCTTGTGGACGCGCAGGCGCCCCCCCGTCCCGAACGACTTCGCCACGATGTAAGCGCTCCCGGACGAATCGATCGCGATCCCCTGACCGAAGCCGTAGTTCACGAAGGTCGCGTAGGAGAGCGCCGTTCCCGTCGTGTTGAGCTTCGCAACGAAAGAGGCGGCGCCGGACGCGCCCATCGAGGACTCGGCGGCGCTCGACGTCGCAGGGAAGTCGGTCGCATAGGTGATCCCCTGCAAGTAGGCGTTGCCGGATCCGCTCACCGCGATCCCGTAGCCGTAGTCGTCGTGCGTGCCGCCGAAGTAGGTCGCGTAGCTCAGGACCGAGCCCGTGGCGTTGAACTTCACGCAGTAGGCGTCGCGCCGCACCGTGCTGCCCGAGTTCTGCTGCTTCGTCATCAGGTACGCGCCGGTGGTCGTCGGCAGGTCGGTGGAGACGGTCGTTCCCGCGAGGTACGCGTTGCCCGAGGAGTCGACGCCGAGGCCGAAGGAGTCGTCGTCGGAGGAGCCTCCGAAGTACGTGGAGTAAGCGACCGACGGGTCGATCGTGAGCGGCGCGCCGGGATCGCGGCCCGCGACGTCGAAGCCGGCGCGCGAGCCGTCGCGCAGCGCCCATCGCACGGTCACGGGACGCGGGCCGCCTTCCTTGGACTCGAACGCGACGGGCGGTGAGACGACGACGTCACCGGCGGGCATCCGCACGCGCAGGGCGCCCGAGCCGTCGATTTCGAGAGCGTCCGCGCCGTCGAACGCGAGAGCGATCGCCGCGGCGTCGGCGCCGGGTGCCACGTCGAAGTCGAAACGCAGTCCGCGCCCCTCGCCGCGGTAGGTCACCGCGACGCCGGGCCAGACGTCGGCGTACCTGGCGACGGCGAAGCTCGGCGCGCCGGTCACCCACTTCGAGGCGTCGTTCCCGACGAGGTAGTTGCTCTCGCCGGGGAGCCGCCCCGCGGTCTCGCAGCGCCGGGACGCGCTTTCGACGAGTCGCATGCGGAGGATGTCGGCCGTCATCGGGGCCGACGAGCGCCGCGGCGGATCGGACGCATTCCGCGGACCAGGCGGCCGGGGCAGGCTGAAGACGACCTCCGTCGGGAGGATCCACGCCATGTACCCGCGACAGCGGGCGATCAGGTCGACGCCGGGTGCGGACTGCCCCCGGTTCACCTCGAGCCGCAGGTCTTGGGCGGTCGGGCTGATCGCGTGGATCGAGGAAGTTCGCTCGGGCTCCGATGGTCCCGCATCGACCGGTCCCACCGAGAGTGCTGCGAGCGAGCAGACCGAGATCGCCACCAGCCACGTCCGAATTCCCATCGACCACCTCCGAGGGCCTTGCCGGCCCAACGACACGGCGGAGTCTATCCGACCGTCCGTTCGCCTCGACCCGGGAGGCCGATCGAGTCGATTGGGCTCAGCCGACGAGCGCGCGGACGTCGTCCC
>JANNHP010000428.1:0-11390 GCA_031404455.1 Planctomycetia bacterium | reverse complement strand
TCGACCCGGCGACCGCCCCCGCGATCGGTGCGTATGGCACGGCCGGCCTCGAAGAGGCCGTCGAGTTCGGGCTGCCGGTTCGCTGAGGCTCCGTGCGGCGCGCCGGGCCGCGCCGCACGGAGCTTCACAGCCATCGGTGGTCTTGCGCGAGCACCGAGTCCCCGGGATTGGGTAGGACCGCGACGAGGGCGCGGGCGTGGGCGTTCCGGGACGCGACACTTCCGCCACCCGGGAGTAACGCGCGACCGTGGTCCCAAGGCACGGCCGGCGTGGAACGCCGCTTGCGAGAGCCCCCGTCGCGGTCCTCCTTCAACGCGGGTGGAAGCCGCGGGCCGGAAGTTCGCGCGCCAAAGACTCCGGCACCGGGCGCTCGCGGGAGTCCGCAGACCCAGTCGCCGGCCGAAAGGCCGGCGGCTGGTCGTCTACTTCGCGGGGAGGACGAACCGTTCGACGATTGCCGGGGCCGGGTCGAGTCTCCGCGGGTCCACGTCGATCCGCACGCGAATCGGGTTGTCACGAAGGGACGTGAAATCGCCCCGTCGTCCGATCGAATTGAACGGGGATCATCTCCTCGTCGAAGCCGAAGTTCCCGTAGAGCCACCGTACGACGCGGAGTGCGCAGGAGTCGGGTCCGTCGCGCACCGCCGAGGCCGTGAACTCGAACGGATCGCTGCGCAGGAGCGACTCGCCGTCGAACGTCGCGCCTTCGCTCATGCTGAAGCCGACGGTGTTCGGAGAGTAGGGCTTGAGGCGCCACGTGCGATTCAAGCCGAGCAGAGCGAAGTCAGCGAGGACCGGTGCGTCGTCTGGTGCGTCCGCCTCGGCGAGGATGCGTCCGGCGATGCGAAACGTGGAACAGATCGTCTCGATGAGCGCCCACGAGTTCAGCACCTGCGCGCGGTCCATCGCGAACATGTCGAGCAGCGCATGGACCTGCACGGCGCCTCTCTCGTCGATCCAGGAAACGGATCCGCGACCGGACTCCACGACGAGCCGATCGTCCTCCATCCTCGGCGTCGCGCCGCCGACCGCGAACGCCCAGCCATGGGCTCGGTCGCCGACGAGCGCTCGATCCGTCAGCAGCGCACGCCGCGCGGGTTCGCCGACGCGGGCGGCGATGACCGGCCGGATCTGGAGCCAGAGAGCCGGCTGGCCGAACTGCTCCGCAGACGTTCGCGCAGTGCGGATACGCAGGACGGCATCGCGTCGAGCCTCAGAGTCGTGCAAGTCTCCCGTCCGCGGAGTTCGAAACGCCTCGGCAAGCTCCTCGCGGCTCATCTCCCGAACTCGTGCGTTCACGCGCAGCCAGTACGAACGCGCCGACCCGCTCCGCTGGGAGTACGGACCTCGCTTGCCGCGAGGGACGCTCACGACGATCAGATGGGTCGCGTCGTCGCTCGCGACGCTTTGCACGCTCAGCTCGTCTGCGGTTGGCGACGGCTCGATCGTGTCGATCAGATGATCACGCAGGCGGCGGCACGCGGACTCGACGTCCGGGATGTCCTCGTACGCCCCAGCGCGGTCCGCGACGTCCGTCACGCCGATCCAGGCCACGCCGCCATCGGCGTTCAGCATCCCGACGACCGCGCGCGCGATGCCCTTGGGATCCGCGAGCGCCTGGCGTCCCTTGAACTCGAGGACGTGGCTCTGCGATGTGCCGAGCGGGGGGGCCTTCAAGGCGACGGACCCCCCGCGACCAGTTCCCCGCAGCGTTCGAGGAACTGGCGCAGCGGCACCGACGTCACGCCGTCGCGTTCGCTCGATGCGTCGCCGCCGTGGACGAGCAGCGCGCGCCGCGCGCCGACCTTCGCTGCCGCCGCGGCGAGTCGTTTGACTTTGCGCGCTTCCGGAACGGCTGTCGACGTCACCTCGACGGCGACGACACCGTGCTGCGTCTCGACGACGAAGTCGGCTTCGAGATCGTCGTCCTCCCGGAAGTAGGTGATCCGTCCGCGTGCGATCTCGCGCAGATGCCGGAGCACGACCGACTCGAACACCTTGCCGCGGACTCCCGGATCGGACAGCGGTGCGTCGCTGATCGAGAACGCCGCGACGAGTCCGTGATCCGCGGCGTAGATCTTCGGCTTCGCGCGCAGGCGCGCGGACGGGCGCTTGGTCCAGCGTTCGACCCGGTGGAGGAGCAGCGTGTCGAGGAGGAGCCGCTCCCAATCGCGGACCGAACGCGGGTCGGCGCCTACGTCCTGCGCCCGGCCGACTGCATCGAAGATGCTGCCCGACTCTTCGACGAGGTAGACGAACAGGTCGCGTACGCGTGCGACATCGACGTCGTGGCGCATCAGATCGCGGTAGATGGCCCGGTCCACGATGTCCATCCGCAATCGCTGCCGTGCCGCGGACGGATCGCCGTTGTAGCGGAAGACGTGCTCCGGGAACCCCCCGACGCTCAGGTAGAGCGCCAGGGGATCGAGGGACCGCAGGGCGCCCGGAACGGACTCCGCGCTCAGCAGCGAGACGACTTCGGGGTAGGTCAGCGGTTCGAGGATCTTCTCGTCCCAGCGGCCGGTGCCCGACTCCTTCCCTCCGCCGCGAAGAAGCTCGGCCGAGGAATCCGTCACGACGAATCGGTGCGAAGCGTCGTCGACCATCCGCCGCAGCCAGCGGGACCAGTCGCCGGCCGCGCCGATCTCGTCGAGCAGGAAGAGGCGAGGCCGGGCGGAATCAGACGCGCCGCGAACGTGTTGGACGACCTCATCCGGTGAGACGCGATCGATCAGACGGTCGTCGGAGAAATCGAAGTAGGTGACAGCCTCGCCTGGAAGTCCCGCCGACACGAGATCGACCGCCACCTGCCGCAGCAGCGTCGTCTTCCCGACCTGGCGGGGGCCCATGAGCACGATCGCCCGCCGATCGAGATCGATGGGCCGCGCGGCTCGATCGAGCACCTCCCGATGCAGCGCGCGCCGCGGCAGCAACGCCGCGACATCGGTGCGCGTCCCGTGCCACCACGGGTTCAGGTCGGCCAGCAGAGCTTCAAGGTTCATCTGGATGTCTCTAGATCATCAGTCTAGATACATCGCGATGTCCTTCGTGTCAATGGACTCGCACGATCCGAGCCTGACGACTCGCGACTACTTCCCGCCGCCGTCGCCCTTCGGCTTCTTCCCGGCGCCGCCCGTGACCTGGAAGGCGGCGAGCGCGAGGTTGAGGCCCGTGGCGAGGAGGAGGCCGTTCCACGGCGTCGGACGCTTGTCGCTGCGCCACTTCGCGATGTCCGCGGCCGGCGCGCGGCCGCCGTCGAGGACCTTCGGCAGGCTTTCGAAACGGCCCCACGCGAAGAGCACGATCACAGTCGCCGCGGCAGTGCAGAGCACGCGGACCCAGGCGATCGTCTTCTTGCCGTCGGCGCGGGCGTAGGGCGCGATCACGCCGCACGCGAGCGCGACGCAGGCGACCCAGAGACCGTTGCGGCCGATGAGCGACGCGATCTCGTTGAAGTGGCGGGCGGCGGAGTCGGGGGAGACCTTGCCGAAGTTCGCGAGCCAGCCGGGTGCCGTGAGGAACGTCAGCGCGAGTCCGATCGCGAAGAAGCAGGCCACCCCGAAGACGTGGAGCGCTTCGAACGGGGCCGCGAGCCACTTCCTCATCGGACGAAGTCCAGGAACTCGGCCCGGGTCCGGGCGTCGGAACGGAACGTGCCGAGCAGCGAGCTCGTCACGGCCCGCGAGTTCTGCTTCTCGACGCCGCGCATCATCATGCAGAGGTGCTGGGCCTCGATCACCACGCCCACGCCGCGCGGAGCGAGGATGTCGAAGAGGGCCGACGCGATCTGGTTCGTCAGCCTCTCCTGCACCTGGAGCCTCCTGGCGAAGACATCGACCAGACGCGGGATCTTCGACAGTCCGATGATCCGTCCGCGCGGCAGGTAGCCGACGTGGCACTTGCCGAAGAACGGCACCATGTGGTGCTCGCAGAGGCTGTAGAGCTCGATGTCCTTCACGACGACGAGTTCGTCCACGTGCTCCTCGAACACGGCGCCGTTCAGCACCGTGCGCGGGTCCTGCCCGTAGCCCTGGGTGAAGAAGCGCATGGCCTTGGCGACGCGCTGCGGCGTGCGGACGAGGCCGTCGCGTGCGACGTCCTCGCCGATCGCCCCGAGGAGCCCGGTGACCAGCGGCGCGATCGGGTCCGGGGCGTTCTTCGCGGGCTTCTTCGGTCGGCTGGTTCGCGGCATGGCGGGAGGCTAGGGGCTCGCTCCGGCGCCGAGACGGATTTGGCGTCCGGCAAGGGCGACGTCCCCGAGTCCTCGCCGTCCCGGCTACCCTGAGCCGCCGATGACCCACGACGTCGTCGTCCTCCACCGCCGGGAACGCGTCGCGCTCGCCGCGGTCGTCTCCGAGAGGCCGTCGGCGGACGGCGCGGGAATGCTGACCCTCGTGGCCGAGGACGGCGCGCGGTTCGCCTTCCCGGCCTCGCAGGCGCTCGTTCGGACTTCCGACGTCCCCCCGCCCGCCGCCGGGGAGGAGACCGCGAAGTGGCTCGCGCGCCTGCGCGCCGAGGCGACCCGCGCCGTCGACTGGCGAGAGGTCCACGCCCGCGCGGCGGAGAACGCCTCGTACGACGTCGGTGCCCTGGCCGGACTCGCGGGTCTCGAGGGCTCGCTCGGCCGTCTCGCCGCGGCGCTCGCGTCGGCCGGCGCCGAGCCGTGGTTCCGCCGCGACGGCGTCCGCTTCGTCGCGGCGCGCCGCGCGGATGCCGAGGCGAAAGTTGCGCGCATCGAGGCGACGAAGCTCGCGCACGCCGAAGACGACGCGCTGCGCGCGTGGTGGCCGCGGCGCGCCGACGTCCCGGCGCCCGGCGACTGTCGAGGCGCTCTCGATTCGCTCTCGGACTTCGCGCTGCGCGGCCAGGTGCACGACGCCGAGCGCGGACGCGTCCTCGCGGCGAAGATCGACGTCCCCGAGCCCGATCAGGTGCTCGAGGCGCTCGTCGCCGTCGGAGCGCTCCCCGTCGGCGTCAACCCGGCCCCGCACCGCGCGGGTCTCGTCGCGGACTTCCGGCGCGGGTCGATCGACGAGTCGGCGCGCGTCGCCGCGACGCCCGTGGACATCGCGGGCCGCGAGGACCTGACGGCTCTCCACGCGGTCGCCGTAGACGACGCCGAGACCACGGAGGTGGACGACGCGATCTCGCTGCGCGAGACGCCGGACGGCGTCGAGGTGCTCGTCCACATCGCCGACGCCGCGGCGCTGGTCCCCGTCGGCTCGCCGCTCGACAAGGACGCGGCGGGTCGCATCAGCTCGCTCTACATGCCCGAGTCGGCCGTCTCGATGCTGCCGCGTCCGCTCGTCGCGCGTCTCTCGCTCGAAGAGGGGGTCGCGCGGGAGGCGCTGACGGGCGCCTTCCGGATCGACGGCAATGGGCGCGTCGCCGCGTCGCGGTTCTTCCGATCCGTCGTGCGCATCACGCGGCGCCTGACGTACGAGCAGACCGCCGAAGCGCCGGTGCTCGCGCCGACGGAGGAGGCGTCGCGGCGGCTCGTCTCGGTCGCGGAGCGCCTGCGTGCCGCTCGGCGCGAGGCGGGCGCGGTGCTCGTCTCTCTGGAGTCGCTGAAGGTGACGGCCGAGGGCGGCGTCCCGCGCCTCGCCGTCCGCCACCAGGCGACGCCGGGCGACCTCGTCGTCGCGGAACTGATGGTCCTCTTCAACCGCGAGTCCGCCCGCGCGCTCGCCGCCGCCGACGTCCCGGCCTTCTATCGCACGCAGGACCCGCCGCGCGATCCCGAGCCGAGCGCCGACGACCCGCTCTACCCGATCCGCGCGCGGCGACGCTTCGCACCGTCGAGCGTGTCCATCGAGCCCGGACGCCACGCCGGTGTCGGCGCCGACCAGTACCTGCAGGCGACGTCGCCCATCCGGCGCTTCGCCGACCTCGTCAACCAGCGGCAGGTCGCGGCGGTCGCGACGGGAGCGAAGCCGCCCTACCGGCACGCCGACCTCGAGAGGCTCGTCGGTCACCTGATCGAGCGGGAGCGCGCGGTCCGCTCGGCGTCCGACGATCGCAGCGACTTCTGGGTGGCGAGGGCGTTTGAGTCGCGTGTCGGCGACACGATCGCGGGCGTGCTCTCGCGGGCGCCCCGTCGCGGGCTCGGCGCGGTGTGGGTGCCGTCGCTCTGCCGCGAGCTTCCGCTCAGGCCGTCGCCGGGCTGGATCGCGCCTGCCGAGGGAACGGCGGCCGAGTGGCGGATAGCGCGGGTGGCTCCGTGGCGCGGGCGCATCGAGCTCGAGCCGTGACCTCGGGACCCGCGAGATGACGCTTCGATTCCGGCGGGGCAGCCGCTAGGGTGTCGGCCTTCATCGGTGCAGCACCATCATTCGGGAGGATCTCATGGGCCGTAGGATTGCCGCTTGTGCCGTTCTGATGGCGTTGATGGTCTCGCTCTCCGCCTGCCAGTGCAACCGCGGTTCGACGAAGGCCGCCGGCACGACGGGCGCGTCCGGAGGCACGGTCTGCGTGCCGACGCCCTGCTCGAAGGGCCACGACTGCACCGCCTGCTACATCAGCGAGGCCGACAAGGACATGGGCCGTCTGAAGGACGACCTCCCTTACGGCGGCTGCTGCGCGTGCCCGGACACGCATCACGGCCACAAGTCGTACGCCGATCCCTGCGCCAAGTAGCCGGCGAGCCCCTGATCGCGACGAACGCCTGATCGCGACGAACGCCTGATCGCGACAACTGAGCGCCCGTCTCCGGTGAGACCCACCTGCGACGGAGCGCTCGTTCGATTTGCGCGCCCGCTCGTTCGAGTGCCCGCTCGTTCGAGCGACCTGCGCCCCGCTCGGCAGCGACGCGGAATCGGGAGCCCCGGCGAGGCGAGCCGGGGCGTCGTGAGCTGAATCACTCGGTCCGGCGAGCGAGTTCCGTATGATGTTCGCCGACGTCGCCGGTCCCGGGCGCGAGGTGCGGACGGGACCGGCGAAGCAGGCCGCCGCCGGGTCGGATTGGAATTCGAGTCGGCGGACGGGAGTTTGGAAGGCAGATCTGGGCGAGGGCACGAGCCGGATTCCGCGGGGTGTTCGCGGACGGTCGGGAGACCTCTCGCCGCAATCAAGAAGGATGGGGAACATGAGACACGCGAGTCTGACGCTCGTTGTGCTGGCGGCCTTGGCGGCGGGAGCCTGCCAGGCGGCCGGGAAGACCGCTGGCCCGAGCCCGCTCAGGCAGCCGGACCTCGGTCCGGGTTACCTCTGGGCTGGGCAGGCGCTGCCGACCGGCGACATGAAGACCAGCGTGATCACGATCGAGAAGATCATCCCTGCGTCGGTCGACTCGAGCGACGACCTCCACTACACGATCCGCGTGAAGAACATCTCGCCGTCCACGCCGCTCGTCGGCGTCGTCGTCTCGGACGACATCCCGTCCTCCGGGTTCAAGTTCGAGAGCGCCGAGCCCGCGGGCAAGGTCGCGGGCGGCAAGATCAGTTGGGACCTCGGGACGCTCGACCCGGGTGCTTCCGCGGACATCTCGGTCGTCGGCCGCGCGACGTCGATGAGCGCCGTCTCGCGCTGCGCGTCGGTCTCGTACGGCCCGAAGCCGGCCCCGGCGCCCGCGCCGGCCCCGGTCGCGGCGAAGCCGCCGGCACCGGTCCTGACGCCGAAGCTGGAGCTCGTGAAGTCCGCTCCCGGCGAGTCGTGCATGTACGACGACATCCCGATCAAGCTCGTCGTCAAGAACCCGGGCAACGGCCAGGCGACCGACGTCAAGGTCGTGGACACACTCCCCGAGGGCTGGACGGTCGACGGCAAGCCGACGGTCACGTTCAACGTGGGCGCGCTCGCGCCGGGCGCCTCGAAGGAGATGACCGCAAAGGCACGCGCCTCGAAGACCGGCAGGTTCACCAACAAGGCGACCGCGACGGCCGCCGGCGGCCTCACGGCCTCCGCCGCGAGCGACACGGTCGTGAAGAAGGGCATTCTCGAGGTCACGAAGGTCGCCGACGTGAAGACGCAGATCATCGGCCGCGACGCGAAGTTCTCGATCACCGTGAAGAACTCGGGTGACTGGGTCGCAGGCGGCTGCCAGTTGAAGGACACGATGACCGGCGCCGACTCGGTCGGAGCGATCAGCGACGGCGGCACGGCCTCGGGCTCGACCGTCACCTGGAACCTGGGCGACATCGCCCCGGGCGCCTCGAAGACCGTCACCGTGGGCGCCAGCCGCAAGTCCACGGGCGCGATCGACAACCGCGTCTCGGCCTCCGCTCACTGCGCGGAGCCCGTCACGGCGTCCGCGAGCGTCGCGTTCATCGGCATCCCCGCGGTGCTGCTCGAGCTCGTCGACAATCCCGATCCGGTTCCGGTCGGCGGCACGACGACGTACACGATCCGCGTGACGAACCAGGGCACCGCGCCCGACTCGGACATCGTCATCACCTGCGAGCACGAGGACGCGGTGTCCTACGTCTCCAGCGACGGTCCCACGAAGGGCACCTACGCCGCGTCGAAGCTCACGTTCGCTCCGGTCGTCACGCTCGGACCGAAGGAAGTCGTGTCGTGGACGGTCGTGGTCAAGGGCGTCAAGCCCGCCGACTCCCGTTTCAAGATCACGATGAACACGAAGGAGACGACGCGCCCGGTCGAGCAGGCCGAGGCGACCCGCGTCTACTAGTCCTCCTCGATCTCCCTCTCCCGCGGGACCTCGCCGCCGCAGCGCGTGCCGTTCGACTTCGACGGAACGCGCCCGGCGGGGAGCCCCGCGGGACCTTCGGGCGCGGCTCGGACCACCTGTCCGGACCGCGCCCGAAACCGTTTCCGAGCTGTGCGCTCCGCTGCTAACGGGTTGACGGCGCCGCCTTGCGGCCCGATGCTTCGCTCGTGACCGAACGCAGCCACTGCCTCGCGGCCCTCGTCCTCGCCCTCTGCTGGGGCACGGCGGCGCGGGCCGACATCGTGGACCGTCTCGACCAGCCGGCGCCCGAGATCGTCGCGACCACGTGGTGGAACGGCGCCGCGCCGAAGATCGCGAGCCTCCGCGGCAAGGTCGTGATCCTCCACGTCTCCGACCCGTCGCGCGCGACCTCGAAGGGGTTCCTGCCCAACCTCGTGAAGCTCGCCGAGACGTACAAGTCGCAGCCCGTCGTGATCATCGAGGTGCTGGAGTCCGCGGAGGACGCTTGCGCGACGAAGTACCTGGTCGACGACGCGGCGTCGATCAAGTGGCAGGTGGGCTGGGACGGCGCTGGAGCCCTGCTCAAGGGCTATCCCGGCACGTCGATGCCGCGGACGTACGTGATCGGTCCCGACGGCAAGGTCGCGTGGCACGCGCACGTCGCCGCGCTGACGAAGGACATCCTCGAGGCGCAGATCAACCGCTGCGCGTTCGGTGACCCGAAGACCGTGCCCTACGACGCGCGCCACGCGGCGAAGGCGCTGCTCGACCTGCGCTTCGGCGAGGCGATCGACTTCGCGGACAAGGTTTTCACCGACAGCCACGCCTCGGGCGAGGCGAAGGCCTTCTGCGCCAAGGTGAAGAAGGAGATCTCGCGCTACTGGACGTTCCAGCGGGGCGTCGTGGACGCGCTGATCAAGGACCTCGACTGGGCCGTCGCCTACCACCGGGTCGAGCGGATGCTCGTCACCTACAAGGGCACCGACCATCTCGCCGAGGTGCAGAAGCTGAAGGACGAGCTCGACGCCAATCCGCGCGTGAAGTACATCGTCCTGGCGCAGGAGTACCTCGACCACCTCGTCGAGGACGTCGCGAGGCAGGACATCAAGGGCCTCGAACGGCTGATCGAGAAGCTGAAGGCGTTCCAGGAGAAGTACCCCGACACGTCGCCCGAGAAGAAGGCCGGCGAGTGGATCGCCGAGTGCGAGCGGCGCATCGCGAGGCGGCCGGGGAAGTAGGGCGCGCGCGGAACGCCGTCTCCCCGAGCCCGACCATCGAAAACTCGACGTCTTCGCATCAAGCCATCAAGATGCTTCCATGCGTACGACGCTCGATCTGCCCGACGCCGTCTTCCGCCAGCTCAAGTCGAGGGCCGCGCTCGAGGGCCTCTCGCTGAAGGACCTGATCGCCCGCTACGTCGCGAACGGTCTCCGCGTCGCCGAGGCGGATCACTCCGGGCGCGACTCCGAGGCGAACCCGGCGACGAAGGACCAGTTCGTCTCGGCGTACGAGGCGATGAAAGACGGCTGCGGAATCGTCAGGAGCGGCCACCGGGACCTCTCGACGAATCCGAAGCACATGGAAGGCTTCGGGCGTGACTGAGCGTGCCATCGTCGATGCGGGATCGCTGGTCGCGTTCTTCGATGCCGACGACGAGCACCACGAATGGGCGATCGAATCGTTCGCCGGCGTTCGCAACCCGCTCCTCACCTGCGAACCCGTTCTCGCCGAAGCGATGTACCTGCTCCGGGCTCGCGCGCCCGCGCAGGACAAAGTCCTCGACTGGGTGGCGCGCGGGAGCTTGTCCATCGACTTCAACCTGGCGGCGGACGTTGCTGCGGTTCGGCGCCTCATGAAGAAGTACCGCGACCTTCCGATGTCGTTCGCGGACGCGTGCCTCGTCAGGATGGCCGATGCGTTCGACGACCACGTCGTCTGCACGCTCGACGCGGACTTCCGCGTCTATCGCAAGGACGGCGGCGCGGCGATCCGGCTGGTCATCCCGGACGAGGCCTGACACCTACAGAGATCCCTCGCCGTAGGTGGCGAGTCCTTCCCGCGGCGGATAGCCTCCCGCCCCATGTCGCGAACGCCTCGAGTGATCGTCAAGCTCGCCGTCAACGGCTCCGCCCTCGAGGCCGCGATCCGTCCCTCGGACACGCTCGCGCTGGCTCTCCGCGACGGCTGTGGGCTCACGGGCACCAAGATCGGCTGCGACATGGGCACCTGCGGCTGTTGCACGGTCCTCGTGGACGGCAAGCCGACGCTCTCCTGCCTCACCCTGGCACTCGAGGCCGAGGGGCGTGCGATCACCACGATCGAGGGCCTCGTCGGCGAGAAGGGCCTGCACCCCGTGCAGGAGGCGTTCGCCTCGTGCGGCGGTTCGCAGTGCGGCTACTGCACGCCGGGCTTCGTGATGACGTCGGTCGCGCTCCTCGCCGAGAACCCCGCCCCCTCCCGCGAGGAGATCAAGGACGCGATCTCCGGGAACCTGTGCCGCTGCACCGGCTTCGCGAAGATCGTCGACGCCGTGGAGCACGCCGCCGGCCGGATGCGGGGCGAACCCGCGAAGGCGACGGTCGGCGAGCCCGTCTCGGCGAAGTGATGATCCCGCATCGTCTCTGTAGGGGCGACCCAAGGGTCGCCCGCCCACGCCCCGGCGGGAACGGTGGTGTCGCGTCGTTCGGGCGGCGGGCGACCCCTGGGTCGCCCCGAGCACGGCGGAGTGGGTCCGTATGGGCCAGCAGCAGGTAAAGGTCGTCGG
>JANNHP010000427.1:0-6708 GCA_031404455.1 Planctomycetia bacterium | reverse complement strand
GCGACGCGGATCGCCTCGCGCATCACGTCGGCGATGCCGCGCTCGTCGATCTCCTTCATCGTGAACACGTGGACGCCCGAGGTGCGGATCGTCTCGCGCTCCTTCAGGTCGAGGTCGCGGATGCCCACGAGCGCCACGCGGTCGGGATCGACCTTGCGGAACTTGCCCTCGATCTCGGTGAGTGCCGCGGGACCCATCCCGAGCACGGACGCGAGGGGCATGCCGTGCACGTTGCCGCTGGAGGTCGTCGCCGGCGTGTTCATGTCGCCATGCGCGTCCACCCACACGACGCCGAGCGACTTCTTCTGCTTGCGGAAGTGCGCGGCGACGCCGGAGATGCTGCCCACGGCGACGCTGTGGTCGCCGCCGATGGTGACGGGCACGCGTCCCCGGCGCAGCGCGGTGCGCACGGTCTTCGCGAGCTGACGGCACGTCGCCGCGATCGCGGGGAGGTGCTTCGCCTTCGGATCGAGGAGCTTCAGCGTCTCGACGGCGGGCACCTCGAGGTCGCCGAGGTCCTCCACGTCCTCGAAGCCCGACGCCGCGAGCGCCTCGTGGAGCCCCGCGAGCCGCACGGCGGACGGCCCCATGTCGGTCCCGCGGCGGCCGGCGCCGAGGTCCATCGGCACGCCGACGATCGTGACGGGACGGCGGGGGAGTCGCTTCATGGGGCCCACCTTCCCGGGGACGACCCCGCAGGGCGCAGGAATCTCCCCGCAACGGTGTTCCGCCGTCCGTCGCTCGGACGGGAACGGGCGTGCGAAGCCGCGCCCTTCGGCGTCGTGCGCACGAAAGCGGGACGAGGGCTGTGAAACTCCGTGAAGGAGCCGCGCCTCGCGGCTCCTTCACGGAGTTTCAGCGGATCGTGTCGTCCTCGATCGGCCGGAGGAACTTCCCGATCTCGGGTTGCAGCTCCTCGACGGACTTCTCCCACCAGCGCGAGGCGAGGAGCTCTGCGATGATCTCCTCGGAGAAGCGGTACCGGACGATGCGGCACGGATGGCCGGTGACGACCGCGTACGGCGGGACGTCGCGGTGGACGACCGCGCCCGCGCCGATGACCGCGCCGTCGCCGATCGACGTGACCGACGGCAGGATGATGGCGTTGTGGCCGATCCACACGTCGTTGCCGATCTTCAGCCGCGAGCGCGCGACGGGGTCGTGCGGGACGAGTCCGAAGTGCGGGTTGAAGAAGAGGGCGCTCGTGGAGCGCGTGTTCATCGGATGGTTGCGCGTGAACGTGCGGGCGGTCTCGGCGATCGACGCGTAGCGCCCGATCACGGTGCCCGGGGCCATGTTGTCGACGATGAACGGGCCGCCGTGCGTGTACATGCCCACGTCGACGCCGTGGTACGTCGAGAAAATGCGACGCATCGTCACCGAGAACATCGTGCCGCCTTCGAGGCGGGCGACGAGGCGGCGGACGAGATCGCGCACGAACCCCGTCTTCATCCCGTAGGCGCGGAAGAGCAGTTCTCCCAGCACCGGGAAGGCCCGCGGTCCGCCGCGGGCCGGAGCGGAAGCGATCTGCTCCAGCGTGGCGCTCGTGGTCGGAAGCGTGTGGACGTGTGCGGTCATCGGGCTAGCTCCGCGAGCACGAGAAGCATCTCCCGTGCCGCGACGAGGCGGCCGGCGTCGTTCAGGTGGCCGCCGTCGGTGGTATAGCACCTGGCCAGGCACGGGACGGCCTCGCCGCCGACCGTCACGGAGACTACGGTCCCGTCGGGGAGCCTCGATTCGGCCGCGGCGATGTCGAAGAGCGGGAGTCCGTCCCGGGACTTCGAGCGCAGCAGGCCGTTCCACCTCTCGCGGGCCCGGTTGTCCGCGTCGTGGTCCGTGCCCCGTCCGGCGATCCGCTTGAGGCGCGCCTTCAGCCCCGCGGGCCGCGCTGTGAGCGGGACCGACACCCGGACGAACTTCGTGCGCGGCCGCGCCGCCGCGAGCCGCAGGAGGGCGCTCTCGCTCTCGGCGAAGATCTCGTCGACGGGCGTCGCGGCGCCGATGTCGGCGTAGCACAGCTTCACGAACGCGATGTCCACCCGCTCCGACCCCGGCGACGTCATGCGGCGCTCGAAGTCGGCGATCTTCGCCGAAGGGTCCCCGTTGCGGCCGACGCGCGAGTGGGCGAACGCGGGGCTCTCGAGGCGCGCGAGATCGTCGGTCTCGACGAACGCGAGGCGCACTCCGGGCTTCCTGCGCCGGATCTCCTCGACGCCCGCGATGACGTCGTAGCCGACGGACATGTGCCCGAAGTAGATGCGCTTCTGCGCGAGGGAGTCCCAGACGGCCGCGGGCACGCGGTCGAGCGGCGAGAGGTCGATCGAGTCCGCGGCGAGCATGGAGTCTCCCGGAAGCGCGTCCCCGGCGAGCCCGACCGCGAGGACGCCGAGGACGGCGATCGTACCCGCCGCGAGGGGAAGGAGGCCGCGCCGGCCCGCGAGCGTGATCATCCTTCGAGCGCCTCGGGGGCCACGTCCTCGACGAGAAGCGCGTGCTGGTGGAGGCGGCAGGCGATGCGCCGCTTCGCCTCGATGTCCCGGAACACCCGCTCGACCTGGACCGGCGACAGCGAGAGCGGCGGGCCGACCTCCTCGGCCGGAACCTTGTTGGCGTACGCGTAGAGGAGCATGTCCATCTCGGCGTACGGGAGCGCGAAATAGAACTCTTCCTGGCTCTGCGGAAGGCTGTAGGTGTCGGTGCTGGGCATCTGCCGGCGGATCTCCTCGGGCACCCCGAGGTACTCGGCCAGAGCATAGACCTGCGTCTTGTACAGGTGGGCGATCGGCTTCAGGTCGGCGAGGCCGTCGCCGCCCCTGACGAAGAAGCCCTGGTCGTACTCGAGCAGATTGGGCGTTCCCACGACGGCGTAGTTCAGGGTCTCCGCGAGCTGGTACTCGATGAGCTTGCGCATCCTCTGCTTCATGTTCGTGGAGGCGACGATCTGGAGGTAGACGTCCGGCGGCATGCGCTTGCGCTCGAGCACGCCGGGCGCGGTCTCGACGACGAGCGCGAACACGTTGATCCGGTCCCTGTCGAGCAGGTTGTCCGCGACCACGATCTTGTAGCGGTCGCCCGGCCGGTAGTCGGGGAAGAGGGTCCGGATCGCCTCGTCGCGCAGGCGGTAGCACCCCAGGGCCTCGAGCGGCGGCCCGATGTTCTCGACCGTCCACGCGATGCCGAACCGCTCGCAGAGCTGACGGCCGCGGACCTCGCTGTCGGGCGAGGAGTTGCGGCCGGGCATGAGGATCGCGCGGACGCGCTCCGGCCCGAGCGCCCGGACCGAGAGCGCTGCGCAGACGGCCGAGTCGATCCCGCCGCTGACGCCGACGACGACGCCGCGCCGGTGGAGCTTGCGCGCCACGATCGTGCGGATCGCCAGCGCGGCGCGGTCGGCGACCGCGGCGCAGTCGATGTCCATCACGTGGCGGCCGAACGCCGGCAGCGTGCTCGGGCGGGAGTTCGCCTCACGGGTCGCGGGAGAGCTCATGGGTTGCCTTTCGGGAGGGATGCGGCGACTTGACGGGTCCGCTGGTTTCCCGCCGCGGGCGGGCGCGAACCCGCTGCGACGGAGCGGTCCACGAGGACGTCGGGTTCGGCTCCGTCGAGCCGTCGCCTGAGCGATTCGATGCGTTCGGAGAAGCGGTTGCGGAACTCCTCCGCGAGGATCTGGAGGGTGAGCATGC
This sequence comes from Planctomycetia bacterium, assembly GCA_031404455.1. GTDB lineage: Bacteria > Planctomycetota > JAJSAM01 > JAJSAM01 > JAJVHW01 > JANNHP01. The sequence goes on along the minus strand of JANNHP010000427.1, from coordinate 3,025 downwards.
CGAGCAGGGCCATCTCCTCGCGTTCCCCGCCCATCACCCCGCCGGACCGCCGCGCCTTGTCGATGAGCCGCCGCGCTGCGACGGGGTCGACGAGGCCGTGCTCCTCGATCTTGCCGGCCGAGAGGAGCTCGCTCACGTAGTCGTCGGGCCCGGCGCCGAAGAACGCCCTCGTCGCCGGGGCGCGATACGGCTTCTTCGGCCGGTCCCAGACGTCGGCGGGGAGCCGCCGGGAGGCGAGACGCCGGAGCGCGACCTTGTCGCGCAGTCCGCGCAGCTTCATGCCGTCGGGCAGCGAACTGGCGAACTCGACCACGTCCGGATCGAGGAACGGGTAGCGGACTTCCACGCCGTTGCCCATCGCCACGCGGTCTCCCTGACTCGCGAGGAGGTACGGCGAGAGGAACGTCGCCATCTCGATGACCTGCGCGCGCGCGAGCGGACTCCAGGACTTCCATCCGGCCGGCAGGAGCCGCTCGACGTCCGTCTCGGCCGCGGCGGCGGCGCCCTCGCGCCTCACCTCCCGGGAGAGGAACCCCGCGGTCCAGCGCGTGTTCTCCCAGCGCAGGCTGTGCGAGTAGAAGGGCCGCCCCGTCTCCGAGAGCCCGCGCCGGAAGAACTCCATCCACATGGCGCTCGCGCGCCGGTCGGCCGTCGAGACCTCGGGGTGGATCCGCGAGAGGAGGCGGGCGCGCGCCGGGGAACCGGGGTTTCGCGCGAGGAACCGCCGGACCTTGTCCTCCTTGAAGATGCTGTACCCGGCGAAGAGCTCGTCCGCTCCCTCGCCCGTCAGGACCACCTTCATCCCGGAGGTGCGGACGAGCCCCGAGAGCAGATGGAGCGGAACCGGGCCGGTGCGCAGGAGCGGCGTCTCGCAGTGCCAGACGACGTCGGGCAGGCCGCGGCGGATCTCGCCGTCGCCGCACACGATCTCGTGATGCTCGGTTCCGAGGAGCTCGGCCATCCGGCGCTGCTCCGCGGTCTCGTCGAACGCCGGGTCGTCGAACCGCACGGAGAACGTCTTCAGCGTGCCGACGTCCGCCGCGCGCGCGAGGTCCGCGATCACCGAGGAATCGAGTCCGCCGGAGAGGTACGCGCCCACGGGCACGTCGGCCGCGAGGCGCAGCCGGATCGCGCGCGAGAGGAGCTCCTCGAGCTGGTCGGCCGCGTCGTCGAGCGAACGGACGGGCGCGTCCGAGGGCTCGCGGATGTCGGGCTGCCACCACGTCTGCGAGGTCTCGCGACGGTCGTCGTCGAACGAGATCGTCGTGCCCGGCGCAACGCTCCGCACGCCGGCGAAGACCGTCGCCGGGGCGGGCGCGGCCCAGAGGGAGAAGACCCGGTCGATCCCGTCCGGGTCGAAGCGCACGCAGGCGCCGCTGCCCGCGAAGAGCGCCTTCGCCTCCGACGCGAACACGATCGCGTCGCCGTGACGCATCCAGAAGAGGGGCAGGATCCCGAGCCGGTCCCGCACGAGCCAGAGACGGTGCTCGCGGTCGTCCCAGAGAGCGAACGCGAACTGGCCGTTGAAGCGCTCCCAGGCCGAAGCGCCCCACTCCTCGAACGCGTGGACGATGACCTCGGTGTCGCTGCGCGACTCGAAGCGGTGGCCGCGGGCCGCGAGCTCGTCCCGCAGCGGCTCGTGATTGAAGATCTCGCCGTTGAAGACGACCCAGACGGTCCGGTCCTCGTTGTGGACCGGCTGCGCGCCGCCCGTCAGGTCGAGGATCGAGAGCCGCGTGTGCGCGAGACCGACGCGGTCGTCCCGGTAGAGGCCGTAGCCGTCGGGGCCGCGGTGGCGCAGCGCCGCCGCCATGCGGCGAAGCGTTTCGAACGGGACGGGCCCGTGCCGCGGGTCACCGAGGACCCCGGCTATGCCGCACAACTTCGGCCCCGCTCGTCAGTCCGGTCGATGCGCGGCGCCGGGACGCCCTCGCACGAGGGCGCTCCGGTCCAGCTTCCCGTTCTCGGTCTTGGGCAGTGCATCGCGGATCTCTATGCGGCTCGGAACCAGGTAACTTTCGAGTCGTTCCCGGCAGTGGCGCCGGAGCTTCTGTTCCGAGATCGTCGAGCCTGAGCGCAGGACCACGGCAGCCTCGATCGCTTCTCTCTCCATCGGCTCGTTCCCACCCAGGACTGCAGCCTCGAGGACCTCGTCGAGCTCGCAGAGCACGTTCTCGATCTCGCGCGGGCTGACCTTCTCGCCCTTGCACTTGAACACATCGTCGCGGCGCCCGACGAAGTAGAGGAACCCCTCGTCGTCCTTCCGGAAGAGGTCGCCGGTGTGGAGGACTTTCTCGCCGGGGATCTCGCCGTCCCGGAGGCTCGCGGCCGTCTCCTCGGGGCGGCCCCAGTACCCGCGCATCACGTTCGCTCCGCGGATGACGAGCTCGCCGACGACGCCCGCAGCGGCGCGGCGGCCCGCCTCGTCCACCACGTACGCCTCGGAGTTCGGGATGGCCTTGCCCACGGACGCGCTCTTGTCGGCGAGTCTCGACGGGTCGAGGAAGCACGCGCGCGTGCACTCGGTCAGCCCGTACATCGAGACGAAGCTCGCGTGCGGCAGGAGTTCCGCCAGCCGCCGGATCTGGGCCGGGGCGATGCCAGCGGCGGCGTTCGTCATGTACCGGAGGCTCGAGAGGTCGAGGTCACGGACGCCGTCGATCTCGAGGATCTGCGCGAACATCGTCGGGACGCCCGGCAGACCGGTGACGCGGTGGGTCTGCATCCGGGTCAGCACGTCGAACGGGTACGCGAACGACCGCTCGAGGACGACCGTGTATCCCACGCGCGCGCCGACGAGCACCTGGCAGAGCCCGTACGTGTGCGAGATCGGCAGAGCGCAGAGGACCACGTCGTCGGGCACGTTCCCGAGGTACTTCGCGATCGCCCACGTCGTGTTGACGAGGTTGCGGTGCGTGAGCATCACGCCCTTCGGCCGCGCCGTGGACCCCGACGTGTAGATGATCGCGCAGAGGTCGTGGTCGACGAGGAGCGGGTCCCGGGGCGATGCGTGCGGACCGGCGAG
>JANNHP010000426.1:0-10649 GCA_031404455.1 Planctomycetia bacterium | reverse complement strand
GCGGCGCCGTCCTTGACGATCGGCACCACGTTGGCGATGGTCTCGACGTTGTTGATGATCGTCGGGCAGTGCCACAGGCCCTCGACGGCCGGGAACGGGGGCTTGATCTTCGGGTAGCCGCGGCCGCCCTCGATCGAGCTGAGCATGCCCGTCTCCTCGCCGCAGATGTAGGCGCCCGCGCCGGGATGGACCCACACCTCGCAGCGCCATCCGCTGCCCATCACGCTCCTACCGACGTGGCCTGACTTGCGCGCCTCCTCGATCGCCGCCTCGACGGCCTGGATCGAGTGCGGGTACTCGCCGCGGATGTAGATGTACGCCGTCTGCGCGCCGATCGCGCGGCACGCGATGAGCGAGCCCTCGATCAGGAGGTGCGGCACCCGCTCCATGATCTGCCGGTCCTTGAAGCAGCCGGGCTCGGACTCGTCCCCGTTGACCGCGAGGTAGACGGGCTTGCCGGAGTTCTTCGGCACGAACGTCCACTTGCGTCCGGCGGGGAAGCCCGCGCCGCCGCGTCCGCGAAGGCCGCTGTCGAGCATCTCCTTCGTGATGGCTTCGGGATCCATCGCGAGCGCCTTCGAGAGGCCCGCGTAGCCGCCGCGCTTCACGTACTCGTCGAGGGTCTCGCGCCTTCCGATGGGAGGCGCGCCCTTCAGCAGTCTCGGGAACTCGACGGCCGCCATCAGCGCAGTCCCTCCAGCGCGTCGACGGCGGACTTCGGCGTGAGATCGCCGAAGCGCGCGTCGCCGACGAGCATGCACGGGGCCATGTCGCAGAGGCCGAGGCACTCGGCACTCTCGATGGTGAAGCGTCCGTCGGCCGAGGTGCCACCGAGGTCGATGTCGTACTTCGACTTCAGCGCGTCGATGACTTCCTGCGCGCCGCGCAGGCGACACGACAGCGTCTTGCACACCATCACGACGTGCCGCCCGACCGGGTCGCCGCGGAACATCGTGTAGAAGCTGATGACGCCCTCGACGTGCGCCTGCGGCACCTCGAGGTACGCGGCGACTTCCTTCACCGAGCGCGGAGAGAGCCATCCGCGCGACTTCTGGACGATCCAGAGGACGGGCAGCATCGCGCCGGCGCGGACCGGGTAGCGGGCGACGATGGGGTCGAGACGAGGGCGCAGGTCGTCGAACGACGGGCCGCCGTCGGTCGCGGGGGGATGGTTGGTGGAGGGAGAATGACTCATCGAGCACACCGTTCGCCGACATGGCGCCGACCACCGCGGGCCCGTGTCGTTGTAGGGGCGACATACATGTCGCCCGCGAACTGGCTGGGGCGACCGCTGCCGCGGGATCGCGCGACGGGCGACCCATGGGTCGCCCCTACAGGAGTGCGATCGATATTCATCGATCGCACTCCCCCATCACGAAGTCGAAGCTCCCGAGGATGGCGACGACGTCGGCGAGCATCGAGCCCTTCAGCGCGTACGGGAACGACGCGATGTTCATGAACGACGGCCCGCGGACGCGCATGCGGCGCGGACGGCCGGTGCCGTCGGCGTCCACGTAGAAGCCGAGTTCGCCCTTCGGGTTCTCGACGCCGAAGTAGCGCTCGGCCGGACCGAGCTCGGGGCCCTCGGTGACCACCATGAACTGGTGGATCAACTGCTCCATGCTCGTCAGCACCTCGCGCTTGCCGGGCAGCACGATCTTCTTGTCGTCGACGTTGATCGGCCCTTCGGGGATGCGGTCGAGCGCCTGCTGGAGGATCCGCGCGGACTGCTTCATCTCCTCGATGCGGACGAGGTAGCGGTCGTACGCGTCGCCGACCTCGCCCACGGGAATGTCGAAATCGAAGTTCTCGTAGCCGAGGTACGGCTGCTCCTTGCGCAGGTCCCACTCGACGCCCGACGCGCGCAGCGACGGGCCCGTGAGTCCGTAGCTGATCGCGACGTCGCGCGGCATCACGCCGACGCCCTTCAGGCGATCCACCCAGATGCGGTTCGTGGTGAGGAGACCCTCGACGTCGCGCTCGATGCGCTGCGGGAAGTCCTTCACGAAGCGCTTGACGCCGTCCACCCAGCCGGGCGGCAGGTCGCGGGCACAGCCGCCGACGCGCGTCCAGCTCACCGTGAAGCGCGCGCCCGTCAGCGCCTCCATGAAGTTGTAGATGTTCTCGCGCTGCTGGAAGGAGTAGAGGAACACCGACAGCGCGCCGATGTCCATGGCGAACGCGCCGATGCCGAGGAGGTGTGCCGAGATGCGCCCGAGTTCGCAGCAGACCAGGCGCAGCATCCGCGCGCGTTCGGGGATCTCGATGCCGGCGCACTTCTCGACCGCGGACACGACCGCGACGTTGTTGGCGATGGGCGCCAGGTAGTCGAAGCGGTCGGTGTAGGGGACGAACTTGTTGTAGCCGTAGACCTCCGCGATCTTCTCCATGCCGCGGTGCAGGTAGCCGACGTCGGGCTCCGCGCGGACGATCACCTCGCCGTCGAGTTCGAGGAGGATGCGCAGCACGCCGTGCGTGGAGGGGTGCGACGGCCCCATGTTCAGGATCATGTGCTCTTCGCCGCCGGGCCCCTTCTGGCGCTCGAAGCTCGTCGAGAAACCGGCGGTGGTGGCGGGCGCGGGGGTGCTCATGCCGGATCGCCCTCCGTCCGCTGGGCCCGGGCGACGATCCACTCGGCCCACTCCTGGTCGCTCATCTTGCCGACCATGGGGAAGTCCTTCCGCAGCGGGAAGTCCGTGAACATCTCGGGCATCAGGATGCGGCGCAGGTCGGGGTGTCCGGTGAAGTGGATGCCGAACATGTCGTAGCACTCGCGCTCCATCGCGTTCACGCAGCGGTAGAGTTCGTGGGCGCTCGGCACGCGGCAGTCGTCCTCGGGCACCTCGCACTTCAGGACGAGTTCCTCGCGGCGCGTCATGCTGCGCAGCACGTAGACCATGCGGAACCGCGGCACGGCGGGTGAGAGATCGATCGCCGTGAGATCCACGAGGAAGTCGAACTTGAGGACCGGGTCGTCGCGCAGCGCCGTGAGGATCTCGATCAGCTTCTCGCGCGGGATCGTCACGCGGAACTGCCCCGCGTTGACGGCGACGTCGCGCACGGCGTCGGGCCAGCGCGACCGAATGGCCGCGACGGCCGGGGACTCCGGGGAGGGGTTCTCGGCGGTCACGGCGTTCTCAGGTCTTCGTGCCCAGCATCAGGCCGGCGTTCGTGCGGCGGAACGAGCGGTCCTCGCCGACCCGCTTCTGCAGTTCGATCAGCGCGTTCAACAGCATCTCGGGCCGGGGCGGGCATCCGGGGATGTAGTAGTCCACCGGCACGATGTGGTCGATGCCCTGCATCACCGAGTACGTGCGGAACATCCCGGCCGAGGACGCGCAGGCGCCCATGGCGATCACCCACTTCGGCTCGGCCATCTGGTCGTAGAGACGGCGGACCGCCTCGCCCATCTTGTAGGTCATGGTCCCGGCCACGATCATCACGTCGGCCTGCTTGGGAGAGAACCGCGCGACCTCCGCGCCGAAGCGCGAGATGTCGAACCGCGACGCCGCGGCCGCCATGAACTCGATGGCGCAGCAGGAGAGCCCCATCGGCATGGGCCAGAGCGAGTTCTTCCTCGCCCAGTTGATGACGGAATCGAGCGTGGTGAGGAGCGCCCCGCCTTCCTCGCGTTCCTCGCCCACGTGCAGGGCGGTCAGTCGGCCTTCTGCCATTCGAGCACCCCCTTCTTCAGCACGTAGACCAGCCCCACGCCGAGGATCACGGTGAAGACCGCCGCCTCCCAGAGGAGCATGCCCGTGTCGGGGGCCTTGCCGGCCGCGGCGACACGGTCGAGGCCGAACGAAGCGGCCCACGGGTACATGAAGACGACCTCGACGTCGAACAGGATGAAGAGCATCGCGACGAGGTAGAACTTCACCGAGAAGCGCGAGTGGGCCTCCGACTGGATCGGCATGCCGCACTCGTACGGCGTGTTCTTGGTGCGGTTCTGACGGCCCTTCTCGCCGAGGAGGTGGGAGATCGTCATCGAGCCCACGGCGAACAGCACGCCGAAGCCCGCCATCGCGAGGATCGGCCAGTACTCGTTGACTGCGGCGGAGGGGGGCATGGGGAGGCGGCCCAATGTAGTGCCGGGCTCCTCGTTCGTCACCGTTTGGAATGCCGGTTCGCCGGAGCCCGGCGCGGCGGCAGGATCAGTCGCTGGAGACGGCGCGGCGGAGACCTGCGGTGACGGTCTCGACGGGACGCGACCGGGCGGCGTCACTCGTCTGCTGCGCGTACCAGTTCGCCGTGGACCGCGAGACGTGCGGCGCGAACTTCGCCGTGCCGTCGGGCCGCTCGACGAAGAGTTGGACGACGCCGGTCGCAAGGGCGACGAACGCGCAGAAGACGCTCAACGAGAGGACGAACTTGATCGCGCGCATGGATCCTCCGGAGCCGGCCGGGCGTGCGTGGGTACGCCGGGCGCACTTCGTCGTCGGACGCTCAGGGGTATGAACTCACAGCGCGCACGCGCGCTTCCCTGCGTGAGAGCGGCTCCGAGCCCGGGTCAGGCTCGGGATTCCCATTCCGGGAATCGCGACCGCCAGGGCCCGGCGGTCACTCGCCCTTGCGCGAACCGGCCGCGGACACGTCCACGCGTGTCGAGGCTCCGGCCACGACCGTCGCGGACACGGTGACCGCGGCGCCATGCTCCGGCGTGAACTCGATGCGGTAGACGCCCGCGGGCAGCAGCGGGCGGTCGGAGGACCACGCACCGCCGCGGGTGACTTCCTCGTCGTCCTTCGTGAGCACTCGGAATCGTCCCGCCACGCTCGCGACGTCGGGGTCGTGCGCGACGACCTCGAGCCGTCCGCCGACGGGGAACTTCAGGTCCACGCGCGAAGTCTGTCCGTCCCGCAGGACGAACTGGGCGGTCGCCGGGAGACGGAAGCCCCCGGCGCGCGGCGCCACCTCGATCCGCCACGCGCCGCTCCACACCGTGGCCATCTCGGCGGCGCCGTTCTCGAACGCGGCCGTGTCGGCGACGTCGGGCCCGGCGGGAGGCCTGCCTTCGTCGAACCAGAGACGCACGTCCGCCGCCGCGATGGCGCCCTCGCCCCTCGCGTCCTCGGGTGCGAGGACGAGCACGAGTCGCGGACGGACGAGTTTGCGCCGAAGGACGACTGGCACGACGAGTTCGGCGTCCGTGTTCGGGCCGACCAGCTTCCTCGTCTCCCGCTCGTAGACCGGCGGCCCGAGTTCGAGGTCGTACGGCGCGCCCGGAAGGACGAGCGCCCGCGCGCGTCCCTTGGCGTCGGTGGAGACGGTGACCGCGCCGATCTCGTTCGTGAGCGACACGCGCACGCGCGCAGCGGGCCGCCCGTCGCACGTGGCCTGCACCACGATCTCGCCGCCGTCGAGGACGAGCGCGACGGCCTCGGTGGGCGTGGAGACGCGACGCTTCTGCGACGCGAGGAGATCCGCCGCCATGCCGGGTGCCGAGACCGCGAGGTCGTAGTCGCCCGGGAGGAGCCCCGAGATCTTGAAGAGCCCGTCGTCCGCGCCGGTCGCCGCGGGACAGTCGAACGCGCGCTCCGCGGCGTACGCGAGGCTGTGCCCGCCGAGCGAGAACTCGGCCTTGCCCCAGATCGGCGTCGCGAGGACGCGCGATCCGGGCACCGGCCGGCCGTCCGGAAATCGCAGAGTGCCCGACACGGCGAGCCCGGGCCGAAGCGTGATCGGCGAGATCCGCGTCTCCGCGCGCGCCACCCCCGTCGACTGCGAGCACGCCGGCTCGAAACCGTCTCCCGCGACGAGCACCAGGTTCGCCTCGCCGGGGACGAGCCGCAGCCGGAACTCGCCCTGCGCGTCGGTCACCGTCGAATCGACCGACACCCAACCGCGCGTTCCGCGGACGAAGGCGCCGACGTCCGCGCCGCCGACGCGCGCGAACCGCTCGTCCTGCACCGTGCCGACGACGAAGCCGGCCACGCGCAGCGTGACCGAGACGTCGGCGATCCACGGTTCCGTCGGCCTCCGGCGCCCGGTCCAGACCGTCTCGCTCTCGACGCACGGCAGGTAGCCCTCGCGATCCACGGTGAGCACGAAGCTCGCCTGCGTGGCGTCGTCCGGGACGAGCGGCGTCGCGTCGAGGTCGAAGCGCGCCGCCGGGCCCGCGTTCCACTCGATCGCCGGCGGTCCATTCGATCGGCGGCGTGACTCCGAGCCCCGCTCCAGTTGGACGAACGCGTCGGCCTGCGGCACGGCGTCGTCGAGACCGGCGAGCGTGACGCGCAGGATCATGTGCGGCGGGACTGGCGTGCCGACGGGCGGGAGCGGCGCGGGCGCGGCGTCGATCGGCGGCGTGGACGTCGCACCCGGCTCGATCGCACGCGCTCCGCGCGGTCCCGAGACGCCGGAGCGCGTGCGGACGTCCGGAACTGCGGACGGTCGCGGCGGTGCCGTCGGGGCGGACCGCGCCCCGCGCGTGTCGTCGAACACGATCCAGAGCACCGGCCCCGCCACGAGGACGAGGACCAGCGCCACGTAGAGGATCGTGTTCCGGTTCACCGGGGTCAGGGTCTCCTTCCCTTGGACGCGCGGGCGCCCGCTTTCCAGCAAACGCTCGGCCCCGGACTCCGAACGGCTCGCGAGCGCGCCGCTGTCCCCCGCCGAGGACCGGTCACCGCGCGGAGGAGATCACCCGCTCGATCGCGTCGGCCGCGGCGCGGGCGCCGTTCTCGAAAGAGACGGCGATTCCGACGTCCACCGCGCGCGCGGCGTACGTCGGATCGCCGAGAAGGATGTCGATCTCGCGGGCCGCGCGTTCCGCGGTGAACCGCGCACGCGGGATCGTCCTCGCGATGCCGAGACGCGTGACCCGTGCCGCGTTGTCGGGCTGGTCGTGGGCGTACGGCATCACGATCATCGGACGACCCGAACGCATCGCCTGCCCCGTCGTGCCGACGCCGCCCTGGTGGACGATCGCCGCCGCGCGCGGGAAGAGCTTCGAGTACGGCGCGTAGTCGAAAGCGGCGACGCCCGGCGGCAGCGTCCGCGGACGGTTGTCCGTGTCCTTCCCGACGAGCAGCACCGCGCGACGTCCCGCCCGCGCGGCCGCCGCGGCGCCCTCCTCGTAGAAGCGCCCCGCGTCCTTCACCGCCGACGAGCCGAGCGTGAAGACGACGGGCGGCGTGCCTTCGCCGAGGAACCGCGCGAGCGCCGGGTCGAGGTCGTCGTCGCCGTCCGCGTCGAAGAACGGGAAGCCCGTGACGACCGTCTGCGGCGGCCAGTCCGGCTGCATCCGCCCCAGTTGCCCGGAGAAGAGCGCCAGCACGAGCCGCGGCGAGTGCTGGCCTTCGAACAGCGCGTTGTCGCGCGTCGGCGGGAGGCCGAGGTCGGCGCGCAGGCGGTGCCACGGCGCGCACCAGCGGCCGACGTTGATCCGCGCGAGACGGAAGACCGCGCGGTGGAACCACGGGCCGAGGACCTTCGCCTTCTGCAGGAACTCCGCCGCGGGGATGGCCGGAGGGTCGGTCGCGGAGAAGAAGCTGAGCGGCGCCATGACCGCGGAGACCCACGGGATGCCGGTCTTCTCGGAGACGAGGCGCGCGGTGAACGTGAGCGGGTGCCCGACGACGACGTCCGCGCCGTCGCACACGACGGCGAGGTCGTCGTACGTCTCGCGGACGTGGGGCATCGTCAGTTCGCGGACGACGACCTCGCTGCCCTTCTTCAGGTCCATCACGCGCCGCATCGTCTCGGGCCGCGCGATCACGTCCGCGAGGTCGGGCCGGATCGCGTGGAACGCGACGCCGAGCGCCTCGATCTTCTCGCGGTAGTTCGCGGTCGTGGCGAGCACCGGCGCGTGGCTGCGCGACTTCAGCTCGAGCGCGATCGCGACGTACGGGTGCAGGTCGCCGAACGAGCCGAACGTGGTGAGGACGATGCGCCGCGGCGTCATGCGCGGCGCAGGTTAGGCGGACGGACGCGCGGCCTACTTCTTCGGGACGACCGGGATGACGAGGTCCACGTCCTTGCCGGCTTCGAGGAGGAGTTCGCCGGACTGGGGTTCGGCGACGTCGGTGACGTCGTTCGCCATGAACGAGCGCCGAAAGACGGCACGCCAGCGAAGTTGCCCGGGAGGCAACGTGTTGCTCTCGTCGAACAGTCCCTCCGTCACCGGGGCCTGCTCGATGACGAACCACGGTCCGCCGTCGAGCGATCCCTCGATCCAGGCGAACGCCGCGTCGACTGCGTCCGATCCGCGCAGTCGCAGGACCACGCCGCGGCGGGCCTCGAGCTCAATCGTCGCATCTCCTTCCGACGCATCGACGACAGCGTCCGCGTACCAGCCGCGGCTGCGGATCGACAGGCGGTACACCGTCGGAGTGACGCCCTCGACTCGGAAGCTGCCGTCGGAGGAGGGCGGCGTTGCGCCCTGCGACGTGATCGGCCACGATCCGCCGCCGGGAACGATCTCGGCGTCCCGCGGCTGGTACGTGGCGCGCAACGGCTTGCCCTCGAAACCCTCGGGAGTATGTATCCGCCCCGAGATCGCGACGCCGCGCCGCACTCGGCATGTCGCGTGAACCTCGGTCGCGCCTTCCGGCACGTGCAACTGAACGAGTTGGTGCGGACGATCGGCGATTCGGATCCATAGCGCGTACTCCCCGGGGCGAAGCGGGCCGACCGAGACTCTGCCCGAGTCGATCCGCGGCTTCGGCAGCGACACGGTTGCTGCGCGATCGCGCTTCGCGGCGTCGAGGTCGGCGTCCTCGGCGTCCATTGCGACCCCCGTAACGGAGTCGATGACGTTCACGATCGCGTTGGCCCGCGCGGGGGCCAGCCGCCTCACACGCACGACCACACCGCGCGCGCCGCCTCGGACCGGTGTCACAGGCGGCTGCACGTACGTCTCGCCTCCGACCGGCGGCATGACGTGGAGTCTCCACTCTCTGTCCGTCGCGTCGCCGAACGAGAAGGCGCCGTCGGCCGCGGTGAGACCTCGCCCCGGAAGGTTGAGACATGCGCTGTCGCAGTCGAGGACGACGCGCGCTCCGCCGATCGGCCGATCGTCTTGGTCGACGATCCGCCCCTCCACGGGGGCCGGGCGCTCAAGCCGGATCTCCTGCCACGGTCTTCCGTCGTCGAGCGCGTGAGGCACGCGAATCCAGCGCCTGCGCGCGTAGCCCTCCTTCATCAGTTCCACCTGCTCGAAGGCGATGCCCGGAGCCCCCGCCGAGCGCGCGATGACGAACACGCCGTCGGAGTCGGTGAGTCCCGGTGTCGCTACGCCCGTCACGCGCACGCCGGTGATCGGGTGGCCGTCCGAGTCAACCACACGGACTCCGGCGACGAGTTGCTGAGCGAGATTGAGCGTGATCAGGAACTCAGCGGCATCAACGCTCCCGACGCGGCAGTCACTCCGCCACGCCGGCGAGCATTCACGCGCGGTCACGCCGAAGTCGTACACGCCGGCACCGTCCTCGATCGGTAGCGCATCGAATGCGGCCCGCCCGTCCGCGCCCGTCTCACGCACGAAGGCAGCCGCGAGTTCCGCGTCGTCGGAGACCCGGAAAAGGGTCGGATCGTGCGGCCGCGATCCGCGCAACGCACCGAACCGAGGTTGCGCGACGACACGGGCGCCGGCAACCGGCTGTCCGTCCGGACCCGTCACTCGCAGGTTTGCCGAGCCTACGCGGACGACGAGCAGCACGCCCTCGATCGGCTCGCTCCCCTTGCGGATCGGAAGCGTCGTGAAGGCGACGCCCTTCGGGGTTGCCGCGAGCAGGGTGTAGACGTTCGCGTCGGTCGTGGGCCGCAGGCTCCCGTCGAGTTCGAAGTTCCCGGAGTCGTCCGACGTCCCCTTTCGCCGCGCCTCCTGGAGCGGGAAACCCCAGCCGGGCCTCGACGTGCCCGCGCCAACGAAGACGATCGCGCGCGGAGCGGGACTTCCATCCGCATCGACCACTCGACCTCGAACGACTCGTCCACGCTCGAGCTTCACGTCGCCCAAATCCTCACCCTGAGCCCCGGTCCAAGGACTCTCCCGAAACGCGATGCGACCCGGCGCCGAGGCCTCGACGAACGAGTCGTTCGCGAGATCCGACCACGGTGTCTGGTCCGAGTAGCTCGCCGTCTCATCGGCTTCTCCCGCGAACGTCCCGTCCGCGCCGGTCGTGAGCGCCCACTGGAAGCCGCCGCCCGGCGACTTGCGGATGACCGTCACTCGCGCACCCGCGAGCGGTTCGCCCGAGACGGCGTCGACGACGCGGCCGTGCGTCCGGGCGCGCGGGACGGCGGACGGGTCGGGTTCGGACGGCGTCGCTTCCGCGGCGACGGGTCGGACGCGCGGCGCCGTCGTCGGCTTCGCGACGGGCGACGGTCGCTCGATCGCCGCGGTCTCGCGCGACGCGTCCGCGGGCGCCGTCGTCTCCTGCGGCCAGAGATACCACGCCGCGAGCGCCGCCGCGGCGGCCACGGCCACGACCGTCTTCATCCCCATGATCGCCGCCCCCGTTCCCAGCGCCGTCGCGCCGCTCCATCCCGCGGCCTCGCGGCCGCCGAGCCAGAACACGAACACGCCCGCCCACGCGTCGCGTCCGCCGCGGCGGTCGTCGAGTCGCGCCCGCAGCATCGCGATCGCCCGCGAGAGCCGCTGCCACACGACCTCGGGCGTCACGCCGAGTTCGCGCGCGATCTCG
>JANNHP010000425.1:0-6378 GCA_031404455.1 Planctomycetia bacterium | reverse complement strand
TTCGGCACGAACGGCGCCTTCACCCGTTCGTGCTCGTGCAGGTACCAGACCTCGTCGCGGACGACGTCCGCCTCGATCGGGCAGCCCATCTCGCGGTAGTCGGGGAGGAGCTCCGCGATCGCGCGCGGGTCCATCACCGCGCCCGAGCAACTGTGGAATCCGAAGTCGGCGGCCTTCTCGATGACGGCGATCGTCACGTCTCCGGCGGGCTGCCCCGCCTTCTCGCGTTCCTCGAGGAGCTGGGCGAGGCGGATGGCGCCGGCGAGCGAGCCGGGTCCCCCGCCCACGAAGAGAACGTCCACGTCGAGAACGTCGCGCTTGATCTCGGGCATAGGCGGAGCAGGGTAGCGGATATCTTCCGACGATGGAAATCGACAGGACCTCCCGGCGGATCCTCGGCGCCCTCATCGAGAAGCGCTGGACGACGCCCGAGCAGTATCCGCTCACGCTCAACTCGCTCGTCCTCGCGTGCAACCAGAAGAGCAACCGCGACCCCGAGATGCAGGTCGAGGAGTTCATCGCGGAGGGCTGCCTCTACCAGCTCCGCTTGACCGAGCTGATCATGATCGTCGAGCGCGACGTCGGCCGCACCGTGCGCTACTCGGAGCGGATGTCCGAGAAGCTCGATCTGTCACGCCAGCAGCAGGCGATCGTCGCCGAGCTCATGCTCCGCGGCCCGCAGACCGCAGGCGAACTCCTGCGCCGCTGCGAGCGCATGGCCCACTTCGAGAACGAGGGCGAGGTCGAGGGACTCCTGCGCGCCATGGCCGACCGTCACTGGACGAAGCTCCTCCCGCGCACCGCACGCGAGAAGCACCCGCGCTGGACGCACCTCTTCGCCCCCGCGAGCGAGGTCGAGGAGACGCCGACGATGACCGCCGAGATCACGGCGCCCGGCGTCCCCGCCGTCCACGCGGCGGCGGTTCCGTCGAAGTCGCCGTGGGCGGACGAGGTCGCGAGCCTGAAGGCGGACATCGAGGCGCTGCGGGGGGAGATCGACGAACTGCGCGGGCGGCTGGATCGGGTCGGCGGGTGAACGGCCCGGCTGAAGCCGGGACGCGGTGCATCGATGCAGAACAGGTCGTGCCGTTTCGGTCGCAGGGGCGGGTTGGAAACCCGCCCCTACAACGACGCGTCAACCTGTCGTCGATTCATGACCCGGACCGCGTCGGGCGCTCGCCCTCGTCGAACCTCACTCCTTGACCAGCGCGTTGTTCCCGCTGCGGTGCCCCCGGAACAGCAGCCTCTCGACCGGCCGCCCGTTGACCAGATGCGACTCCACGATCTCCGCCACGTCCTCGACCCGGACGTGCGCGTACCAGACGTTCTCCGGGTAGACGGCGATCATCGGCCCGTGGCCGCACTGGCCGAGGCAGCCGGACTTGTTGACGCGGACGCGGTGCTTGCCGAGGCGATCCTTCGCGAGCGCCTTCATCGCCGCGTGGACGGCCTCGGCGCCTTCGTTCGGGCACGTCTTCCCCGTCACGCAGACGAACACGTGGCGTTCGAAGGGCCCGATGCCCGGCGGGAGCAGCGGTCGCTGGTCCTCGGGGACGTAGCTCGACGTCACGCGGTCTTCTCCTCGCGGCCGAGGATGTCGCGGGCGATGACGATCCGCTGCACCTGGCTCGTGCCTTCGTAGATGCGAAGCCCGGGCGCGTCGCGGAAGTGACGCTCGACGGGGCGCTCGTTGACGTACCCGCGCGAACCGTGGAGGAGCACCGCCTCCGCCGACCACTTGCACGCGGCCTCGGTGGCGAAGAGCTTCGCCATCGACACCTCGCGCGTCCGCGGCTCGCCGCGGACGGCCTTCCACGCGGCCTTCCAGGTCAAGAGGCGCGCGGCCTCCGTGTCGCACGCCATGTCGGCGACGCGCTCCTGCACCATCTGGAAGTCGCCGATCCGGTGCCCGAACTGACGCCGCGCGCGCGCGAACTCGATCGTCGATTCGAGGCACGCCTGGAGGAGCCCCACCGCGCCCGCGGCGACGCCGAGCCGTCCGTGGTCGAGGCCGCCCATCGCCACCTCGAAGCCGCCGCCGACGCGCCCGACGACGTCCGCAGGGCCTGCGCGGACGTCGCGCAGCGTGACGATCGCGTGCTCCGACGCGCGGTGGCCGAGTTCGACGCCGGGCATGCGAGTGCGCGCGAGGCCCGGAGCGTCACCCGCGACGAGGAACGCCGTCACGCCCTTGTGCTTGAGAGCCGGATCGATCGTGGCGAACACGATGAAGAGCCCCGACGAGAGCGCGTTCGTGATCCACACCTTCTCGCCCGTGATCCGCCACCCGTCGCCGTCCGCGACGGCCCGCGTCGAGAGCGCTCCGGCATCGCTGCCGGCCTCTCGCTCGGTCAGCGCGTACGCGCCGAAGACCTCGCCGGACGCGAGCCGCGGGAGCCACGCGAGGCGCTGCGCGTCGGTGCCGTACTGCATCAGGCACTGCGAGACGAGTCCTATGTGGACGGAAAGGAACCCGCGCACGCTCTGGTCCGCGCGGCCGATCTCCTCGTACATCAGCGCGAGCTGCATCGCGTCCCAGCCGAGACCGCCGAACTCGCGCGGCGTCGCCGCTCCGAGGATGCCCGCCTTCGCGAGCTCGGCGATGACGTCGGTCGGGAACCTCCGCCACTCGTCGGCCTCGCGCGCCGCCGGCGCAACGACGTCCACGGCGAGCCGCCGCGAGAGCGTGCGCGCCTCCTCGTCCTCGGGACGGAGCGTGGCGGCGGGCATCAGCGCCCCGTCCAGCGCGGCGGGCGCTTCGCCTTCCACGCCTCGAAGAACTCCGCGTGGTCCTTGCCCATGAGCAGCAGCGCCTGCGACTGGACCTCGGCCTCCATCGCGGACGCGAAGTCCATGTCGAGCTCGCGCTGGATCATGCGTTTCGTCATCGCCTGCGCGTACGTCGGCCCGTCGGCGAGTCGGCGCGCGATCTGCGCGACCTCGCGGTCGAGTTCGCTCGGATCGACGACGAGGTTCGCGAGCCCGATCCGCAGACACTCCTGCGCATTGATGGTGTCGCCGAGGAGCAGCAGTTCCGTGGCGCGGCCGAGTCCGACGACGCGCGGGAGCAGCCATCCCGCGCCCATGTCGCCGCCCGAGAGGCCGACGCGCGTGAAGAGGAACGCGAACTTCGCCTCCGCCGAGAGGACGCGGAGGTCCGCCGCGAGCGCGATCACCGACCCCGCGCCCGCCGCCATCCCGTGGACGCGCGCGATCACGGGTTGCGGCGCCTCCCGCAGGTTCGCGACGACGGCGCCCGTCATCCGCGTGAACTCGAGGTGGTCCTTCATGTCCCGGGCGACGAGGTCGCCGATGATCGAGTTCACGTCCCCGCCGGCGCAGAACGACTTGCCCTCGCCGCGCAGCACGAGCACGCGGACGTCCGGCGTCCGCGGAAGCTCCCGCGTGAGCGTCTCGAGCTCGCGATAGCTGTCGTACGTCAGCGCGTTCAGCTTGTCGGGGCGCATCAGCGTGACGGTGCCGATGCCGTCCGCGACGTCGAAGTGGAGGTGCTGGTAGGGCATGGGCGAAGTCTCCGCCGGGGACGGTCCGGAGCGTCAGCGGAAATTCGCGCGGGGGACGTCACCGCCACGGGGCGACCGCGTCGCAGCGGCGCCACTCGACGCCCCCGACGACCTGCCGCACGTTCGTCACTTCGTACCGCGCGTACTCGGGAGCGAACGGGTCCATGCCCAGCCTCGACCGCGCATTCGCGCGCGCCTGCGGTGCGACGACGATTCGCCCCTGCTCGTGCCCGTCGTCCATGCCGCACATGGATTCGCAGACGTCGTACCTGAACGGCGCGCCTCCGGGCTCGGCGGCGATGACCTGCAACTCCGCGGAGCCCCAGACGTGCGCCGGCGGCGTCCACGGTTGCTCCGCCGCTTCGCGCAGCGCGGCGAGGTGCGCGTCCCGCGCGAGCCAGCCGAGGAACGCGAGCACCGCGAGGACGGCGGAAACGAACGTGACGCGCATCGCGAGGTTGGACGAGCGACCGCGCGGGATCTTGTGGCGTCAGCGGGGCAACGGGCGCGCCAGGTCAGGCGATCACCGGCCCGGCTCCGGCTGCGAGCCCGGCGGCGCCACGAGCAGCCCCGGCGCGCGCATCCACACGGCAACCTCGGCGCTCGGGCCATCGTCCCACAACTCGAACGAACGGCCGTCCGCGTCGCGGATAACCGCGCGGAGGTAAGCGCGGAGCAGCGGAAAGCGCGAGTACATCGCCCAACAGACGACGGCTCGTCCGTCCGGCCGGCAGCTCAGCGGGAACTCGTCCTTGCCGAGGGGGATCGACGTCGCCTCGACGTCGTCCGGACGTGCCACGAGCACGGACCCGCCGCTGCGGACGAACCAAGCGATGCGTCCGTCGGGAAGCCAGGCGAGGAGTTCGGCGTCGCGCGTGGCGCCGGGCAACCCCGGCTCCGTGACGGCACCGGACGACAGATCGAGGACGGCGACGCCGTTGCGGAGCGACGTGAACGCGAGGCGATCGCCCTGCGGCGAGAACGCGATGTGCTGGTTCTGCGCCGGGTCGTCGGTCAGGACGCCCCAGTAGGAACGGACCTCGCCGGTTCGCGCGTCGGCCACGCCGAGCCCGTAGTCGAGCGGGCCGTTGCCGCTACGCGACCACACGTTGCCGGCGAGCCTCTCGCCGTCGGGCGACCACCCGAGCGCGTCGCGAAGCCCTTGGACCTGCCGTATCCCCCGCCGGGGATCGTCCGTCTCTGCGACGAACACGCCATGCGGGGCGGCGCTGAACGCGATGCGCCGCCCGTCGGGCGCCGGCAGGCAGCTCCCCACCCGCCACTCGGACACCGCGTCCGCGGCGGCCACGAGCGGACCGCAGACGGGCACACGCTCCCCACCGGGGACGGAGACCTGGAACGGCGGCGTGCGATCCGCCGACACGACGATCACCCACGACGGATCGTCGCCCGATCCCGGGCGGCCCGGCGAGCGGCACGCCGCCAGCACGAGAGCCAACGCTGCGATGCCCGCCGGCGCCGCCCGCATCACCAGTCCCGGCGCGCGAGGACGAGTGACCCGCCCACGAACCCGGCGACGCCGATCGCGATGAGCACGCCGCACGGCGCCGCGAGGTCGGCGAGCGTGAAGCCGCGCCAGATGCCGCCTTCCAGCGCGAAGATCCCCCACTTCACCGGGCTGACGTTGCTCGCCGTCTGCATCCATGGGGGCATGAGGAAGAGCGGGAACATGCCGCCGACTACGATTGCGCCGATCGTCGTGGACTTCCCGGCGCCATTCGGACCGAGGAGGCCGAAGCACTCGCCGCGAGCGGCCTCGAACGTGACGCCGTCCGCGGCGACGGTCGTGCCGTAGCGCTTCACGAGGCCGCGAACCGAGATCATCGCCGTCATCTAGCGCAGGTCGGCCGCGCGGTCCGGGGCGGCGAGTTGCGACTTGAACCAGCGGAGCTGAGCCGCGGCGAAGACGGCCGGCTCGGCGGCCTCGCCGGCGAGCTTCGCGGACGTCGCGTCGAGTGCCGCGCACGCGTCGTCGAAGAGCGAAGTGCCCGTCGCGAGGCCGAGCGCCCCCGACGCGAGGATCACCTGCACGTCGCCGCCCGGCACGACGGCGGCGGGCGCGCCCTTCGCCGCGCGACGCGAGTAGTCGAGCGCCCGCTCGAAGCTCGCGGCGGCGTCCTTCTTCCGGCCGAGCGAGAGTTCGTGAGCGCCGCGGACCCACGAAGCCGCCGCCCGCGCCCCGGGCGGCTTCGCGAGCTCGTCGCGCAGACGCACGGCGTCGCCCGCGGCGGCAAGTCCCGCCTCGAAGTGACGGCGCGCGCGCGGCGTCCTGTCGCCGGGCCAGCACTCCGCTAGATCGGCGGCGAGGTCGAAGGACACCTGCTGCACGAAGTCGCGGCGCTTCGAAGCCTCGGACGGATCGGTCTCGGAGGCCGCCTGGCGGAGTCCCTCGGCCACGCCCGCGCGGGCGACCTCGATCAGGGAGTCGAGACTTCGAGTCGCGTCCTTGCGCTTCGAGAGCGTCTGCTGCGCGAGCGAGAGCAACTGACGGCGCTCGAGCGGCGACGCCACGCCCGCGACGAAAGCGAGGAGCGGCGCGGTGTCTCCCGTGTCGAGGAGCTTGCGGACCTCCTCGACGCTCCTGCCCGGGACGTTGCTCCGGCTCGTCATGCGGACCTCACTCGGTGATCGCCTCGTCCGGACGACTTCGGCAGGGGACCCGTCGCGCGAGACGCGCGACACCCCGAGGCCGTCCCGCCGCTGCGTGCGGACCTGGTCGAGCGCATCCTGGCTGCCTGCGCGGCCGAGGCGCGGCGCCGTCACGAGAGCGCCTGAGGCCAGCGCGCGTGCCAGGCCCTAGGCCTCGTCGATGCACTGCTCCAGCTGGCCCTGC
>JANNHP010000424.1:0-6811 GCA_031404455.1 Planctomycetia bacterium | reverse complement strand
CGTCACCGCGCGGTGGCCGCACCGGTTCGCCGAGGACATCTGCGTCCCGCGCACACAGTTCGTCCGGATGATCGGCGACCTCCACGTGATCGCCGCGCGGCACGGACTCCTCGCCCTCGGCTTCGGCCACGCGGGCGACGGCAACATCCACGCATCGATCCTGATGGAGCGCGGCGACGAGGAAGAGTGCCAGCGCGCGAGGCTCGCGGTCGCCGACCTGTTCCGGCGCGCGCTCGACCTTGGCGGCACCCTTTCCGCGGAGCACGGCATCGCCATGACGAAGCGCGAATACCTGCCGCTCGAGCTCTCCGCTGCGAACCGCGCCGCCCAGCTCGCGATCAAGCACGCGCTCGATCCGCGCGGCGTGCTTACCCCGCGAAACATCTCCCCCTCTAAGTCCGGCCGAGTTCCTTACTCGGCCGGACTTCTAGAAGCAGAGCGGGTCGATGCCGAGGGTCAGAACATCGAGTGCCGCAGCGACGTCCTTCGGCGGACGGCCGAAGCTCACGCGGATGTGTCCCTCCGCGCCGAAGAAGGCGCCAGGGACCACCTGCAGGTCGAGTTCCTCGCGCAGGCGCTCGGCGAAACGCATCGAGTCGGTGAGGCCCGCGATCCGCAGGAGTCCGGTGATCCCGGCGGCGGGCGGGACCCACGATGCGCGAGGCGTCGCGGCGATCCATGCGTCGATCACCGGGCGGCCGGCCGTCGCGAACGCGCGGCCGCGTTCGAGCAACTCGCCGGCCCGGGCGAGCGCCTGCGCGGCGATCCGCCACGCGGCGGCCGGCGGGTCGCCGAGGACGATGTCCTCGACCTCCCCGATGCGCGCGACGAGCTCGGGCGGGGCGAAGATCCAGCCAGCGCGCAGTCCGCCGAGGCCGTAGCACTTCGTCAAGGACGACGTGCAGACGACGCGTTCGTCCGCGCGGTAGCCGGTGCCCACGGGGCCGGGGAGGAAGTCGCGGTAGACCTCGTCGAGGAGGATCCACGCGTCGAAACGCCGCGCGATGCCGCGGAGTCCCGCGAGTTCCGGACCGGCGAGTGCCGCGCCGGTCGGGTTGTGGAGGTCGGTGACGCAGAAGACGCGCGCGCCGCCGCGGAACGCCCGTTCCACGGCGTCGAGATCGACTTCCCAGCCCTGCGCGGCCCGCCGTTCGACGTGCACGACTTCGCGGCCGAGGAACTTCGCCGTCGACTCGAAGACTGCGTACGCGGGGCGCTCCACGGCGATCGCTGCGCCGCGCGGGATCTTCGACGAGAGGGCGGCGAGTGCCAGGAACACCGCGCCGCTCGTCCCGAGCGCCGGAGCGGCGTGATCCACGGGGACTCCGTAACGCGCCGCGAGCCGCTCCCGCCAGATCGAGAGCGCGGGTCCGAGTGCCGAGGACTCGATCCTCGCCGCGCGGTCGCTTGGCGGCGCGACGTCCTCGACACCCACTTCCGCGACGCCCGACTGACCGAGCGTGAAGCGGGCGCCCGGCATGCGCGTCTTCGCGAAGCGCAGGTATTCGAACGCCGCGAAGGCGTCACTCACCGAGGCTTGTCTCCTTGTGGAGGTGGGAGATCATCTCCATCACCGCCCGGAGGCGGCCGCCGAGGTCGGACGAGTCGGGGTCCTCCTCCTGCGCCTCCTGGTAGATGTCGCGGGCCTGCTTCAGCAACGCGACCGCGGCCTTGCGGTGCTCTTTGCGCTGCGCGTTGTCGGGACCGCTCTTGTCGTACTCCTCGGTGCCCTTGCGCTCGAGTTCGACCGCCTGCACGAGCTTCGCCTTCGTCGCCGGCTTGAAGGAACCGCCCGGCGCGCGGAGGACCTTCGCCGGGGGCCTGACCGGCGCCGCGTTCGGCTTCGAAGCCGCGGCCACTGGGTCGACGGGGTCCAGGAGGCCGATTCCCGTCATCGCTTCGCGCAGGAGCCTCGCGCGCGGCCCGCCGCGGTCGAGGACGCTCGTGAGCCGCCGCTCCACGGGTCCGCCGGCGACGGCCGATGTGAGCGCCTGCTGCGCCACGAACGGGAGCTTGCGCGACGAACCGCAGCCCGCCGCGTAGATCGTGACGTCGTACCACGCCTGCTCGCTCGGCGACGCGTCCGCGGCCGCCTGCCGCCGCGCGACCTCGCCGTCGGGGTCGTCGGGCAGAGGGCTCGGAGGCTCGACGTTCGAAGTCAGCGCCCAGGCGAGGACGGCCTTCTGGAGACCGCGCGCGGTGCGCTCGCGGAAGGCGGGGCCCGCGTCCGCACGCGCGGCGAGGAAGAAGTCGACCGACCTGGCGAAGTCGCCCGCGTCGTAGGCGCGTTCCGCGTCGCGCAGTTCCGTCTCGCCGAGCGACGTCCCCTCGGCGGGAGCCTTTGCGGCCGGAGTTCGGGGCGCGGGCGCCGGGGCGGGCGTCCGCGCCGCGTACTGCCGGTAGAGCGCGGGCAGTCCGCCGGGGAAGGTCAGGTGCACCATGCCCGCCGCGACTGCGACCGTGGCGACGACGATCAACGACACCACCGGGAGAGTCTTCATCGGGCGGTGAGCCTCCCGGCGCGGGGCGAGGAAGACAACAAGTTACGCAGACGGATCGTCGCCCCTGATGCGTTCGAGCGTCTCCGCGCGGAACCCCGCGAAGCGCCCGGCCTCGACCGCAGCCCGCGTGGCGCTCGCGAGATCGGCCATGAACGCGAGGTTGTGGATCGTCAGCAGCGTGCCGCCGAGCGTCTCGCCCACCTGGAAGAGGTGACGGATGTAGCCGCGGCTGTGGTGCGCGCAGGCGAAACAGCGGCACGCGCCGTCGAGCGGCGTTTCGTCGCGGACGTGCCGGGCGTTGCGCAGGCGCAGCGGACCGCTCCAGGTCAGCGCGACCGCATGGCGCGCGTTGCGCGTCGGGAGCACGCAGTCCATCATGTCGATGCCGACGGCGACGGCGTCGAGGAAGTCCGTGGGCGTACCGACGCCCATCAGGTAGCGCGGACGGTCCGCCGGAAGCGCCGCGGCGCCCGCCGCGAGCGCCGGCGCCGAGACGTCCTTCGGTTCGCCGACGCTGAAACCGCCGAGAGCGTATCCCGGCATGTCGAGTTCGACGAGCGCCTCGGCGCACTCGCGACGGAGATCCGCGTGCACGCCGCCCTGGACGATCGGGAAGAGGGCCTGGTCCTCGCGCGTCTTCGCCGCCACGCTGCGGCGGGCCCATGCGATCGTCGTGCGCACCGACTCCGCCACGGCGTCGCGCGTCGCGGGGAACTCGATGCAGTGGTCGAGCGGCATGATGACGTCCGCGCCGATCTGCTGCTGCACCTCGACGCACCGCTCGGGCGTGAGCCGGATCTCGCTGCCGTCGATCTCGGACTGGAACGTCACGCCGTCCGCGTCGAGGCTCCGCCGCTTCGCGAGCGACCAGACCTGGAAGCCGCCCGAGTCCGTGAGGATCGGCCCGTCCCACCCCATGAAGCGATGGACCCCGCCGAGTGCCGCGACGGTGTCGGCGCCGGGCCTCTGCAGCAGGTGGTACGTGTTCGCGAGGATCATCTGCGTGCCCGTGGCGCGGACCTCCGCCGCGGTCACGCCCTTCACGGCACCGCGCGTGCCGCAGGGCATGAAGACGGGCGTCTCGACGGCGCCGTGCGGCGTCGTCAGGCGTCCGCGCCGCGCGACGCCGTCGGTCGCCAGCAACTCGAACCGGACCTTCGCTACCACCGGCGTTCCAGGGAAGCGCCCGTGTAGTAGATGGCGAGGATCGCCTCGGCGGTGAGGCCCTTCTCGGCGAGCGTCCGCGCGCCCATCTGGCAGAGACCGACGCCGTGGCCCCAGCCGCGTCCGCGGACGACGAGATCTCCCGCGACGGCGGAGGCGTCGTCGAGTAGGACGGAACGCAGCGCCGTGGCCCCGACGCGGAGCCGGAAGTCGGCGGCCTTCACGCGCTTCACCTTGCCGCCCGCGCGGATGTCGAACATCACTGCGCGGCCGCCGGCCGTCGTCTCGGTGATCTGGAAGTACTCGAGAGCGCCGGACAGTCCCGCGGCCTTCCCGACGTCGGCCCCCGCGATCCTCGCGTCCCACTTGAAGTACTTGTTGTCCGTCGCACACCATGGACAGACGATCCCGCCACTGAGCGCCCGCACGCCCGCGGCCTGCGTGAAGAGGATGGGTCCCGGGCACGTCACGCCGCCGCAGCTCGAGTGGTAGTAGGCGACGAACGGCGCGCCCGAATCCGTGAGGACGAGCCCAGCCGTGCTGCGAGCGGCGTCGAGCGCGATCCGGCGGTGCTCGGCGACCGCGGCGAGTCCGCTGAACTCCTGGTCCGAACCGCCGACGTCCGTGAGGACGAGCGGGGCTTGCGGCGACGTGCGGACCGTGGACGTGAGCGCGTAGGTGCGGGCGAGGATCGCCTGCGTCCGCTGCGCCTCGCGCGGGAACGCAGCCGGGATCTCGGCGTTGACGACGACGCCGACGTAGGTCTCGATGTCGGTCGCGATCATCGGCCGCCAGCGCGCGTCGGGACCGCGTTCGACGCGAAGCGTCCCGGGATACGTCCGCGCGTCGATCCGCAGGTCGCCTTCGGTCGCGGGCCGAAGTTCGCCGTCGAGCGGGAAGTCGAGTCCGCCGAGCGTGACGGTGGCGCCCGTGGTGACGAGTTCGGCGGAGATCGACGCGCCGCTGCGCAGCGTCGTCCCCGCCCCGGAGACGAGCGTCCAGGCGCCCTTCACCTCGACGCGCGCCTTGCCCGCGGCGGCGGCGCGCGTGAGGACGACGCGGACCGAAGGCGGCGCGGCGAGGCGCGGCGGGGCAGGCGGCGGCGGCTCGCCGGGATCGGGCGGTTCGGCGGGACGCGGCTCCGGCCTCGGAGTTGCCTGAGGCGACGGAGCGATCCGCGCTCCGCACGCCCCGCCGGCGAAGTAGACGACGAGTAGGACGACGACGAGTCCCGTCCGCATCAGAAGAGCGACCTCTGCGCCGTCCCGGACTTGCCGCCGTTCTTCGCGAACCACTCCGCGGCGCGCTCGGTGAGGCAGCGTCCCCGCGGCGTGCGCATCAGCCAGCCCTCGGTGAGGAGGAACGGCTCGTACACGTCCTCGATCGTCTCGGGGTCCTCGCCCGCGGCAACCGCGACCGTCTTCAGTCCGACGGGCCCGCCGCCCGCGCGGTGGAGCGACGTGAGGATGCGGCGGTCCGTCTCGCAGAGGCCGTTGTCGTCGATTCCAAGCCGCCGCAGCGCGTCGACGCCGACCTCGTCGGTGATCCGGCCGGCCGCCGTGATCTGCGCGAAGTCACGCAGGCGTTTGATGAGACGGTTCGCGACTCGCGGCGTGCCGCGGGCGACCCGCGCCACGCGGGCGAGCGGCGCTTCGTCGATTCCGACACCGAGCCGCGCGGCACTGCGGCGCAGGATCTCCTCGATGTCGGCGGGAGGGTAGACGTCGAGCTTCTCGAGCAGGCCGAAGCGACCGCGCAGCGGTGCGGAGAGCATGCCCTCGCGAGTCGTCGCCCCGACGAGCGTGAAGTGCTGCAACGGCACGCGGACACTCCGCGCGTTCGGCCCCTGGTCGATCAGGATGTCGATCGCGAAGTCCTCCATCGCCGAGTAGAGGAGTTCCTCGACCGCGGCGGGGAGCCGGTGGATCTCGTCGATGAAGAGCAGTTCGCCGCGTCCGACGTTCGTGAGGATGCCCGCGAGGTCGGCCGGCCGGACGAGCGCCGGGCCCGACGTCGTGCGGCACTCGACGCCGAGTTCCCGCGCGATGAGGCTCGCGAGCGTGGTCTTGCCGAGTCCCGGCAGCCCCGAGAGCAGCACGTGGTCGAGCGGTTCGCCGCGACCCTGCGCCGCCTGGATGTAGACGCGCAGGTTGTCGAGGAGCGTGCGCTGACCGACGAACTCGTCGAAGCTGCGCGGACGCAGCGCCTGGTCGAGGCTGCTGTCGGAATCGTCCCCTGCGGGACTGAGGACGGGATCTGGTTGCACGGCTCGGAAGGCTCCGCGGGGGCGGTCGCGAGACACTAACGCCCGCGCGTCCCGGAAACGACGACTCGCGCGGCGTCATCGGTCACGATGCCGCCATGCAGGCGATGCAGGAACCGGCGAGGATCCGCGGCATGTTCGCGGCGATCGCACGGACCTACGATCCCTTGAACCACGTGCTCTCGCTCAACCAGGACAAGTCCTGGCGGCGCTTCACCGTGGAGGCCGTCGGCGCGCGGCCCGGCGACCGCGTCCTCGACGTCTGCACGGGCACCGCCGACCTCGCCATCGAACTGTCCGAGCGCGTCGGTCCGACCGGGTCGGTCGTGGGCACCGACTTCTGCGAGGAGATGGTCCGCCTCGGCGTGCCGAAGACGGGCGCCGCGGGCCGCGCGCCCGTTCGCCTCGGCGTCGCGGACACGCTGCGCCTCCCGTTCCGCGACGATTCGTTCCGCGGCGTGACGGTCGGCTTCGGCATCCGCAACGTCGCCGACCTGCGCGCCGGCATCCGCGAGATGGCGCGCGTCACCGCACCCGGCGGGCGGATCGCCATCCTCGAGTTCACGCAGCCCTCGAACCTGCTCTTCCGCTTCGTCTACTACGTCTACTTCCTCATCCTGCTGCCGATCCTCGGCAACCTCGTGGCGGGCGGGAAACGCAACGCCTACGGCTATCTCCCGCGCTCGGTCCTGAAGTTCCCCCGACCGCGAGAAGCTCCGGCGGATCGTGGAGGAGTGCGGGCTCCTCGACGTCACGGTCCACGCGCGAACACTCGGCATCATCACGGTCCACGTCGGGACGAAGCCGACGTGCCCGGTGCGCGGAGCGGCCGTCGAGTGAAGCACCTCGTCGTCGCGATCACGGGGGCGAGCGGCGTGCGCTA
>JANNHP010000423.1:0-12919 GCA_031404455.1 Planctomycetia bacterium | reverse complement strand
CGCGCCCTTCGACCCCCGTCGCCCGTGCCACAGCTAAGAAACGAAGAAGCCCGGCCGGTGGCCGGGCTCTTTCGTTTCTGCGCTGTGGCGAGGGCGACGGGGGTCGAACCCGCAACCTCCGGATCGACAGTCCGGTGCTCTAACCAATTGAGCTACGCCCCCACTTGGCGCGATGAGTTCGTTCTTGTCTGAGTCGTCGGAACGTCGGGGCAGCCCGGCTGGTGGGCGATGCAGGGCTCGAACCTGCGACACCATCCGTGTAAGGGATGTGCTCTACCAGCTGAGCTAATCGCCCGTTCGGGCACTCGCGGCTTCGCGGAGGTCGGGCCCCCGGTCCGTCGGAAGTCGCGCCATCTTGGGCATCGCGGGGAGGGGGTCAACTTCTTCGTCAGCGGTGGGCCCCGCGCGATGCGTGTCACACCTCGCGCGCGGCGGCTCTGCGCGCGCGACGGCGATCGTGGCATTTCGCACCCGGACTCCTAGGATCTGCGCGCTCGGGCGGGGGCCGCCCGCGACTTCGAGGAGACGCTCATGAAGATCGCCGTCATCGGCTCGGGCTACGTGGGGCTCGTCGCCGGGACCTGCTTCGCGGAGACGGGCAACAACGTCATCTGCGTGGACAACGTCGCCGCGAAGATCGACGCGCTGAAGGCCGGGAAGATCCCGATCTACGAGCCCGGTCTCGAGGAACTCGTCAAGCGCAACGTCGCCGAGGAGCGGCTCACGTTCACGACCGACCTCGCCGACGCGGTGAAGAAGTCGCTCGTCCTCTTCATCGCCGTTGGCACGCCGCCCGGCGACGACGGCTCTTCGGACCTCTCGGCCGTGCTGGCGGTCGCGAAGGCGATCGGCAAGTGCATGGACGGCTTCAAGGTGATCGTGGACAAGAGCACCGTCCCGTGCGGCACCGCGCGGCGCGTGGCGGCGGCGATTCGCGCGGAGACGACGCACCCGTTCGACGTGGTCAGCAACCCCGAGTTCCTGAAGGAAGGCGCCGCGATCGACGACTTCATGAAGCCCGATCGCGTCGTCGTCGGCTGCGACGACCCGCGCACGGCCGAGATCATGAAGGAGCTGTACGCGCCGTTCGTCCGCACCGGCAAGCCGATCGTCTGCATGGACGTCGAGAGTGCCGAGCTGACGAAGTACGCCGCGAACGCGATGCTCGCCACGCGCATCAGCTTCATGAACGAGATCGCCAACGTCTGCGAGCGGGTCGGCGCCAACGTTGACCAGGTTCGCCGCGGCATCGGGCTCGACGCGCGCATCGGGCCGTCGTTCCTCTTCCCCGGCATCGGATACGGCGGCTCGTGCTTCCCGAAGGACGTGAAGGCGATCGTCAAGACGGCCGAGGCCGCGGGCTACGACTTCAAGGTGCTGAAGGCCGTCGAGGACGTCAACGAGTCGCAGAAGCGCTGGATCCTGCGCAAGATCGAGGCGCACTTCGGCGCGGATCTCGCAGGCCGCACGTTCGGCGTCTGGGGGCTCTCCTTCAAGCCGCAGACCGACGACATGCGCGAGGCGCCGTCGATCGTCGTCGTCAACGGACTCCTCGAACGCGGCGCGAAGGTGCGCGTCTGCGATCCCGTCGCGATGGAGGAGGCGAGGAAGCACCACTTCGGCGACCGCGTGACGTACTGCAAGAAGAACTACGAGGCGATCGACGGCGCCGACGCCCTCCTCGTCCTCACCGAGTGGAACGAGTTCCGCCACCCGGACTTCGACCGAATCAAGAGCCTGCTCAAGAAGCCGGTCATCTTCGACGGCCGCAACTGCTACGTGAGCTACGACCTGCCGTCGAAGGGGTTCGACTACACGTGCGTGGGCGTGAAAGCGAAGGCGAAGTAGCCGCGCGGTCGTTCCACACTCGGTCGCGCTCTCGCGAATTCTGCGGTCGCAGTTGCCACCTTTCGGCCGTCCGGACAGTCCTTGTGTTGTCGGCTCATGCTGAAAGACAAGGCGCGCAACAACCTCAGGGCGGGCGAAGCCCTCGCGGCACTCGGCCTCCCCGACGCGGCGGCGAGCCGGTACTACTACGCGATGTTCCAGGCTGCGGTGCACGCGCTGACGCGACGAAGTTGGACGCCTGGCCGGCTCCAGAGCGGAGCGGTAGAGTGGAGCCACGTCGTGGTGATGAACAATGTCTCTCTCGTGCGCGGGCGGCGATCCGATCGAGCGCTGTTCGATTCGATGCGCGACTTGCGCGTCATGGCGGACTACGACGACGACTCGATCGCGCCGGGACGTCTTGCAGCCTGCGTCGAGGGTGTTCGGGCGTTCGTCGAAGAGGTGACGGCATGAAGGACCCGCGGATCGCGAAGCTGATCAAGGCGCTGCTGAAGCGCTTTCCGGGAACGAGCGTCATCACGGGTCCGATGCCCGACGATCCGCACTCCGGCGAAACGCGGATCAAGTTGTTGAACGCCCCCGACGATCCGCCGGAGATCGTCCGCGAGTTCGCATGGACCGTCATCGACGATCTCTGGGGCGATGAGCCGCTTCCGGCACTCGTGAGCGCGGTCAACCGCGAGAACACCGCGAAGTACTACGCTGACCGCCTTCCGAAGACGCGTTCTCAGCGCGCGGCGCGTCGCCGTAAGACGGCCGCGTCGGCGCGGAAGTAGCCGCGCCGAGGGGTCTGCCTCATCGAACGATGTCGGTCCGGCCGATGGAGAGAGCGGAGGGCTCCATGGCCTCTCGCGTCAGTCGCTTCGGTCTCGGATTGCTCGCGGTCCTTCTCGCCGCTTCGTGCGCTGGGGATGGGGTGAACGAGTTCACTGACGCTGCCGACTCACCGCCGGTGAGCGCGACGATCGAGCAGTCGCCGTCGCACACGAGTCCCGCTGAAGGTGTGCAGGCACTGGAACGACTGCCGGCTGAAGAGTCGAGGCCCGTCGAGATCATCTCTGCGATCCGTCAGCGCGATCTGCTCGATCGGATGCGCTTCGAGATCGAGGTGCTGAAGGACTCCTTGCGGCGCGACGAGGAGATGGAACGGGAGGAGCGGTACCGGTACGTCGCACTCACCAGGTTGTCCCCGAGCCTCGCCGAGGAGATGTCCGAGCTGGCGGAGGAGGTGGACAAGCGGGCGCCGGAGATCACCGTTCCTCATTTGCGAGATCGCTATCAGTCGGAGATCACGGACGCGCTGCGCGACATGCTGCGGACCTACGCCGCGAAGCACCCGCGCTGACACTCACCGCCGCCGCCGCGCGACCTCCCACAGGAACGCCGCCGCTGCCGCCGCGACGTTGATGCAGCCCCAGTCGCCGCGCATCGGGATCATCACGGAGCGGTCGCACGCGGCGATCACGGCGGGGGAGAGGCCGGTCGCCTCGCTGCCGAGGGCGATGAGCAGGTTGCCCGCGAGATCGGCGCGGTCGAGATCCTCGACGGGCGGGTAGTTGTGCGCGGCGACGGAGCGGGTGCCGCACTCGGTGCGCAGACGCGCGATCGTCGCGGGGAGGTCGTCGACGCGCCACACGGGCATGCGGAAGATGGCGCCCATCGACACGCGCGCCGCGCGGCGGACGTACGGGTCGCACGTGACGCGGTCCACGATGAGCCCGTCGGCGCCGAGACCCGCCATGCTGCGGACGATCGCGCCGACGTTCTCGGAGGCGGACACGCCGTCGAGCGCCACGAGCACGTGGTCCTTCGTCGCCCGTGCAAACTCGAAGAGATCGGTCGCATCCGGTTCGTCGGCCACGGCCATGGCGCCGTGGTGGACCTGGAAGCCGACGATGCGCTGCACCTCCTCCTTCGACGTGACGAAGACGTCGAGATCGGCCTCGGGCCTCGCTTCGAGTTGCGCGCGGAAGATCTCCAACTGCGCCGGTTCGAGGAGGAGCGAGCGGACCCGCAGCGGACTCGCGAGCAGATGGACGAGGACGCGCGTGCCCTCGGCGACGAAACGCCGTCCCTGGCGCAGCGCCGCAAAACGCCGCATCGAGCGGTAATCGGCGACCCGCGGGTCGTCGATGCCCTCGACCGGCACGATCCTCATCGGTGCGCGGGCAGCGACGTCGTCGTCGGCTTGACGAGGAGCAGCGACGTCTCGAGCGCGGGCAGCACCTTCTCGGCGGTGCTGCCGAGGAGGAGAGCCTTCACGCCGCTCTGGACGACCGATCCCAGCACGACCACGTCGGCCTCGAGGCGCCGCGCGTGGTCGAGGATGGCGTCGGCCGTCTCGCCGTCGACGAGGTGGACGGAGCACTGCGCCGCGTCGCCGAGCGCCTCGGCCACGAGACGCGGCACCTCGGCCTCCGCGCGCTCGCGGCGCTGGCGGCGGTACCACTCGACGGTCTCGCGGTCGGCCGCGCCCGCGCGCAGCACCGCCGCGGCGGGGAGGTCGACGACGTGGAGCACGTGGAGCGCCGCGCCCGACGCCGCCGCGATCGCCTGCGCCGCGCGCAGCACGTCCACCGCGAGGTCGCCGATCCCGACCGACGCGAGGACGACCTTCTCGCCGTGGTCGTGGCCGCGCCGCGCGACCCACACGGGCACCGGGCAGCGGCGCAAGAGCGCGAGTGCCGTGCTGCCGAGCAGGTTGCGCGCGAGCGTGGACCGCTCGCGGGTGCCGACGACGACCAGGTCGCGGCGGTTCTTCTGCACGTCGGCGAGGATCGATTCCGCGGGTCGTCCGACGGCGACCTCGGTCGTCGTCTCGACCCCGCCCGCGCGCGCCGGACGGGCGGCGGATTCGAGGTAGAGCGTCGCGAGATCGTGGATCGAAGGCCCGCCCTTCGGCCCGCTCTTGAGCACGATCGTCTCGGAGTAGGCGTCGAGGTCGAGCGCCGTCAGGAGATGGACCCGGCCCTGCGACTGCTTCGCGAGCGCGATCGCCTTGTCCCGGGCGGCGCGGCTCGCGGGCGCGAGGGCGGCGTCGTCCACGAGGCGGTCGGCGTTGGAGAGGTCGATGCCGGCGACGAGGTTCTTGAACGCGTGCATGGCCGACGAAGTCTGTCCGAGATGCCGCCGGAAGACACGGAACGCCAAGCCCGGCCGTTGACGGCAGGGTCGCCTCAGGTAGTCTCCGGCCTGCCGTGCCCAGCGGGGGGCCGGTCGGGAGGAGCGCCGGCCTCATGCGCAGGACGATGCAATCCGCTGCGGCGGTGGTGATCGGTGCGCTCGCCGCGACCGCGTACGCGCACGGCGGCACGTACCAGCCTCCGTCGCCTCCGTCGCCTCCCGGCGAGCACCCGACGGAGGGCGGCAAAGTCCCGTACGATCCTCCGCCGCCGAAGGATCCGGACCCTCCCGCGCCTCCGGCACCGACGACGCCGGCCGAACCGGGCGATCCGGGGAAGGGGCCGACGACGGGCGGCGGCAGCGGCGGCGGTCCCGAGACGGGAACCGGCGCGGGCGGAGGCGGCGGTCCCACGACCCCCGGCGGCAAGGGCGCGGGCGGACCGACGACCGGCGCGGGGCCCTCGACCGGCGGCGGGGACGCGGGCGGCCCGCGCACACCTGGTCTCGGCGGCGGCTCGCCGCCCGAGAGCGGCGGACCCACGACGGGCGGCGGCGGCGGTCCCGGCCCGAAGACGCCCGGCCCGAACGGGACCGACCCGAACCGTCCGAAGACGAAAGGGGCCGGCGGAATCCCTCTCGAGCACTGGATGCGGTGGTGGCAGTCCAACCGCCTGTCGATCGTCGACGTGCACGGCCGCGTGCTCGACCGCGCGAGCACCACGCCTTCGGGCCAGCCGGCGAAGCCTCGCGCCGAGCTCTGGCGCGCCGAGGCGCAGGAAGTGCTGACGCGGGCACTCTCGGACCCCGACGACGACGTCGCTTCCGGCGCGGCGATCGCGCTCGGCAAGGCCGGCGATCCCGCCGACGCCGCGCCGCTCCTCGCGGTGCTCGGGAACGCTCGCCGCGGCCAGATGGTGCGCGAGGGCGCGGCGCTCGGACTCGGTCTCCTGCCCTCCGAGTCGGGCTCGTCGAACGTGCGATCCGCGCTGGAACTCGTTGCGTCCGACGTCCACGCGCCCGACCGGCTCCGTGCGTTCTCGGTGTACGCGCTCGGCCTGCGTGGCGAGGCCGCGTCGGCGCCATTCCTCCTCGACTCGGCCAGGAGCGCAGGCGCCACCTGGGACATCGCCGCCGCGGGCGCGAGCGCGCTCGGCCTGACGCGTTGCGCGATGGTGCGCGAGGATCTCGAACGCATCCTCGCCGGACCGAAAACGGCCCGGCACGCGGAGACGACGCGCCGCGTCTACGCCGCGCACGGGCTGGCCCGGCTCGGCGACGCGGCCGCCGTGCCCGCGCTGCGCGAGGCGGCGCTCGACGACGACGTGGACGTCCGCCGGGCCTCGGTCCTGGCACTCGGCGCGCTCGCCCCGGGCGACGACGCCGTCACCGCCGAACTGCTGGCTCGCACGCTGCGGCTCGACAAGGACCGCGGCTGCCGCAACATGGCCGCGATCGCGCTGGCCCGAAGCGGGCCGGAGCGCGCGGTGCGCGAACTGCGCTGGGCGTACGACAACGGCGACGCGCTCGAGCAGCCCTTCGCGGCGATCGGCCTCGGGATCCTCGCCCGCCGGGGCAAGGACCCGGAGATCGCGAAGTTCCTGCGCCGCGACCTCGACGAGCGCGCGAACTCCGACCTCCGCGGCGCGCTCTGCATCGCGGTGGGGCTCTCCGGCGATGCCGAATCGGCGGCGATCGTCCGCCGGATCGCGAGCGAGCGCGGCGACCCCGAGGTCCGCGCGCACGCCGCGGCGGCCATCGGGCTCCTCGACGACCGCGAGGCCGGTGCGCAAGTGCTGCGCACGATGCTCAAGGACGCTCCGACGCCCGCGATGCAGCGCGAGGCCGCGCACTCGCTCGGCATGCTCGGCGACCGCGAAGCGGTGACGATCCTCC
Organism: Planctomycetia bacterium; assembly: GCA_031404455.1. Lineage (GTDB taxonomy): Bacteria > Planctomycetota > JAJSAM01 > JAJSAM01 > JAJVHW01 > JANNHP01. The sequence goes on along the minus strand of JANNHP010000423.1, from coordinate 6,055 downwards.
TCGGTCTCGTGAAGGACGGCGGCAGCGTGTTCGTGCAGGGTTCAGCCGCCGTCGCGCTCGGCCGGATCGGCGGCGCCGAGTCGTACGCGCCGCTCGCGGCGTTGCTCCGCGACAAGTCCTCGCCCGACATCGGCCGTGCGATGGCGACCGTGGCGATCGGCCTCCTGCTCGACCGCTCCGAGGGCCGCCGGATCTCCGCGATCGGCGCCGACCTCGACTGGTACGCGCTGACGCCCGCGGTGCAGGAGATCCTCGACATCCTCTGAGAGCTCGTGGAGAAACCGCGATGCGCGGCTTCTCCACGAGCTTTCAGAAGGCCTTCGGACGTCTTCGTGCGCGCGACCTTGGGCGCCGGTCCGTCCGAGACCGTCCTGCGGACGGTCTCGAGGCGACCGTCGGCGCCCCTCGGATTGGGGCCCGTTTTCGTCCGCGCGACGGACGACCGGGCCCGATCGCTCGGTCTCTCGAGGTTCGCGAGTCTCAGGCCCCGGCGATGCGGGGCGCTCGTGGACGGTCCCCGCCTAAGGCAGTTCGACGAGGTCGTCCGCGCCGTCGCCGATGACGAGCGGCACGTAGCGCACGGGGATGAGCTTCCGTCGCACGAGGCCCATCGAGCTCTTCGAGACCCGCACGAGGTGCTGCGCGTCCGGGGGGCCGACGGGCGCCACGAGACGTCCGCCGCGCGCGAGTTGCGCGATCCACATCGTCGGCACCTCCGGGCACGCCGCCGCCGCGAGGACGACCCCGTACGGCCAGTGCGCCGCCCAGCCCCAGGAGCCGTCGCCGACGGCGACGTGGACGTTGCGGTAGCCGAGGCGCCTCAGGCGCTCGAGCGCCGCGACGGCGAGCGTCGTGTCGCGCTCGACCGACCAGACCTCGCGTGCGAGAAGTGACGCGACCGCAGCCGCGTAGCCGCAGCCGGTGCCGATGTCGAGCACGCGGTCGTCGGCGCGGATCTCGGCCGACTCCATCGTCAGCGCGACGACGTACGGCTGCGAGATCGTCTGTCCGCCGCCGATCGGGAACGCGTGGTCCGAGTAGGCGAGGTGCGCGGACTCGTGCGGCATGAACTCCTCGCGCGGCACGCGTCCCATGGCGTCGAGGACTCGCGGGTCGTGGATGCCGCGGGCGACGAGCTGGTCCTCGACCATCTCCATCCTGAGGTCGGCGAAGCGCGGCGCGGGTTTCACTTCCTCGCATAGGATGCCCCCGAGCGGAGGTTTCGTCATGTCGCAACTCGGACGCAGGGTCCTGGGACGGGGCGCGTGGATCATTCCCGCGGCGCTGTTCGGGCCGGCACTCGGCGACGGCCGGGAGGAAAGAGCGCCGGGTCCGCCCGTCGAGGCGACGGGACACGCGCCGCCGCGGCTCGAGCCGCGCGCCGGCTCGGTGCAGTGGTCGGTGGGGGAGCCGACCGACGACGAACAGGAACTCCTCGAGCTCATGAACCGCGCACGGATGAACCCGCGCGACGAGGGCGACCGCGTCTTCGCCGACTACGGCTCACCGCGGATCACGTCGGCCGTGGACTTCTTCCTCCAAGAGCGTCCTGGCGTCGAGTGGACGCGCGCCGAGAACCGCGCCGCGTTCCTCGGCTACCCCGCGCGTCCGCCGCTCGCGTTCAGCTCGAAGCTCATCGACGCCGCGAGGGCTCACAGCGTGCTGCTCAGGCAGCACGACCAGCAGAGCCACCAGGTGATGGAGGCGGGCGAGCCCAGCCTCTTCACGCGCGTCACGAACGCCGGCTACGCGGCGTCGTCGGTCGCGGAGAGCGTGTTCTCGTACGCGGAGACCATGCTCCACGCGCACGCAGGGTTTGCGATCGACTGGGGGCAGGGCGTGCCCATCGGCGAGACGCGGCCGTCGCTCGGGCACCGCCTGAACCTGATGGGCTTCGACCTCTCCCCGAACCGCGACTACCGCGAGGTCGGCGTCGGCGTGATCGAGGACTCGAACGCGAGCACGGACGTCGGCCCGCGCGTCGTGACCATCGACTTCGCGAAGCCGAGCGGGAGTCCGCAGTACTTCGTCACCGGCGTCTGCTACGACGACCTCGACCGCGACGGCGCCTGGGATCCGGGCGAGGGCCTCACCGGCGTCCGCATCGACGTCGAGGGTTCCGAGCACTTCGCGATCAGCACCGCGACCGGCGCCTACGCTGTGCCGATCCCCGCGACGGGCACGATCCACGTCACGGCGGCGGGACAGCCGGCGACGCCCTCGGCGGTCGTCGGGAACCAGAGCGTGTTCGTGCAGGTGAACAGCGCGAACGTGAAGCTCGACTTCACGCGAGAGCCCGAACCCGCGTTGCCGTCGTTCGTCGAGGCGTCCTCGACGTCCGCGCTGCTCCTCTCGGACAACGGCACGGTCCAGACGACCCTGGGCATCCCGGTTCCGGGAGAGCTCGCGGACGTCGCCGGCGACGTCGAAGTCGCGCTGGACCTGACGCACGCCGAACGATCGGAGCTGAAGATCACGCTCCTCGCCCCGGACGGCACGAGCGTCGTCCTCTTCGACCACGCGCCCGGCGGCGCGGGGCTCACGGGCGTCTTCGACACGTCGCTCGCGCCGCGCGAACCGCTCGCCGCGCTCAACGGGAAGCAGCTCTCCGGGACGTGGCGGCTCGCGATCGAGGACTCCGTGCCGGGGAACCAGGGCACGCTGAACTCGTGGACGCTGAAGGTGCGCCCGCAGTGGGTCCGCACGCTGCACTGCGCGGCGACGCCGCTCTTCGTCACGAAGCTGAAAGTGAAGGACGTGCCGGAGTCGCTCGCCGACTCGCTGACGTTCAAGGCCGAGGTCGACACCGGCAGCGTGCTGCTCGATCCGAGCCGTCCCTGCGAGCTGCGGCTGACGACCGACGACGCGCTGCGCGCGGAACTGCTGCGCGTCACGATCCCGCCGGCGGCCGTCTCCTACCGCATCGACGGGACGTCGCGGACGCTCGTCTCCGCGAAGGTGACCGGCTTCGATCTGCCCGCGGCGCTCCCGGCGACGGCGCGCGTCGAGCTGGCGGTCGGCGGCGCGATCGTCGAGGAGACGGTGCCGGTCAGGAAGTCCGCGTTCACCGGCGCGACGACGAAGCCCGTGTCGGGCCTCTTCCGCGTCGATGCGATCGCCACGAAGGTCTCGCTGGGCACGGCACTCGTCACGGTGAGGGGGCGGATCGTCACGCCGGGGACGCCGTACGGCACGGGCACGCTCGAGGTCTCGCTCGGCGACCTCAGGTTCCGCAACGCGGTGTCGTCGATGACCGGACTCGGCGCGAAGCGCACCTTCAAGTCGGGATCGACGCTGCGGAAGCTCGTCGTCGACTCGGCGAAGGGCACGTTCTCGATGGTCGTCGCGACGACGACCGACGTCCTCGCCGCAAGTGCGCTCGAAGTCACGCTGCGGCTCGGCGACGACGGCTTCTTCGGCACGACCACCGTCGTTCCGCGCGAGAACGGGCTCTCCCTCACGTACTGACTGCGACTCGCCGGATGGAGATCCATTGAAGAAAACTGCACGCCCAGAGCCCGTCCGAACGGCCGTCGCGACGCCCGGCACGAGGACCTTCCGCCTCGGCATGGGCGCCTCCGAGTCCACGCGCGTCGACTCCGTCCGCGGCGGCGATGTCGCGTTCGTCAGCCCGCGCGGACTGCGCCGCGAGACGGCGCTCCTCGTCGAGGCGCTGCCGAAGCGCGCGCCGGCGCGGGCGCTCTTCGGCATGGACACCGAGGGCGCCGTCGCGATCGCGGCTCGCGCGATCTGGCCCGAGGCGTCGCTCGCGTGGTGCCACTTCGACGCCTACGTCGGCGCGAAAGTGAAGGGCGTGCTCGGGCGCAACCGCGCGACGGACGTCGAGGTCGTCGTCGAGGAGGACCTGCCGGAGGGACCGTTCGACGTCATCGCGCTGCCCTTCCCGCGCAACTCCGAAGCGCTGCTCATGCGCGACCTCCTCGAGTCGGCGCACGACCGGCTCGCCGTCGGCGGACGTCTCATCGCCTCGACGGAGGGCAAGCCCGACGCGCTCGAGAAGGCGATCGACAAGGTCTTCGGCAACTCCACGCCGGCGGCGCAGCGCGGCATCCGCGGAGCGTGCTTCTATGCCGAGCGCAAGCGTTTGAGGCCGAGCCAGTCGGACCACTCGCACGTCGTCCGCGCGCGGATCGTCCATGCCGACGGCTCGGGCGACACCGCGCTCGACATCGAGACGCGCCCCGGCATGTTCTCGCACGGCGCGATCGACCGCGGCACGCGGGCGCTGGCACAGTGGCTGGAGCCTCGGAACGCCACGCACGTCCTCGATCTCGGCGCCGGCTCCGGCGTGCTCGGCATCTACGTCGCGCGGCGGATGCCCGATGCGCGCGTGGTGCTCGTGGACAGCAACGCCCGCGCGGCGGGCTGCGCGCGCCGCAACGCCGAGCGCGCCGGCGTCGCCGATCGCGTGGACGTGCTCGTCCGCGCAGACGTGGAGGACGTTCCCATTCCCGAGCGCGGCGGCTACTCGCTCTGCGTCACCAACCCGCCGTACTTCAGTCAGTGGCGCATCGCGACCCAGTTCGTGAAGAAGGCGCACTCGCTGCTGCGCCGCGGCGGCCGCATCGCGCTCGTGGTGAAGGAGGGTGCGGCCGCCGACGAGCACGCGAAGATCGTTCGCGGCGTCTTCGGCGGCGCGTCCCTCGACGTCCGGGACGGGTACGGGATCGTCCACGCCAGCCGCTGAGCGAGGCGCTCAGCGGCTGTGTATCGCGGAGGCCGGGCGGCGACGGAACCCGGCCGGTGCCGCGTGCGGAACGACTGATAGGATCGAACACATGACGACGAACGTCACCCGGCGCTGGCTGAACATCGGCGCGACGATGCCGTACCGGATCGCCGCCGGGTTCATCGCGCCCGGTGCGTTCGTCGGCGTGGCGCTCGCGATCGACGCCGCCGACGAGTCGATCCTCTGGCGCGTCGTCATCGGCGCGCTCAGCCTCCTCGGCGGATACGTGTTCGCGCTCGTGGCGCTCAAGCGGGACGCGAGGATCTACCTCGGGACGACCACCACGACGACGACCGAGCGCGACTGACGTCGGGTGACGACTGAAGCCCTGCCTCGGCGGGTGCCGATGTTCAGGAAGATGAAGCGACAGGCTGCCCTCCTCGGATTCGTCGCAGTCGCGGTCATCGCATCGGCTGCGCTCGCGCTGCCCTGGACGCGCTCGACGGGCTGCCGGAACGACGTACGAGTCGCGGCCTCGCTGCGGAACATCTGGTCCAGCGAGCAGGAGTTCCAGCGTCGTGCGCGCGTCGATCTCGATCGCGACGGAGTCGGCGAGTTCGCGTATCTCTCCGAACTGAGTGGCGCCACGGCTCTGCCGGGCGGAATCGTGTTCCTCAATCCGCCGTTGCTCTCCGGGGCCTACCGTACGGCGCGTGCGGACGGGACCGTCGGGCGCAGCGGCTACCGGATACGCGTCTGGCTTCCGGACTCGGCGGGCGACGGCGTTCACGAGTTCGGTCCGCCGCCCGAGCCCCCGGGACCGCAGCGCAAACGCTGCTGCGATCCCGATGCACCGGCAACGCCGCCGCGGCCGCCGCGGGCGGTGCGCGATTCGGCGACGGATCGAGTCGCCCCGGCGCTCGCCGCGCGAAGGTGGTGCGCGTACGCATGGCCCAGCGAGCACGGCCGCACGGGATCCACGACGCTCTTCATCGACCAGGACGGGGTCGTCCTCTGGACGGAAGACTCGCGCTCCACCGGCGACCAGGGGCCCGATCCCGGCGCGGCGTTCGTCCACGGTGGACTGCGTTCGATCTCCGGCGAAACCGGCGACGGCGCACGCGCGCAGGACGGCAACGTCTGGTCGTCCCGCATGCCGCGGTAGGTCATGACATCCGAGCGCGTGCTATCCTCCCGGCCATGACGAAACTGCTCGAGAAGGCGTTCCGCAAGGCATCGGCGCTGCCCGCGCGGGAGCAGGACAGTCTCGCGAGCCTGCTCCTCGAGGAGATCGAGTCCGAGCGCAAGTGGGACGAACTGTTCGCGAAGTCGGCGCCTCAGTTGGAGCGTCTCGCGAACGAGGCG
>JANNHP010000422.1:0-3726 GCA_031404455.1 Planctomycetia bacterium | reverse complement strand
ACATATACTCTGACTATTACGTTCTACTTCCATAACTCCTTGTGTTTCCTGACGTCCTTGTGGGCGGGGGGGGCGGGCGCCCCCCCGCCCTCGCCGAATCCGGGTCGATGATCAGCGCCCCGGACGGCGCCGGTGACGGCGCTCCTTCACCGCGACGATCGTCAGTCCCGTCTGCCGGGCGATCTGCGCCCGTGTCACCCCGACCGCGAAGAGTTCCAGCACCCGCGCGTTGACTTCGTCGCCCTGGTCCAGCGCGAACCGGGCGGCCGCAGTGGCCCACGACCGGGCGGTTGCTGAATGCTCCGGAACGAGAGTTCCTTCGGACCGAAGCCGCGTCATCGCGCGGCGCTTCACGTCGTGGACTCGGTCTCGGGTGATTCCGAGTTCCATCGCGACGCGGCGTTCGGAAAGTCCTTCGAGCAGGGGCGCGACGACGGACCGCTGCGCGCGAGTGAGGTCGTCGAGGTGAATTCTGCGCCGATCGGGCGCAAAGTGCTCCGCATCGTCGCTGCGTTCTCGATCAGGCAATTCCTCCACGCGAACCGGGCTGCGGCCGCGTTCGTCGCGCAGTCTCTCGCGGATCACGTTCCGCGCGACTCCCGTGAGCCACGCGGCCAGCGGCGCCGAGCGGTCGCCCCTTCGAAGCGCCGCGTAGTCGTCCACGACGGCGCGCAGGAGCACGGTGTCGCCGACGTCCTCCACGTCTGCGCCTTGGAGCCGCCAGCGTCGAGCGAGACGCGATGCGGAGCGATGGCACTGAACGCGTAGCTCGGCCCACGCCGTGGCGCGGTCGTTCGCGAGCCGATCGACCATCCACTCGAGCGTCAGTGCGACATCGTTCACGGCGGTATCCCCCGAGCCGGCGCGCAGCGTGTCACCGAACGCCTGCGAGCGTCGGCATCACGTTCGCGCCAGTCGGTCGGTACCGCCCCGTGCTCAGGTCATACGCCGAGCGGCTCGATTCGTACATCTGAACTTCGAATTCCTCGCGAGCTCTCGCCGGGACGACGAACGGAAGCTACCTTCTCGCTCCGAACGAAGGAGCCGCCCCATGGACCCCATCCAGTCCTTCCTCGCAGAGACCCACTTCGCCGTCGTCGGCGCGTCGACCGACCGCACGAAGTACGGCAACAAGGTGCTGCGCTGCTACCTGCAGCACGGGCGCGAGGTCGTCCCCGTCAATCCGAAGGACCCGGAGGTCGAGGGGAAGAAGGCCTACAAGTCGCTCTCCGACATCCCCGGCCGGCCGGACGCCGTGTCGGTCATCACGCCGCCGAAGGTGACGGAGATGGTCGTCGAGGAGGCGGGCAGGCTCGGAATCCGGCATCTCTGGATGCAGCCGGGTGCCGAGAGCGACGCGGCGATCTCCCGGGCGAAGGTCCTCGGCATCAACGTGATCGCCGGCGGGCCGTGCCTGCTCGTGGTCTTGGGGTTTCGGGAGTAGTCAAGTCGCTGTACCCTGGGACCGGAGGTCCACTCCGTGACCCGGGACGATGTGACGCCGAGCCGAACGCAGAGGCTGATGAACGCCTCCTGGCCGCTCTTCCGCGCCTTCGGCGTGGACGTGCGCGCCAACTGGACGCTCGTCCTCGTGCCCTTCCTGATGTTCGGTCTCTTCCTCGAGGGCGGGTTCGGCGCCGAGGCCGCGGCGATCTGGGCAATCCCGTGGACCGTCGCCCTCTACCTGACGGTTTGGACGCACGAGATGGCGCACATCTCGCTCGGGCGGCGCTTCGGCGTCCCCGCGCGGAGCGTGTCCCTCTCGATCGCGGGAGGTCTCGTCCACCCGGGATCGCCGGCGCGCTCGCCCGCCGCGGAGACGCTGACGGCGATCGCAGGCCCGGTGACGCAGTCGCTCTGGGTGATCGCGCTCGGAGTGCCGTACTTCCTCTTCGACGTCGGCAACCTGGCCGCGCTGCACACGAGCTCCCTGCACTGGGCCGAGGCCTACCAGTGGTTCGCCGCGTGGCAGGTCGCGCTCCTCGCGTTCAACGTGCTGCCCTGCTATCCGATGGACGGCGGCCGCGTGCTGCGCGGGTTCCTCTCGGTCCGGATGACCGTGCAGAAGGCGTCGCTCTGGACCGCGCACCTCGGCTACGGGCTCTCGCTCGTGATCGCGATCCTCGGCCTCGGTCTCCTGTTCGCGGTCCACGGGCGCGGACTCGCGGCAACGGTCTTCGGATCGCTCGCCGTGTGCATCGGCGTCGCCAGCTTCCTCGCCTGCCGTCAGCTCGAAGCGGCGGCGAAGCAGGCGGCGGCGCCCGCCGAGCGCGTCGAGTCGTGGAAGCCCGGCCGCGGCGACGACTCCTGGAAGGACAGCGTCGCCGAGTCCGAGCGCCTCTCGCGCGCCGAGGAGCGCCGCGAGCGCCGGGCCGCGGAGGCGCGCCGCGGGGAAGAGGCGCAGCGCCGCAAGATCCAGGAGCGCATCGATCAGCTCCTCGACCGGATCAACGAGGTCGGTGGCGTCGAGAACCTGCCGCCCGCCGAGCGCCGCGAGCTCGCGGAAGCGAGCGATCTCCTGCGTCGCGAAGCGGTCGAACGCTGAACGGGACGGAACGGCGAATCAGCAACTCTCGGTAGGGGCGGACCCCCGTGTCCGCCCGACCTGCGCGCCCCCTCGACGTGGGGCGGACACAGGGGTCCGCCCCTACCGAGACGCTGGCTCAGTCCGCTGCGGTACTGAGTGACGGACGCGCGATTCAGCCGCTCGCCTGGATCGCCGTGATGCACGCTACGTCCACGATGTCGTCCGCCGTGCAGCCGCGCGAGAGGTCGTTCATCGGCTTCGCGAGTCCCTGCAGCACCGGGCCGAGTGCGACGGCACCGCCGAGGCGATGCGCCAGCTTGTAGGCGATGTTCCCTGCGCCGAGGTCGGGGAAGACGAGCACGTTGGCGCGGCCCCCGACGGGACTGCCGGGCGCCTTCTTCGCCGCGACCGCGGCGTCGAGCGCCGCGTCGCCCTGCAGTTCTCCGTCGACGCAGAGATCGGGACGCTTCGAACGGGCGATCTCCGTTGCGCGGACGACCTTCGCCGCGTCGGGATGCGACGCGCTGCCCTTCGTCGAGAAGCTCAGCAGCGCGACGCGCGGCTCGGTCTCGAGGAAGAGGCGCGCGCGCGCGGCGCCCGCGATCGCGATGTCGGCGAGCTGCTCGGACGTCGGGTCCGGGACCACGCCGCAGTCCGTGAAGATGAACGACCGGCCGTCGGGGAAGGCCATCACGAAGAACGACGACACCGTCGCGACGCCCGGCGCGGGACCGATGCCGAGGATCGCCGCGCGCACGGTGTCGGCCGTCGTCGCGACGCATCCGCCGACGCAACCGTCGGCGTCGCCCGCCTGCACCATCAGCGCGGCGAACAGCAGCGGGTCGGCGACGGCGTCGAGCGCCTGTTCGACGGTGACGCCCTTGTGGCGACGACGTTCGTAGTAGATCGTCGCGTACCGCTCGCGCTTCGCCGCGACGAGCGCCGGGTCGGGCAGGATCGGCTCGGCGAGTCCGTCGCCGCGAAGCCAGCCCGCCGCCTCGATCACGCGCCGGTCCGTTGTCTCGGGAAAGACGATCCGCTTTCCCGCGGCGTACGCTCGCTCGTGCAGTCGCGCGACGACAGGATGCGTCACGCTGGGAGTCCCACGAGGAGCGCGTCGTCCACCTCGATCTCGGCCGCGAGCAGGTACTGCGCGTACGTCTTGCCCTGCGCGTCGAGGAAGAGCGAGAGCGTGCCGC
>JANNHP010000421.1:0-21502 GCA_031404455.1 Planctomycetia bacterium | reverse complement strand
GGGTATTGGCTCCCCGGTGGTTGCGCGCGGGGGGGGGGGCGACCCTTGGGTCGCCCGCCGCCGCCCCCGGAAAGACCGTTGTGTCGGGAACGCGTTCGTCGTCGTGACATCCACGGCGGGCGACCCATGGGTCGCCCCTACCAAGGCATGTCACGACCGCCCCCGCACCCGATCGACGATCGACGTCGTGGACCGTCCCGCCAGCAGCTTCACCAGCACGACCTTCCCGCCGCGGGCCTCGACGACGTCGCGGCCGACGACGCCCTTCTCCTTCCAGTCCTCGCCCTTGACGAGGACGTCGGGCTCGACCTCGCGGATGAGGCGCAGCGGCGTGTCCTCGCCGAACACGACCACGTAGTCCACGCAGTCGAGCGACGCGAGAAGCTCCGCGCGATCCGACTCGCAGACGACCGGACGTCCCTCGCCCTTCAGCCGCCGCACCGAGGTGTCGGAGTTCAGCCCCACGACGAGCACGTCGCCCTCGCGGCGCGCCTCGTGGAGGTAGCGCGCGTGGCCGGCGTGCAGGATGTCGAAGCAGCCGTTCGTGAAGACGACCCTGCGCCCGGCGGCGCGCATCGGCGCGAGCTCACGGCGGAGCGTCGCCACGTCCACGACGCGGTGCGCCGCCGCGGGTGCCGCTCCGAGAGCGTGCAGGATCTCCTCGCGCGAAACCGGCGCCGCGCCGACCTTCCCGACCTCTACGCCCGCCGCGACGTTCGCGACGTGCACCGCGTCCGAGAGCGAGCGGCCGTCGCCGAGTGCGAGTCCGAGCACCGCCGCGACGACGTCGCCCGCGCCCGTCACGTCGAACACCTCGCGCGGCGTCGTCGGCACCATCTCGGGCGCACCGCGTCGCGGGACGATCGCGATGCCGTCCTTGTCGAGCGTGATGACGGCCGCCTCGACGCCAGTGAGTTCGATGAGCCGCCGGCCCGCGGCTTCGGCGCCCGCGGCGCCCGTCGGGTCGATGCCCGTCGCCTCGAACGTCTCCTTGCGGTTCGGCGTGATCACGGTCGCGCCGCGATAGCGCGCGTAGTCGCGCCCCTTCGGATCGACGACGACCGGCACCTTCGCGCGGCGCGCCGCCGCGATGACCGCCTTCGCCACGGCCTCCGACACCACGCCCTTCGCGTAGTCGGAGACGACGACAGCGTCGGCCCCGCGCAGCGCGCGGCGGAACGCAGCGAGCAGCTTGCGTTCGGCGCCCGCCGGGAACGGGGTCGTGTCCTCGCGGTCCACGCGCAGCACCTGCTGGCTGACGGAGTGCGATGCGCCGCGCGCGACCATGCGCGACTTCAGCGTCGTCGGGCGGCCGCGCGTCTCCACGAGCGCCGCGGCGTCGATGCCCGACGAGCGCAGCAGCTTGCGCAGCGCGCGGCCCGCGTCGTCGTCGCCGGCGTAGGCCACGAGCCGGGCCCTGGCGCCGAGCACGGCGAGGTCGAGCGCCACGGACGCCGCGCCGCCCGGCCGTTCCTCCTCGCGCGCCACACGCAGGATCTGAATCGGCGCCTCGGGCGAGATGCGCGAGATGTTCCCGAACACGTAACGGTCGAGCATCGCGTCGCCGACGACGACGACCGTCGGGCGGCCGAGATCGCGGACGAGTCGCGCGAGGTCGGTCACGCGCCGAGCTCCGCGAGCACGGCCATGCGGAAGAGGGGCAGCAGGATCTCGTGCTGACCGATCAGGTTGAAGCCGCGCTTCGCCGGACGGCGGACGACGTTCGTCGTCGGGCGGTAGTGCGTGAGCATGTCGAAGTTCGCGGTCGTGAGGTCCTCCACCGCGTGCCCCGTGTTGCGCGCGACCGTGATCGCCTTGAGGAACACCTCGGGCAAGAGCACCGCGGAGCCGACGTTGATCCACACGCCGTGGTCGAGCTTCGACGCGACCGTGCACGCGATGCGGAAGTCCTGGTGCGTCGCCTCGCCCATTGCGGCGCCGTCGGACGCGGGGTGCATGTGGACGGTGTCGGTGCCGACGGCGACGTGCACCGTGCACGGGATCCCGCGGAGAGCCGCCTCGGCGAGGAAGCTCATGTTCGCGTGCGGCATCTTCGCTTCGAGGATCGCGAGGCCGAGCGCGCGTCCGAGCCCGATGCCCTCCAACTTCGCACGGGCCGACGCTTCGAGGAACGCCCTCCCGGTCTCGTCCGCCATCCCGTACTGGCCCTCGGCGAGACCCTCCGCGACGTCCTCGCTCGTCTCGCCGGAGTGCGCGATCTCGAAGTCGTGGATCGCCGTCGATCCGGCGAGGTGGAGCGACGTGACGATCCCGCGCCTCACGAGGTCGAGGACGACCGGCGCGCAGCCCGTCTTCACCACGTGGCCACCCATCGCGAGCGCGACGCCGTGTCCGCCGCGGTGCGCGCGCGCCACGTGGCCGGCGAGCGCGCGCAGGTCGCGCGCGCCGAGCACGTCGGGCAGCGAGTCGAGGAGATCCTTCGCCGAGGCCGAAGGCGGCACGACCTTGCCGAACTGCGCGACGCGCACGAGGTGCCGCATCTTCGCGATGGGCCGCGTGACGACCTTCCCTAGGTCGAACGGTTCCTCGCGCGGGGGCTTGGGTGTTGCGTCGCCGCTGTCGCTCAATCGGCGCGCGACTCTACGAGCTTGGTTCTCGGCGCGGGGAGAGGATTACCGCAGACGTCCGCTCAGCCTCACGCAGGCGGCTTCGTCTTCCACCGGCGGTGCGACCAGAGCCACTGCTCGGGCGCCCGGCGGACGAGAGCCTCGATGCGCGCGTTGATCTCGGTGGTGATGCGGAGGAGGTCGGCCGGGTGGTCTCCCGTGTCCTTCACCTCGATCGGCGGTTCGAAACTCGCGTCGTAGCGGAAGCCGGGTCCCGTGCGCACCGAGGCGCCGGTGAGGATCGTGGCCCCGGTGCGCAGCGCGAGTTCCGCGGGCGTCGGAATCGTGGAGGCGGGCGCCCCGAAGAACGGCGCGAACACCCCGTGGCCGCGGGCGTCCTGGTCGACGAGGAGCACGATCATGCCGCCGCCCCGCAGCGCCTTGAGCAGCGGCCGCATGGCGCCCGCCTTCGGCACCATCGCCTGGCCCACGCTGGCGCGGGTCGTTCGGATCCAGCGGTCGAGGAGCGGGTTGTCGAGCGGGCGGTAGACCGTCGTGAACGGCACGCCGAGCTCCCGGCACATCGCGCCCATCACCTCCCAGTTGCCCATGTGCGCGGTCGCGAGGATGAGGCCCTTGCCTCCCGCGATCGCGGCGTCGAAGTGCTCGCGCCCGCCGAGCGTGACGATCTTCGAGAGACCGCGGCGCTCCGATTCGCGCGAGAGATGCAGGATCTCCACCGCGCAGCACACGAGGTGACGGAACGAGTCGCGCGCGATGCGGCGCACCTCGGCCTTCGGGAGCGGTTCGCCGTCCGCGGCGCGGAATCTCTCGCGGAGATTCGCCCGGGCGATCTGCCGGTGGCGCCGGTCCACGGCGTGGATCGCGCTCCCGGCCCATCTCGCGAGGACGTATCCGGCGGAGAGTCCCAGCAGCCTGACGAGTCCGGCGAACGCCCGCAGGGCGACGTACTCGGCGCGGTGCCGGAGCGACGGGGACGGCGCGGGCGACTCGGCCGCGTGCGGCGCGGACACAGTTACGTGAGCGCCTCGTCGAGGAGCGCCTTCCACGCGTCCGCGCCCTCCCTGATCTCGATCTCGACGTCGAGCGCGCCGAGCGGCGGGGCGTCGGACGGCCACTCGAGGGCCGCGAGCTTCACGGCGTCCTTCGCCGTGGTGACGACGCTCTTCACGCCGAGTGCCGCCGCCTTCTTCGCGAGAGCCGTCACCTCGGCCGCCGTCCAGTCGTGGTGGTCGCCCTTCTCCACGTGGTCGCGCACGCGCGCGCCGAGGAGGCGGACGTCGCGGGCGAAGGCGCCGGGGTTTCCGATGCCGCTCGCGAGCAGGACCTGGTGGTCCTTCAGCGAAGACGGGTCGCACGTGCCGCCGTTCGTGACGTCGCGCAAGGCCGTCGGCTTCATCCGGGTGACGACGAACTTCGCGTACGGGTTGTGCGTCAGGACTTCGGCCTTGATCGCCTCGATCGTCGACGGGGCGACGAGTTCGGCGCGCGTGATGACGACCGGCCGCGCGCGGTAGAGCCCGCCCATCGGCTCGCGAAGGAGCCCGCGCGGGAGCACCGAGCCGTATCCGAACGGGTTCGTCGCGTCGATGCAGCACACGTTCAGCTTGCGCGCGAGCGCCTGGTACTGGAACGCGTCGTCCAGCACGATCACGTCGCCGAGCCGGGCGTCGGCCACGTGCTTCGCGTTCGCGACGCGATCCTTGCCCTGCAGGTGGATCACGCCCGGATGCAGGCGCGCGAGGAGCTTCGCCTCGTCGTTGGTGCCCGATTCGTCCGCGCACCAGCCGCGCGAGAGGATGACCGGACGCCGCTTCCGGGCCAGGAGCTCGGAGACGACGAACGCCACGAACGGCGTCTTGCCGGTGCCGCCCACGGTGATGTTGCCGACGGCGATCACGGGCAGGCCGACGTCGGTCGCGTCCTGGCCGGACCGCGCGATCTCGGTCAGCGAGGCCGCGAGGCCGTAGGGCTTCGAGAGGAGGCAGAGGGCGCCGCGGGCGATCGACGGACCGAGTCCGCCGGCCTCGCCGCTGACGATCCGCCGATACGTGGTGCAGGAGCTCATGAGGCGGCGGAGTCTACGCAGGCGGGCACCGCGGGGCCCCGTTTCACTCCCCGGCGGCGGACTTGAGGAGCGCGAGGAGCGCCGCGTAATCGGCGGGCTGGGTGATGTCGTGCTCGGTCAGGTTGAAGATGGAGACCTTGCCGTTCGTGCGGTCGAGGATCACGACGTCCCGGTACGTGACGGCCCATCCGCCCCACGCGGCGTCGGCCGCGTCCTGCAGCCACGGGATCGAATTCCCGGCGACGGCGAGGTCGTTGTACGCCTCCTGCCCCGTCTGGTTGATGCCGAGGATGCGGATCTCGGAGGCCGGGTTCGCCGCGAGGATCTCGGCCTGCATCGCGTCGAGGGAGTCGAACTGACTCCGGCAGTAGCCTCAACCCGCGCGGCCGAAGTACCACGCGGAGATCTTGTCCACGTAGTCCCGCGGCGAGACGAGCGCGCCCGAAGTCGGCGACGCCGGGTTGACGTCGGAGATGGCGAAGACGGGCATCGGCGGCACGGGCTCGGGCGGCGGCGGGTCGCCGACGAGTCCGAGGTCCGCGCGCGCGCGTTCCAGTCGCAGGCAGCCCCGCCGGGCGATGCGGGCCCTCGATGCGACGCGCACGTTCGCGGCGGCGCGGTCGAGATGGAGCAGCGCGGCGTCGAGTCCGCGCGCGAGGCGCGGTTCGCCGGCGGGGTCGTCGAGGCGGCCAATCCAGAGGGCGAGCCGGGTGCGCTCGGCCTGCGCCGCCGAGAGGAGTTCGTCGACGGCGGTCGCCATCAGGCGCGGGAGGTCCGGATCGCGGCGGAACTCGTCGTCGATGCGCCGCGCGGCGCGCTCGGCCACCGCGAGGTCGTCCGCCAACGAGCCCGACGCCGCGGCGAACTCGCGGGCGACGCGGCCGAGCGCGCGGTACACGCGCAGTTCCGCAGGGACGGGCGGGGTGATCGCGGCGCGACGCTCGAGCACCTCTTCGATCACCGGATCGAGCGCTGTCGTGAACGCGCCGGACGCGGTCGAGGCGAACGCCAGCAGGAGCAGCAGCATCCGTGCGAGGCGTTGCGACATCGGGCGCGAGGTTACCACGGCGTGCTCGGGACGGGGTCGCGGCGGCGCGCGGCGCGCGGCGAGGCTACTTCTTCGCGGGCACGCCCTTCTTGGCGCCCTCCGCGTCCTTCCTCGTCTTCTCCTCGGCGGCGGCCTTCGCGTCCGCTTCGGCCTTCGCCGCCGCGGCGGCGCGCGCCCACGCGTCGTAGTTGGCGACGAACTCGCGCTCCTTGTCGGTCGGCATCAGCTTCATGATGAGCTCGCGGTGTCCGATCTCGTCGCGGCGCTCCGCGCTCCACTCCTCGGGCGGGAACTTCGCGAGCAGGTCGCTGTCGACCTTCGCACGGGCCTCGTCGGTGGCGGCCTGCTGCTTCGCGACCGCCTCGCCCACGGCCTTCTCGGCGGCGGCGGTTTCGGCCGCGCGCCTGTCCTGGCGCGCCTTGCGCTGCTTCTCGCCCGCATCGGCGGCACGCTTGTCCGCGGCTGCGGCGTCGTCGGCGATCTTCTTCAGGCCATCGGCGTCGAGCGCGCCATCGTTCTCGATCGAAGCGACGTCCTTCGCGGGAAGCGTGACGAAGCCCGCGCGGCCGCTGACGTTCCAGATCCGGACGCACGCGCCGGGATCGTCTTTGCCGCACGCGGTCCAGCCGGTCTTCGCGTCGCGACGCTCCCACGAACCCGCGACCTTCACGACGCCCGTAACCGAGCGGCCGTTGCCGAGCTTCACACGGGCCTTGAACGCCTCGTCCGCCTTCTCAGCGGGCTTCGCAGCCGGGGCCTCGGCCGGCGGTCCGGCAGGCTCGTCGCCCTCGGCGGCGTACGCCGCGGACGAAACGCCGAGAGCGAAAGCGAGCGCGATGCTGCGGAACATGTGGACTCCCTCGGAACGAAGCCGTTCGCGGAACCGGATTGTACGTCTCCTGAATCGAGATGGGCCCAAGCAGGACTTGAGCCCATTCGATGGAGTGCAGGAGGAGGAGGCTGGTGTCCCCCGTCTGAAGTTCGCGAGCAGTTGGCCGAGAGATCTTCGGCCGAGGCGAGGCCATGGCGGCGGGCCGTACGAGACCGTCCTGCGGACGGTCTCGCGCCGCCAGCCCGGAAGGCGACCTGGATGGTCGTAAGGGAAGGGCGGGCAACGCAGCATCGGCCGAAGAGATCCGGCCAACTGCCGCGGGGCGGCCAGCTCGCGACGGTTGCCTGAACTGCGACCGAACGTCAGGCGGGGGACACTACTTCGCGGCCGGGATCTTCAGAGTGGTGCCGACCTTGAGGCTGTCGGAGCCACCGAGGACTCCGGCGTTCGCCGAGCGCAGCGCCGGGAGGAACTTCTCGGAACCCATCTCGTTCCTGGCGATGAGCCAGAGCGAGTCGCCCGACTTGACGACGTATTCGCGCTCGCCCGCCGCCGGGGCGAGCGGGGCGGACGGGGTCTCCGCCGAAACGGGCGGGACGCTCGGGGCGCCCGTCGCCGGAGCGGGATCGGCCAGAGTGTTCGTCGATTTCGCGCCCGCGGGGATGCGCAGCTTCGTGTTGAGTTTCAGCGCGGTCGACCCGTGCAGCACGTCGTCGTTCGCGGTGAGCAGTTCGCGCCACTTGTTGGCGGAGCCCATCTCGCGCGACGCGATCGACGAGAGCGTGTCGCCCTTCTTGACCACGTAGATCCGCTCGGACGCAGTGGGCGTCGGCGTGCCGGGAAGCGGTCCGGCGGCGCTCCTCACGGGTTCCGACGGCAATTCGGGCGCCTTCGCGGCCGCCACGGGGATCCTGATGTCCTTGCCCGCCTGCAGCTTCGTCGCGACGAGGCCCGGGTTCGCGTCGAGGATCTCCTGGTAGCGCGTGCCGCTGCCGAGTTCGCGCTTCGCGAGCTTGGCGGGCGTGTCGCCCTTCTGGATCTTCACGGTGCGGAAGGACGGCGCCGGCGGCGCGAGGTCGGTGGCGACCTTTGCCGTCGGATCCACCGGAGCCGCTCCGCCGCTGAGGGGCTTCAGTTCGGTCTGCCTGCCGTCGGCCGTGGGCCACGGATCGACGGGCTTCGAGGGGTCGCCCGGCGCCGGCGGCGCCACTGGCTCGAGCACCTCGGGCTCCTGGGCCGACTCGCCCGCCGCCATCTCCGGCATCAGGCGCTCGTCGACCGTGGCTTTCGGCGTGATCGCCACCACGCCGACCACGACCACGAGGATCACGATCACGAGGATCCCCAGCTTCTCCAGATTGCCCATGTTGGTACTCACGTCACCGCTCCCTTCGCCGCCGCCTCCCTCGCCCCAGCCGCCCACGCATGGCGGCTCGGAGCAAGGTCACGCCGAAGGCTATCGACGGCTTCGCCGCGCGCAAGTCGATTTCCACGATATGCGGTAGAGCTTTCCGATAACTCCCCATCATGTAGGTACGAATCGCCCGGTGAGCGGAAGGCTCGGGCGCGGCGGGAGCCGCGATTGCGGGACGGACGTCCGCGCAGCGTTTCGAGATCGGCCGCACTGCGCGTTCACGCGCGGGAGCGCGCGGCGACCGCAGCGGCTTCAGGCCGCGCGTTCACGCCGTGGCGCTCGGGAAATAGAAGAGGCCCCGTTGCGGGCGGGGCCTCTTCGACGACACAGGGCCTGGTGACTGTCGGGTTGGTTGGGGCTTAGATCAGGGATATCAGGGTCGAAACGTCGAGAACGACTTCCTAGATCTGCTCCAGGCACCTGCTTGAGACAGACCCACCGGGACCACCCCGGCGTGTCCGTCCGGGATTAGCAACCCCTGGGCCATTCCTCCTCGCGGCTCGAGGGTCGAACCCCAAGTCGTTGCAGGACAGGGATTTCGAGCATCGGACCGCTCGCCGGGCTGCCGCGGGGCGAGTCGGACCCGCCCATCCTCGAGCGAATCCGCACGAGCCAGCCGCGCGGCACGCTCGGAATGGAGCCTGGAGTCGCGACGTTGGTAAAACGCCCCGCTTGCGCGGCTTCGCCCTGCTGCTGCCCCTCGTCCGCCCGTGGCGGACGGCGATCGTGGCCGGTGGCGTGGCGATCGTGCTCACCCAGGTCGCCCAGTCGTTCGGCCCGATCGCCGTGCTCCACGCGTTCGACTCGCTGGACGCCGCAGCGCCCGACGTCGAAGCCGCGACGCGATGGGCCGGCGTCTTCCTCCTGATCACGGCGATCCGCGGCGTCTTCCAGTACGTGATGCGGAAGAACCTCGTCGGCGTCTCTCGGGAGCTGGAACGCGGGCTCCGCGACCGCCTCTTCGAGCGACTGCTCCGCCGCAGCCCTGCGTGGATGGCGCGCCACCACACCGGCGACATCCTCTCGCGCTTCACCTCCGACGTCGAGGCCGTGCGGATGAGCGTCGGCCCTGGCCTGATGTACATCCTCAACACCGTGGTCGTACTGCCCGTCGCGGTGTGGGTGATGTGGGACATGAGCCCGGCGCTGACGCTGCTGAACCTCGTGCCGCTCGCGGGCATCGCGTTCGGAACGCTCTTCGTCGCGCCGCGGATGCACGAAGCGTCGGTCCAGGTGCAGGAGACGCAGGCGGCGATGTCCACGCGCGCGCAGGAGAGTTTCGCCGGCGTGCGCGTCGTGAAGTCGTTCGCCCGCGAGGAGCGCGAGGTCACCGCGTTCCGCGAGGCGGCCGAGCGTTCGCGCAACGCGAACCTGCGCAGCGCGAACGTGCAGGCGTTCTTCTATCCGGTGATCGGGCTGATGAAGGGAATGGGCCTCGTCCTCACGATCTTCGTCGGCTTCGGCATGATGTCGCGGCGCGAGCTGACGCTCGGCCAGTTCGTCGCCTTCCACCAGTACGGCCTCATGTTGATGTGGCCGATGATCTCGCTCGGCTGGGTCATCGCGCTCTGGCAGCGCGGCAAGGTCGCGATGGGCCGCCTCGCCGCGATGCTCGAGGACCCGCCCGACGTCGCGGACCCCGAGTTGCCCGTCCGGATCGCGACGATCCGCGGCGAGATCGAGTTCAGGGATCTCACGTTCACGCACGCGACGGCCGGTGCGCCCGCGCTCGCAAACGTGTCGTTCCGCGTGCCCGCCGGGACGACCGTCGCCGTCGTCGGCCCGACCGGATCGGGCAAGAGCACGCTGCTCTCGCTCGTCCCGCGTCTCGTCGATCCGCCGCCCGGCACGGTGTTCCTCGACGGCGTCCCCGTCGAGAAGCTCGCACTCGCGGACCTGCGCCGGGCGACCGGCTACGTCCCGCAGGACACGTTCCTCTTCAGCGACACGATCCGCGAGAACGTCGGCTTCGGTCTCGTGCCGCAGGACGACGCACGCATCGAGAACGCCGCCCGCGCGGCGCGCATCCTCCCGGACATCGACGCCCTCCCGCAGCGCTTCGACACGATCCTCGGCGAACGCGGCGTCAACCTCTCAGGCGGACAGCGTCAGCGCACGGCGATCGCGCGCGCCCTCGCCGTGGACCCGCAGCTCCTGCTCCTCGACGACTGCCTCTCGGCGGTCGACGCGCGCACCGAGTCCGAGATCCTCGCGAACCTGCGCGACGAGGTGCTGAAGGGACGCACGACGCTCCTCGTCACGCACCGGATCGCGGCGGCGCGCCTCGCGGACGAGATCGTCGTCCTCGAGGCGGGCCGCGTCGCCGAAAAGGGCACGCACGAGGAACTGCTGCGCGCGGGCGGCACCTACGCGCGCCTGGCACAGCGCCAGTCGCTCGAGGAAGCGCTGGAGGCAGCGTGAGCGCGAAGCCCGAGGCCTTCCAGAAGGACTCCGACACCGTGTCGGGCAAGGCGTTCGACGCGCGGATCGTGCGCAGGATGCTCGGCTACGTCGCACCGTACCGGTGGATGTTCGTCGCCGCGGTCCTCACCATGCTCGTGACCGTGGCGCTCGACGTCGCCGTGAGCGAGGTGCTGAAGCTCCTGATCGACGGGCCGCTCGCACTCGCCACGAAGCTCGGCCCGGAGCGCGCCGAAGACGTCGCCCGCGACATCGCGCTCGGCGCCGGGATGGCCGCGGCGCTCGTCCTTGCGTCCACCGCCCTCAAGGTGATGGAGACGCGCTGGATCAATCGCGTGGCGCAGAACGCGATGCGCGACCTGCGCGTGGAGGTCTTCGCGCACGTGCAGCGGCAACCGCTGCGCTTCTACGACAGGAACCCGGTCGGCCGCCTCATCACGCGCGTCGTCTCCGACGTGGAGGCGCTCTCGGAACTGCTGACGTCGGGACTCGACGCGATCTTCCAGGACGTCTTCCAGCTCGTCTTCATCGTCGCGTGGATGCTCATCCTCGACTGGCGCCTCGCGCTCGTCACGTTCGCGGTGATCCCGCCGCTCTTCTTCGTGGTGCGGATCTTCCGCAACTCGTCGCGGCGCGCCTTCCGGCTCGTGCGAGAGCGCGTCGCCGTCGTCAACTCGACGCTGCAGGAATCGATCCAGGGCGTGCGCGTCATCCAGTCGTTCGTGCAGGAGCCAAAGGTCCGCACGCGGTTCGAGCGCGAGAACAAGGACCTCTGCCTCGCCCACCAGTCGACGGTCCAGAACTTCGCTTACTTCTTCCCCGCGATGGAGCTCTTCCTCGCGTTCGGGAAAGCGCTCCTCATCTGGTACGGCGGGCGCCTGATCCTCGGCGGCGAGATGACGTTCGGGAAGCTCACGCAGTTCTTCTTCCTGCTCGAGCTCTTCTTCAACCCGATGCGCGACCTCTCCGAGAAGTTCAACCTCCTGCAGGGCTCGATGGCGTCGGCTGAGCGGCTCTTCGGGCTCCTCGACCGCGCGCCGGATCTCGTCTCGCCGCCGGACGCGCTCGCGCCTGTGAGGCTGCGCGGCGAAGTTCGTTTCGAGAACGTGGCGTTCTCGTACGAGGAGAGCCGCCGCGTGATCGAGGACGTCAGCTTCGCCGTCGCGCCCGGCGAGACGATCGCCGTCGTCGGCGCGACCGGCGCGGGCAAGACGACGATCGCGGGTCTCCTCACGCGTCTCTACGACGTGGACTCGGGCCGCGTGCTCGTGGACGGCCATGACGTGCGCGAGTACGACCTCCGCGCGCTGCGCGGCGGCGTCGCCGTGGTGCCGCAGGACGTGTTCCTCTTCGCAGGGACGATCGAGGAGAACCTGCGCATGGGCGACGAGTCGCTCACGCGCGACGAACTCCTCGCCGCGTGCGAGGCCGTCGGCGCGGATCGGGTGATCGCGAAACTCCCGCTCGGTCTCGCCTCCCCCGTCGCCGAACGCGGCGCGCAGTTCAGCGTCGGCGAGCGGCAACTCCTCGCGCTCGCACGCGCGCTCGCGCAGGACCCGGCCGTCCACGTCCTCGACGAGGCGACGAGCAGCGTCGACTCCGAGACCGAGCACCTCATCCAGAAGGCGCTCGATCGGCTGCAAGTGGGCCGCACGACGATCGTCATCGCGCACCGCCTCTCGACGATCCGCCGCGCGAACCGCATCCTCGTGTTCCATCACGGGCGACTCCGCGAAGAGGGATCGCACGCGGAACTGCTGAAACAGGGCGGGATCTACGCGACGCTGCACCGACTGCAGTTCGCAGCCTGATCCGACGCGTCGGATTCAGGCTGCGGACCGCTCGTCATCCGCGCTGCGGATGACAGGCGGGGCGCAGCCTGATCCGCAGGCGGATCAAGCTGCGGACGCCTCGCTCGACTCGTGCCGAGTCGAGCACGACGTGCGCGGCGTAGCGCGGCGCCGCCACGCGGCCGTCGGCGGATTTGCCTGTTGACGGAACGCCCCCCGACTCGGCGAGAGTGAGACCGTCGTCCCGGGTGGGAACGGCGCGAGAGACGTCAGGGAGGGACTCGATCATGGCGGCGAAGGCGAAGAGGTCGGCGGGCAAGTCGAAGAAGCCCGCGAAGGCGAAGCGGCCGGCGAAGTCGAGGAAGGCCAAGCCGGCGAAGCGCGGCGGCATGCAGCGCGGGCCGAAGGGGCAGCCCGGCGGCGGAACGGTCTCGATCACCGACATGGATTTCACCGACAACCGCCCCGTGGGGAGCAGGACCGCGTGCTCGTGGGGTGGCTTCACCAGCGCCTTCGTCGGCGTGGTCGGGGGTGGCATCGCTGTGGGCACCAGCGGCCCCCCGCCCTTCGGAGCCGTCACCGTCTCAGCTGTGATCGCGTGCATCCAGACGAGCACCACGCCGGTCATCCAATTCCAAGCGGTGCCGGCGGATCTGGACCCAGCGAAGACCTACACGGTCAACATCCAGATCAACAGCCCCGTCGCGCCCGCCACGTGGCCGACGGCCACCTTCTCGTACACGGCGAACTCCTAGGTCGCTCGAGTCGACTTCGGTGGCCGGCTCCTGTGCGTAGCCTGCGGCGGAGCCACGCGACGCGGGCGCGAACGCTCACCCGTCGCTCGAGCGGAAGCGGACCGATGAGCCCCGACGGAGTCGCGGTGCGTCAGGAGGAGCGGAAACCGGCGCTGAGACGTCTCATGATCGCAGCGTCGGGAGTGCTGACGACACTCGCGCTCGCCTTGGGCGGGGAGCCCGCGACCGCTGCGGCGCGGAGCGACGAGGTCATCGCGGCGGTTCGCGCCAAGGACGCAGTCAAGCTGCGCGACCTCGCTGCCAGCGAAGACCCCGATCCGTGGCTCGTCGCCGATGAGCTCTGTCGTCGGGGAGAGGGCGAGACTGCCACGGTCTTCGCGCTCGCCTTGCGGGCGTCGCCTGACGTCGAAGCGCTTCCGCGATTCGTGGCGCAGACAGCGTCCTCGAAGCCCGCGCCGTCCATCACCGCCGCACTCCGGCGTGCCGAGTCCGCAAAGGACAGGAAGGCGCTGATCGAAGCGGTCAGGAGCGCCGGCGACGTCGCCTCGCCGTTCGATCGAGCGCGCCTCGCGAACGAACTGGGTCTTGGGCTGCGACGAGTCGCCGCGGCAGCCCAGGCGGCCGACGCCGCCGTCGCACTCGCGGAGGCGGCCGACGCGTTCATCGCAGCCGCGGACGAAGCGGCGCAGGTCGGTTGGCTTCGCATGGAAGGAGACACGCTCCACGACGCAGGTCTGATGTTCGCCAAACTCGTCGAATACGGCCGCGCGCGCACGCTGTGGACGCGCCGTCTCGACGTCGAGCACCGGCGCAAGCGGCGCGACCGTGCTGCGAACTGCCTCCGCAACCTCGCCACACTGGATGGGCAGGTAGGCGACTACCCGGCGGCGTGCGCGAAGCTGGAGGAGGCGGTCGCGGAGATGGAGAAGTTCGGAGAGTCGAGCCGCCGCGACGCGATCTCCGCGCTGCAGAATCTCGCGCTCGCGCGGCAACGCGCCGGGCAGTACGCGATGGCCGTCGCAGCGTGCCGGCGGGCGATCGAACTCCTCGCGGCGAAGGGGGAGGAGCGCCTGCGCGCCCGCTCGCTCCTCATCGAGGGGGACATCCGGCTGGATCTGGCCGACGCGGAAGGCGCAGCGGCGGCCCACCGTGACGCTCTGGCTGCGGCCCAGGAGTCCGGCGACGCCGCCATGGTCGGACTCTGCCGCGCGGCCCTCGGCAACGACCAGCGAGTGCGCGGCGACTTCGGTGAGGCGCTCGCGACCTTCGAGACGGCACTCCGATCCCTCACCCAGCCCGACCAGCAGCCGATCGTCCTGCGACTGCTCGTCAACTTGACGGTCGTGCACACGGGGCGCCGCGACTTCGCGGCGGCCCGCGAGTGCGGCGGGCGCGCGGTGGCGCTGGCGGAGAGACTAGGGCTCGATCCGCTGCGGGCCCACGCCCTCCAGAACCTCTCCGAGGCGTGCCGCGGTGACGGCGACCTGCCGGCCGCGCGCGCGCGGCGGCCGGCGCCGCCATCGAGATCGCGCAGCGCATCGACTCGGCGCAGATCGCCTCCGACGGCTGGCGCGAGATCTCGGAGAACGCCGTGGCGGCGCACGACACGGCGCGCGCGGTGGAGGCGTCGCGGAAGGCGATCGCGGCCGTGTTGGAGATGACCTCCGGCCTCGCCGAGGGCCAGGGCGCGCAGGCGCGCGAGAAGTGGAGCCGGATCTTCCGCGTCGCGAAGGCGGCGGCGATCTCGTCCGGGGACGCGGCGACCGTGTTCGAGTTCGCGGAGAGCAGCCGCGCGGTCGACTTCCTCGCGTCGCTCGAGCAGGGCGACTCGATCCGCACCGCGACCGTGCCGCCGGCGTTGCGCGATGCCGAGAAGGAGGCGCGCGTTGCGGAGTCGATCGCGGCTGCGCGGCACCAGGCGGCGCTCAGGGACGGCGACCGCGCCTTGATCAGGACCCGTCAGGACGAACTCGGCGCCGCCCGCACGAAGCACGAGGACGCGATCGGCTCCATCCGCCGCGAGGTGCGCGGCGGCGCCGCCGCGGCGATCTACCCGAAGCCGATCACCGACGCCGAGGCGCGCGCCGCGCTCGGCTCGGACGAGGCGCTCGTGATCTACGTGCTCGCGGACGAGAACTGCGCGGCGATCGTCCTCACGTCGAGGGACGTGCGGCTCGTCCCGCTCGGAGCAACGAAGGACGTCGCGGCCGCGTGCGCGGTGTGGGATCCGGGCGCCGACGCGGCGAAGGCGGACGCCGCGATCGCGGCGATGAGGAAGACGCTCGTCGGTCCGCTGAAGCTCTCGGACACGACGAAGCGGGTGCTCGTCTCGCCCGACGGCGACGTCCACCGCGCGCCGCTCGCCGCGCTCTTCACGGGACGCGAGGTCGTCCACGTGCCGTCGGCGTCGTCGTATGTGGTCCTTGCGGCCGACAAGACGCTGCGCGGTGCGAAGGTCCTCGCGATTGGGGCGCCCGACTACGCGGGACGCGGACTCGTCGCGTTGCCCGAGAGCGGCGCCGAGGCGAAGGCGATCGGCGACGTCGTCATCACGGGCGCCGCGGCGACCGAATCCGACGTGCGCGCCGCGATCGCGAAGGAGACGCGCTGGCGCTCCGTCCACTTCGCGGTGCACGGCGTCGTCAACACGAAGCGTCCGATGCTGTCGTCGCTCGCGCTCACCGCCGCCGCGCCGGACGACGGCGAATTGACGGCGCTCGAGATCATCGAGCAGCCGGTGCCCGCGGACCTCGTCGTGCTCTCGGCGTGCGAGTCGGGCGGCGGGCGCGTGTTCGCTGGCGAGGGGCTCGTCGGCATGCCGCGCGCGTTCCTCTTCGCGGGGTCGCCGCGCGTGATCGCTTCGTCGTGGAAGGTGGACGACGCCGCGACGCGCGCGCTGATGACGAAGTTCTACGAGTTGTGGCGAGTGAAGGGACTGCGGGCATCGGCGGCGCTCGCGGGCGCGCAGGACGCCGTCCGCGCCGACGAGCACTGGCGGCATCCGCGGTACTGGGCCGCCTGGACGCTCTGGGGAATTGGAGACTGACATGAAGGCGACGAAGCCCTCGTTCGAGACGAAGAAGGACAAGAGACGTCGCGGCGACCGCGTTCACGTCCCGGCGAAGAGACACCTCGAGCATCCTCCGAAGAAGGTCGACTTGCGTCGCAAGGTCCCGGCTCGCCTGTGGCCGATCTGGAATCAGACGTGTCTCTACAGCTGCACTGCGCATGCGGCCGCGGGCGTCGCGCTCTTCGCGATGATCCGCGCCAAGCGGCGGCCGCTCTTCCAGCCGTCGCGGCGGTTCCTCTATCACTGCGAGCAGGTGCTCGGGTGGAAGGACCACCAGACGTCGAGCCAGGACATCGGCACGGTTCGCTATGCGATGGCCATCCTGAGGGAACGCGGGATGTGCGCGGACGTGCCGGCGCGCGGCGTGCCGAAGGACGCGGTATGGCCCTACGCGAAGGTGCCGGACGACCTGTTCACCAAGCCGAAGGAGTCCTGCTTCGAGTTCGCCAAGACCCAACGCATGCCGGAAGCGAGCTTCTACCTGAAGGCGGAACTCGCGCATCTGCGCGGCTGCCTCGCCGAGGGGCACCCGTTCACGATCTGCATCGGGCTCTACGAGAGCTACAACCTGAAGACGACCACGAAGACCGGCGACATCCCCATGCCGCCGGTCTCGCCGATGCCGGCTCCGGGCCCGGCGACTCCGGGGTCGTGGGCGCCCACGATCGTCGATGTACCGACGGGCGACAGACACGCGATGGTCGTGGTGGGCTACGACGACGCCAGACAGGTCTTCATCGTGCGGAACTCCATGGGAGCGAAGTGGGGCAAGCGCGGGTACGGGACGATCCCGTACGCATACGTGCTCGGCGGCCCGGACCTCTGCGACTCCTTCTGGACTTTGAGACTCAGGTAGATCTGATCTCCGCCGCTCGCCGCGAAGCGCCGAGCGCGGCGCCCGGTAGGATCCTCCCCGGCCGGAGACGGCGGAGGATCGCCATGCTGCGGAACCTGATGAAGTCGATCGCGCTCGTGCTCGTCGCCGCGGCGGGCGCCGCGCCCGCGCGGGCGGAGATCGCGATCGGCGCCGAGGCGCCGGCGTTCGAGGGGCGCGAGTTCATCAA
The DNA here is from genome assembly GCA_031404455.1 of Planctomycetia bacterium. Taxonomy (GTDB): domain Bacteria; phylum Planctomycetota; class JAJSAM01; order JAJSAM01; family JAJVHW01; genus JANNHP01. The sequence goes on along the minus strand of JANNHP010000421.1, from coordinate 4,452 downwards.
CACGCCGCCCGTGAAGCTCGCGGACCTCAAGGGGCATGTGGTGGTGCTCGAACTCTTCCGCACGAGCTCGCAGCAGTGCGGCGACCAGGTGGCGAAGCTCGACGAGCTCCTCGAGAAGAACGCCGACCGCGGGCTCGTGGTCCTCGCCGTCACGAACGAGGACAGGAAGGCCGTCGACGAGTTCGTCGCGAAGTGGAAGCCGAAGCACGGGATCGTCATCGAGTCGGGCGACAGCTCGAAGACCTACGGACTCCTCCGGGGATACCCGACCGCGTTCGTGATCGGCGCCGACGGCAAGATCGCGTGGACCGGGAACTGGGCCGACCAGGCGGCGATGAAGATCGACCTAATCCTGCCGAAGGCGAAGCGCTCGCCGAAGCTCCCCGCCCGGCTCACCGCCGTGAGGGACGCTGCGGAGGCCGGCAGGTACATGGAGGCGCGCAGCGCCCTCGACGCCGAGATGAAGGCGGGCACGATCGCCGGCGAGGAGAAGAAGGCCGTCGACACGATGATCGCCTGGATCGACGCGGAGTTGGAGAGACAGCTCCTCGACGCCGCGAAGGCCGCGGACGACGGCAAGCTCTACGAGTCGGCGGTCGAGCTGGAGCGGCTCGCGAAGGAGTGCGCGGGCCACGACGTCGGCAAGCGCGCGGCCGACGGCGTGAAGCAACTCCTCTCCGACCCGGCGCGCAAGCGCGAGGTGGACGCCGGGCGGCAGCTCGCCGCGGCGATCGAGGGCGCGAAGTCCCTCGCGCCGAAGAAGGCGATCGCGCTCTACAAGGCCGTCGTCTCGAAGTGGAAGGACACGAAGGCGGCGAAGCAGGCGGCGGAGCTCGTCACTGCGATCGAGCAGGCCGGCGGCGGGAACTCGAAGTAGCGGGCGGGACGGATGCCGGGGAGGGCCCGAGGCGTCGGCGCTCAGGCCGGATGAGCTCAGCAGCCAGGCTTTTCGGAACTTCGACCTCCATAATTGGTCGCAATGTGGAGGTCGACGTACCCTTCCGCGACCGATCGCATGCTGCACCGCCTGTTCCGTCCGCCCCGGTCGTCGTTCTTCCTCTTCGGCCCCCGCGGGACCGGGAAGTCGACGCTCGTCCGATCGCTCTTCCCGGAGGCGTTCGTCGTGGACCTCCTCGACGCCGCCACGTCCCGGGAACTGGCCGCGCGCCCCGAGACGCTGAAGGAGCGCATCGCGGCGCTCGGAACGACGAACGTCGTCGTGCTGGACGAAGTGCAGCGCGTCCCGGCGCTCCTCGACGTGGTTCACGAACTCGCGGAGCGCAAGTCGAACCTGCGATTCGTCCTGACCGGCTCGAGCGCCCGGAAACTCCGGCGCGGAGGAGTCGATCTCCTCGCCGGCCGCGCCCTGCTCGCGTCGCTCCACCCATTCCTCGCCGCGGAGATGGGAGGTGCCTTCTCGCTCGCCCGCGCGCTGGAACTGGGGACGCTTCCGATCGTCGTCGATTCGACCGAGCCGGAACGCGTGCTCCGCGCGTACGCGGCGCTGTACGTCCGCGAGGAGGTGCAGCAGGAGGGCCTCGTCCGCAGCGCCGGCGACTTCGCGCGGTTCCTCGAGGCGATCAGCTTCTCGCACGCGTCGCAGGTCAACCTGAGTTCGGTCGCGAGAGACTGCGCGGTCGGCCGTCGAACCGTCGAGAACTACGTCTCGATCCTCGAGGACCTGCACCTGGCGTTCCGAGTCCCGGTGTTCGCGAAGCGCGCCGAACGCGCGGTCGTCTCCCACCCGAAGCTCTACCTCTTCGACGCCGGGGTGTACCGGTCGCTGCGCCCGGCAGGGCCGCTCGATCGTCCGGAGGCGATCGCGGGTCACGCCCTCGAAGGACTGGTGGCGCAGCACCTGCGCGCCTGGATCGACTATTCGGAGAGCGACGCGCGGCTCTCCTACTGGCGAACGCGCGCCGGCACCGAGGTCGATTTCGTCGTGTACGGACCCGGGGTGTTCGCGGCGATCGAGGTGAAGAACGCCCGCGCGGTGCGCGGCGAGGACCTGCGTCCGCTCGGCGCGTTCCACGAGGACTACCCCGAGGCGCAGCGGGTGATCCTGCACCGCGGCACGGAGCGTTCGGTCCGCGATGGCGTCGTCCTCATGCCCTGCGAGGAGTTCCTGCACGGCGTGCGTCCCGGCGAACCGCTGCCTGGGACCGGGAAGTAGAGCGCGGGCCGCCGGGCCCGCGCGAAACACGCAGCGCCTTGCGTGTGCGGGGTCCTACTTGGGCGCGCCGGATCCGTGACGCGAGAGCCAAGCTGCGATCGCGGCCCCTGAACTCTCCGTGAGCGGAGCGTCGGAACCGATCTCGCCGCGGACCGCCTTCCCGTGATGCAGCGTCAGCGTCGCGACCCTCTGCCCGCCGCGGAGGATCCGGAACTCGGGGGAGCCGTCACACTTGCAGGGAGCGCGGTCGGGACCGTCCAGGAAGCGGAAGAGGCCGAGCACCGCTCTCACCTCGGGCGCGTCGGTCACCGCGACGATCTCCTCCTCGGTCCATCGTCCGTCTGGGTCCGCCGCTTCGCCTACGACCCTCACTTCGTCGGCGCCGCCGACGAGTTCCGTGAACCGCGCATCACGCGCGTTGACGGGAGCGGCGGGCGTCCCGGAGTTCGGCCCGCACGACACGGCCGGAGCCGCGGTCAGAGCGAGGGCGACGGTCAGCAGGGTCCCGATGCGCATGATCTCGTCGGTGTCGATGCTACCCGCGTCCGGACGCCAAAGCCTCCGCGGCACGTCTCCGCCGTGGTCAAATGCCTCCCCCCAGCGGAGCCCCAGCCATGCCCTACGAAGCACCCGACTTCTTCGACGCCGACGGCCTCCTCACCGACGAGGAACGGGTCGTGCGCGACACCGTCCGCTCGTTCGTCGAGGAGCGGATCATGCCGGACATCGGACGGCACTTCGAGGAGGGCACGTTCCCCGGGCCGCTCATCCGCGAGATGGGCGAGATGGGACTCCTCGGCGCGAGCATCTCGGGCTACGGCTGCGCGGGGATGAACGAGATCGCGTACGGCGTCATCTGCCGCGAGCTGGAACGCGGCGACAGCGGCGTCCGCTCGTTCGCGTCGGTGCAGGGATCGCTCGTGATGTTCCCGATCCGCCAGTTCGGCTCCGAGGAGCAGAGGGAGCGGTGGCTGCCGAAGCTCGCGCGCGGCGAGGCCGTCGGCTGCTTCGGGCTCACCGAGCCCGACTTCGGCAGCGACCCGGCCGGCATGATCACGAATGCGAAGCCGACGCCGGACGGCTGGGTGCTGAACGGTGCCAAGATGTGGATCACCAACGGATCGATCGCCGACGTCGCGGTCGTGTGGGCGAAGACGCCCGAAGGCATCCGCGGGTTCCTCGTCCCGAAGGGCGCGAAGGGCTTCACCGCTCGCGACACCGAGAGGAAGTGGAGTCTCCGCGCCAGCCACACGAGCGAGCTCGCCTTCGACGACTGCCGCCTGCCGAAGGACGCGATCCTCCCCGGCTCGACGGGGCTCGTCTCCGCCCTGATGTGCCTGAACAGCGCGCGCTACGGCATCGCGTGGGGCGCCATCGGCGCGGCCCAGGCGTGCTACTCGGAGGCGCTGACGCACGCGAAGACGCGCATCATCTACAAGAAGCCGATGGGCCGCTTCCAGCTCGTGCAGCAGAAGCTCGTCGAGATGCTCACCGGCATCACCAACGGTCAGCTCCTCGCGTGGCGCCTCGGCAGCCTGAAGGAGGCCGGCACCTCGCACTTCACGCAGGTCTCCATGGCGAAGCGCCACAACGTGAAGATGGCGCTCGAGTGCGCCCGCACCACGCGCGACATGCTCGGCGCCTCGGGGATCACCCACGAGTACGTCTGCGGCCGCCACATGGCGAACCTCGAGTCGGTGATCACCTACGAGGGCACGCACGACATCCACGCGCTGATCATCGGGATGCACGTGACCGGTCTCAACGCGCTCGGGAACGAGTAGCCGGCCTCGCGCCCCCCACCCGGGGCGCCGATCGGAGGAGGTGAAAGGGTGTGAAGGAACCCCGCGCGGTGCCGGCGTTGCGCGTGCGCTGCGGTCTGAGCGACGTTGAATTGAGCCCTGGCGGCCTGCTGCAGCGTGGCTCGCGCTCGGAAACTCAGCGGAGTTGCCTTCACGCGAGCGCCTTGCAGCAGGCTCGCCAGGGCCCAACCGACGCTCGCGCGGGGTTTCTTCACACCCTTTGAGCGGATTCCCATCCCGGGAGGCGGCGCTCAAGCCTGCCTCCTCGCATTCCCGATGGAAGCCGCATGTCCGTCTCCCAGCGTGAGAGCCTCGTCGAGCTGCCTCGTGAGAGGTTCGGCACGCTCACGCGCCTCGTCCCGGACACCCCCTGGACGACGACCGCGATCCAGGCGATCCGGAACCGCAAGGCCTCGGTGCTCGTCGACGCCGTGGACGACCCGAAGAACCTCGTGGTGTTCGTGCCCGGCGGCGACG
>JANNHP010000420.1:0-2929 GCA_031404455.1 Planctomycetia bacterium | reverse complement strand
CGCCGCAGCCGCAAGCGCTTTTGGAAGACAGAAGACGACGGTGATAAGAAGAACGCATACCGAACCCTGCACTATGTTTTTGTGAATGATGGTTACAACGAAATGTGTCAGTGGTACAAACAATTTGCCGAAGCTAAAGGCTACCGGAAAACATTCGCCCAAAAAGCAATCGAGAATCCCAACATGAACAAGCTGAAAGGCGCTGCTGCTTTCTGGGTCATCAACATGAATTTTGTTCAGAAAGATGCTGATAATATGCGAAAATACGGATTTGACAGGGCATTATTTTCATTTTCTACCTACGAATCTTCGTTACCCAAACTGATTGATTCGTTGAATGCAAAACCGCGAGGGCGGCGCCTTGCCCGTGTGGGAACTCGCAGCGAACGAGACGGACTGCATGATCGGCTACCACGCGGTGCCGGTCATCGCCGACGCGTACGCGAAGGGCATCCGCGGGTACGACGTGAACGCGGCGCTCGGTGCGATGGTCGCCAGCGCGAACCGCGACGTCCGCGGGCTGAAGTCGTACCGCGAGCAGGGGTTCGTCCCGGCGGACGAGGAGGGCGAGTCCGTCAGCAAGACGCTGGAGTACGCGTACGACGACTGGTGCATCGCGGAGATGGCGCGCTCGATGGGCCGCCACGAGGTGGCGCGCGAGTTCCGCGAGCGGGCCGAGTCGTGGATGAACCTGCTCGACCCCGCGACAGGGTTCATGCGCCCGCGGCGCAACGACACGTGGATCGAGCCGTTCGACCCGGCGGAGGTGAACAGCCACCTCACCGAGGCAAACACATGGCAGTACACGTTCTTCGTGCCGCACGACGTCGTGCGCCTGGCGACGCTGCTCGGCGGGCGCGAAGCGTTCACCGCGAAGCTCGACGCACTCTTCGCCGCAGCGAGCGAGACGAAGGGACGCGACCAAGCCGACATCACCGGCCTCATCGGCCAGTACGCGCATGGCAACGAGCCGAGCCATCACATGGCGTACCTCTACGACTTCGTCGGCGAGCCGTGGAAGACGCAGCAGCGAGTACGGCGGATCGTGGACACGCTCTACTCCGACAAGCCGGACGGCGTCTGCGGCAACGAGGACTGCGGCCAGATGTCGGCGTGGTACGTGCTGTCGGCGCTCGGCTTCTACCCGGTCTGTCCCGGCCGTCCGGAGTACGCGATCGGGACACCGCTCTTCCCCGAGGCGACGATCCGCGCCGACGGCGCGCACCCGTTCGTCATCCGCGCGAACAGCGCAGGACCGTACGTCCAGGGCGCGACGCTGGACGGCAGTCCGCTCGGCGCGCCGTCGATCGATCACGCGGCGATCGTGCGCGGTGGATCGCTCGACTTCTCGATGGGCGCCGCGCCGTCGAAGTGGGGCTGCGAGGTCGCGACGGCGATGCCTGCCGCGAGCATCACCCCCGTGCCGTTCGTGGTGCGCGGCGATCGCGTCTTCGCTCAGTACACCGAGCTTGAACTGGCGGTGCTGCCGCGATTCCGCGGCGGGTTGGCGCGAGCGTTTGACGATCCGACGCCCTACCCAGCGCTCATCGAGCCGCACGTCCTCTACTCGCTCAACGGCGGGGAGTTCCGTCGCTACGAAGCGCCGTTCCGAATCGACACGACGACGGACCTCGTCGTCTACGGGAACGATCCTGGCCCGGGCTATGCGACCGGCAGTGTGAGCGGCCGACCCGTCCGCAGTAAGTCCGCCAGCGCCCGCTTCGTCAAGCTCGCGCACTCCTGGAAGCTCACCCTCGAGCACCCCTACGCCCCGCAGTACGCCGCGAACGGCGACGTCACGCTCATCGATGGCCTGCGCGGCGGTGGCGACTTCCGCACGGGCGACTGGCAGGGGTTCCAGGGTGTGGACGTGGACGCGACGATCGACCTCGGATCGGTGCGCGAGTTGAAGGGCATCCGGGCCGGGTTCCTTCAGGAGACGCGCTCGTGGATCTGGCTGCCGACCGAGGTGCGGTTCCTCGTCTCCGACGACGGGAAGACGTTCCGCGACCTCGGTGCGATCGAGTGCACGGTGGACGAGCGTGACGAGACGACGCAACCGCTCGTCTTCGAGTTCCGCACGGCGGCGCGCGCGCGCTTCGTCCGCGTCGTCGGGAAGAACCGCGGCACGTGCCCCGACTGGCACCCGGGCGTCGGCAAGAAGGCGTGGCTCTTCGCCGACGAGATCGGCATCGACGTCGCCGAGTAGCGGGTTCGGCCGCGCGGTGGGGTACTCTTCCCGCGCGGCCGTCCCGTCCGCGGAGGAGCACCCCGATGAAGTTCAAGGCGATCCTGAGCGCTCTCGTCGTCGCAGCGTCGCTCGCGGTCTCGGCCGGATCGGCCGTGGCGGGCACGACGGTGAAAGTGGTGCGCGCGGATGTCACGGCCGCCTCGGGCGGCACGGCGGAGGGCACGTTCCGCCTCGCCGACGTCGAACGCGACGGCGTCGCGTCGCAGCGACTCGTCGTCCTCGTGCGCGGTCTCGACGCGTCAGCGGCGACCGATCCGACGTTCTCCGTGATCCTCGACGACGGCACGATTGAGGCGGACCTCGGCGCGCTGCGCACGTCGTCGTCCGGCAAGTTCGGCTGGCTGCGCTTCGACACGCGCACGGGAACTCTGCCCGCGGGGATGACGGATCTCGGCGCCTTCAGCGGCGGCACGCTGCGAGTCCAACTCGACGGCGTGGACGTCGCCACTGCGACGATCCCGGCGTTCGTCGACCCGGACTCCGGCGCCGCGAGCGACGAGACCTCCATCGCGCTCGGCTTCGGTTCGGTCGTCCTCGGCGACACGTCGTCGATGGGCGCGGGCCCGGTCGCGAGGATCGACATCTGGGCCGCGAACACGCCGTTCGGGCTCACGCAGGGAATCGCGGTGACGGGCTTCGCGCTCGCGCGCGGAGCGACGTACACCGTCGTCCTGACCG
>JANNHP010000419.1:0-34912 GCA_031404455.1 Planctomycetia bacterium | reverse complement strand
GCGGCGCCGTGGGCGCGTCGTCCTCGGCGTGCGCGAGGGAGCCCGCGACGAACGCCGCAACGAGAGGCAGCGTCAGTCTCAACCGCATGGAGAGCCTCCCGGGATGCGCCTTCAACCCCGTTCCGGCCTGCTGAGTTTCGCCGGCTCCGCAAACGAGGACTCCCCGCGAGCGACGCCGTTGCGCCGTTCCGGGGAGCCGTTCAGATCGAGGCGAGCCGGAAACTACTTCGGCATCTCCGACTTGGCGCCGTCGACGGCCTTGTCCAGCTTCTCGCCGGCCGTCTCTTCCTTCTTGCAGCCGCCGAGGGTTCCGGCAACGAACGCGGTCGCCACGAGCGCGAGCGCGAACTTCTTCACGAGGTTCATCTGTCGTCTCCTTCCAATCTCCCAAGGGCGTACGCGCCCCCGAATGCGGGCGAGAGGCTACCCCAGGCCCCCGCGCGAGCGCGCGCTTGTCTTCCACAGGGCGGCGGATCCTGCCGGGGCGCCGCGCTATCCTTGCGCGGGCGATGAGCGTTCCCGACGACGGACGTGACGACGGTCGCGGCTCCGCCGCGGACGAGGACGAGGATCTCTACGACCTCTACCTCGACGCGGCGCTCGCCGGAGGCGCCGACGCGCCCGACGTCTTCCTCGCGCGCCACCCGGCCGCCGGCGCGGCGCTCCGCGGACGGATCGAGGCGCTGCACCGGATCGTGGTGGCGCCCGCCGCGGGTGCCGCGGCGCCGCGCGCGAGGACCGCCGCGGAGGCCGAGGAAGGTCTGCCGTTCGAGCGCCTCGGCGAGTTCCGCCTGCTCAGGAAGCTCGGCGAGGGCGGCATGGGCGCCGTCTACCTCGCGGAGCAGGAGTCGCTCGGGCGCGTCGTCGCGCTGAAGGCGATCCGCGCGGACCTCCGCGGATCGCCGACCGCGGCGGCGCGCTTCCGCCGCGAGGCCCACCTCGTCGCGAAGCTGCGCCACCCGCACATCGTTGCCGTGTTCGCGGTCGGCGAAGAGACGGGCGTGCTCTTCCTCGCCATGGAGTACGTGCCAGGCCGGGGACTCGACGAGGAGCTGAAGGACGCCGCCTCGTCGGGTTCGCGCGTGCCCGTCAGCGACGCCGTGCGCTGGGCGGCCGAGATCGCCGACGCGCTGACCTGCGCCCACGCGGAGGGAATCATCCACCGCGACGTGAAGCCGTCGAACGTGCGGATCACTCCCGAGGGGCGCGCTCTCCTGCTCGACTTCGGCGTGGCGCACGAGATCGGCGAGGACCGTCTCACGGTGGCCGGGAGCTTCGTCGGCTCGCCGCTCTACGCGGCACCCGAGCAGCTCCGCGGGGCCGAGGGCGCGATCGACGCGCGCACCGACGTCTTCGGTCTCGGCGCCCTGCTCTACGAGTGCGTCGCGGGGCGCGCGCCCGTCGCTCCGGGGACGATGGAGCAGATCCTCCACCGCGTGCTCATCGACGAGCCCGCCCCGCCGCGGCGGCTGCGTCCCGGGATTCCGCGCGACCTCGAGGTCGTCGTGCTGAAGGCGCTGGAGAAGGACCCGGCGCGGCGCTACCAGAGCGCCGCCGCGATGGCCGACGACCTGCGCGCGATCATCGAGTTCCGCCCGATCTCGGCGCGTCCGCCGGGCCCCGCGGGACGCGCCTGGCGCTGGGCGCGGCGTCACCCGGGACCCGCCGCCGCGATCGCGAGCATCTCGCTCGCGGCCGTCGTCGTCGGCGCGCTCGCGGTCGTGCGCGACCGCGAGGGGAGCGAGCGGACCCGGTCCGACGCGCGCGCTGCGATCGCCGAGGCCCACACCCGGCTCGACGAGTACCGCCGCGACCGCGAGTCCGGCTACGCGCTCGACCGGGAGCTCGCCGATCTCACCAACTACATCATGTCGAGCCATCTCTCCGCGGAGCAGAGCCGGAGGTTCGACGAGCTCGAGACGGCCGCGGCGCACCGCCGCCGCGAGCGCGAAGCGATCTTCTACGGCGTGATGGACCTCGTCCGGCGCGCCGAGCGGCTCGATCCCGACGTGCCCGGCACCGACGCCGTCCGAGCCGAACTGTACGCGGAGAAGTGGCGCGAGGCCGACGCTTCGGGCGACGCCGACGCGACGTCGTTCTACCGCGACCGTGTCCTCGAGTCCGACACGAGCGGCGGCTTGACGGCGGAGGTGCGCGGCTCGGCCGTGCTCTCGCTCACGACCGACCCGCCCGGAGCCGACGCCTACCTCTTCCGCTACTGCGAGCAGTCCGAGCTCTTCGCGGGCGGCGAGCGGCGCCTCGTGCCCGTGCCGGTCGGCGCGGAATCGCCCGTCCGTCCGGGGACGCACGCGCTCGTGGTCGTCGCCGGCGCCGTCGGCGTCGAGCGCGGCGACCTCGTCATCGAGATCGACGGGAAGCCCGTCGGCTCGCGCGACCCCGCCGAGGAACGCGCAGACGCCGAACGCGGCGGCGCGCGCGCGCGCGTCCACCACATGGGCGGCGTCTCCGAGATGACGCTCCCGCCGGGGCTCCGCGTGCGGTCCACCGCGGCGCCGCTCGCGCTCTCCGAGGCGTGCCTCAAGGGTCCGACGCCGATCGACGGCGTCGCCGTCGAATCCGGCACCTACGTCGTGCTCCTCCGTGCGCCCGGCCGCGAGGACCAGCGCGTCTGGTTCAACACCCGCACGGCGAAGGAGCAGGCGCGTGCCGCGGAACTCCTGCCCGAGGGCACGACGCCCGCGGGGTTCGTCCGCGTCGTCTGCAACGGCAACGGGGCCGTGGCGCCCTTCTGGATCATGGAGCGCGAGGTCGTCGTCGAGGAGTACCTCGCGTACCTGAACGACGCGGAGACCCTTGCCGAGATCGCCGCGTCGCCGCGGCCGATACGGTTCCCGCGCAGCGCGCAGACGGCGCCGTCGGGCGGACACTGGAAGCGCGACGAGTCCGGCCGGTTCGTCGTCCCGCCGGAGTGGAAGGACTGGCCGGTCCTCGGGGTCTCCTACGACGACGCCGAGGCGTACGCGCGATGGCGGACGCGTCGCGACCCCGCGGGCCGCGTGTTCGAGATCCCGCGCCTGCCCGAGGTCGAGGCGGCCGGCCGCGGCCCCGGCGCGCGAGACTTCGTGTTCGGGAACGTGTTCCGGCCGAAGTGGATGAAGTCCTGCTTCGCGAAGAAGCAGGCGGGCCCGGAGCCCGTCTTCTCGTATCCGGTGGACGAATCGCCCGCCGGCGCCTTCGACATGTCGGGCAGCGTCTACGAGTGGTGCGACTCGTGGTTCGACGAGGGCCGCGGCCTGAAGCGGCTCACCGGCGGGGCCTGGGGCCAGGCGAAGCCTGAGATCTTCAGGATGTACGGCGGTTGCGGGTACCCACACGACGTGGCGACCGACGAGTGCGGCATCCGGCTCGTGATCCGCGGCGCCACGATGGCGGCACGATGAGCCCCGACGACCTCGCACCGCTCCTCGCGTCGCACCGCGCCCCGCTGCTCAGGTTCATCGAGCGGCACGCGGGGTCGGTGCTGCGCTTCGAGAGCGCCGAGGACCTCGTGCAGGGCGTCCACCTGCGCGCGATCTCCGGCGGCGTCGCGTTCGAGTACCGCAGCGAGAAGGAGTGGCTCGGCTGGCTCTACGCTCTGGCACGGAGCCATCTCGCCGACAGGCGCTCGCACTGGTCCGCGCTGAAGCGTCGGCCGAGCCGTCTGCTTCGTCTCACGGGCGGCGCGACCGACGACCCCGACGCGGCCTCGGAGCCCGCCGGCAGCGCCACGGGACCGTCGACGTTCGCGTCGCGCCGCGAGCAACTCGCCACCGCGGTCCGCGCGCTCGCCGTGCTGCTCCCGCGCGACCGCGACCTCGTGCGGTGGCACAGCGAGGGCGTCGAACTCGACGAGCAGGCCCGGCGTCTCGGGATCGGCTACGACGCCGCCGAGCGCGCGCACCTGCGCGCCCTCGACCGATTCCGCAAGGCCTTCCGCCTCGTCTCGCGGGCGTGACGTCTCCCCGGGCGTTTCGGGCGGATCCGCGGGGCCCCGTTACTCTCCCGCACATGCCCGAGGCGCTGCTCCCGTGCGTCGAGATCGAGCCGAAGAGGAAGGCCGATTCCGCTGTGATCTGGCTCCACGGCCTCGGCGCCGACGGCCACGACTTCGTGCCGGTCGTGCCGGAGCTCGGGCTCCCCGCGTCGCTCGCGGTGCGGTTCGTCTTCCCCCACGCGCCGCCGATCCCCGTGTCGCTCAACTTCGGCATGGTGATGCCCGCCTGGTACGACATCGGCGGCCCCGATCTGCGCCGCACGAAGCACGACGAGTCGGGCATCAGGAAGAGCGCGGCGCGCGTCGAGGCGCTCGTCCTTCGCGAACGCGAACGCGGAGTCCCCGCGAACCGGATCGTCCTCGCCGGATTCAGCCAGGGCGGCGCCGTCGCGATCCACACCGCGCTGCGGCACGGCGAACGTCTCGCGGGCCTCGTCGCACTCTCCACGTATCTCGTCCTCGACGACAAGCTCGACGCCGAGCGCTCGGACGCGAACCGCGACCTGCCGATCCTCCAGTGCCACGGGACGATGGACCCGATGGTGCCCGAGGACCGCGGCCGCGAGTGCCGCGACAAGCTGCAGTCGCTCGGCTACGCCGTGAGCTGGCACGCCTGGCCGATGGAGCACCAGGTCTGCGCGCAGGAGATCGGCGTGATCGGGGCCTTCCTGCGCGAACGGCTTTCCTGACGAACACCCTGGGAGGATCGATGAGCAAGGCGAGCCGGACCGAGCCGACGATGGAGTTCACGACGAAGGGCGCGGGTGCGGCGCCGAAAGCGGGCGACAAGGTGAGCGTCCACTACGTCGGCACCTTCCCCGACGGGAAGAAGTTCGACAGCTCGCGCGACCGCGGGCAGCCGTTCGAGTTCCCGCTGGGGATGGGCCGCGTCATCAAGGGCTGGGATCTCGCACTCGCGAAGATGCGCGTCGGCGACCGCTGCAAGGTGACGATCCCGTACGAGCTCGGCTACGGCGAGCGCGGGATCCCGGGAGCCATCCCCGGGAAGAGCGACCTCGTCTTCGACATCGAGTTCCTGGGGATCAAGCCGACGTGACGATCGCCGCGCGACCGATCGTCCTCGCGCTCGCGGCGCTGTTCGCGGCCGCGTGCTCGCAGGAGGCCGCGGCCCGTCCCGCGGACGACGAGACGAAGAAGCCCGCGGCGCCCGTCGCGCCGGCGGCTCCCCCGGCCGAAGCGGCGCCCGAGGCGAAGATCGAGGTCCTGGCGAAGGGCGACGGCCGCGAGGTGAAGCCGCACGACTTCGTGCTCGCGCACTTCACCGCGCGGCTCGCTTCGACCCTGGCGGTGCTCGTCGACACGCGCGCCGAGGGAGAGCCCCAGCCGTTCATCGTGGGCACGGGCGGGCTCATGCCCGCGCTGGAATCGGCGCTCTTGAAGATGCGCGTCGGCGATCGCTGGAAGGTGAGCGCGCCGTACCGGCTCGCGTGGGGCGAGTACGGCTACCCGGGCATCGTCCCGCCGCGGGCCGACGTGCTCCTCGACGTGGAGGTCTTGGGATTCCTCGATCTCACGCCCGAGGTGCTGAAGACCGGCGCCGGAGCGCTGCCCGTCCCCGGCGAGTTCGTGGTGCTGCACTACGTCGGCACGCTGACGGACGGAACCGTCGTCGACGACACGAGGAAGGACGGCGTCCCCGCCGTCGTGACGCTCGGCGCGGGGCAGGCGATCCAGGGCGTCGAGCTCGTCCTGCGCAAGATGCGGCCCGGCGACCGCGTGAAGGTGTCGATCCCATGGCAGCTCGCGTACGGGACGCCCGGCCGCCCGCCGGCGATCCCGGGCAAGATGGACGTCGCCTACGACATCGAACGGCTGCCGCTGCCCGAGATCCGGACCGAGGTGCTCGTCGCCGGCAAGGGCGCCGCGTGCGTGCCGGGCACGCCGGTGAGCGTCCACTACACGGGCACGCTCGCCGACGGGACGAAGGTCGACAGCTCGCGAGACGTCGGGCGCCCGACCCAGTTCGTGCTCGGCGCGCGCCAGGTCATCCCCGGCTGGGAACTCGCCGTGGCGAGGATGCGCGTGGGCGACCGGTGGAAGATCACGGTCCCGTCGGCGCTCGCCTACGGTGCCAAGGGACAGGGAAAAGTCCCGCCGAAAGCCGATCTCGTCTTCGACATCGAGATACTCGAAGCGAAGTAGCGGCGGGCGGCTCCGCCGAGGAGACGCTGCGCCCGCGGCCGGTCGGCGAGATACTCTCGCCGCATGCAACGTCCCGCCGCCCTCGGACTCGCGGCACTATTCCTCGTCTCCTCCGCCGCCCTCGCGCAGGACGCGGGCGGCGAGAAGAAGCCCGCGGAGCCCGCGCCGGTACCCGCCGCGCCTCCGGCACCGGTGCCGCAACCCCCGCCTCCCCCGCCCGCCCTCTTCGACGGATCGCCTGCGGATCTCGCGGCGGCGCACCCGAACGTCACCGTCCGCGAGATCGGCCGCTCGCGCGGGGACCGTCCGCTCGTCGTCGTCTCGGTGCTGCCGAAGGACGCCGCGGAGACCGACATCGAGTGGGAGGCGCTCGTGGTCGCCGGGCTCGAGGGGCTCCGCGACCGCGACGAGACGAAGCTCGCTCTCGACATTGCCGCGCGGCTCGCGCGGACGCCCGACGCGATCCCTCCGCGCTGCGCCGTCCGCGTGCTCGTCGACGGCAACCCCGACGCGACCGCGTGGACCGCGGGCGCGAGGATCCGCGCGGGCAACGATCTCGCCGTCGATGAGGACCAGGACGGCGACGCCGACGACGACGGCGCGGACGACCTCGACGGCGACGGGCGCATCTCGTGGATGCGCTTCCCCGATCCCACCGGCGAACTCTCCGGCAACGAGCGCGCGGACGCGGCCAAGGGCAAACTGCAGACGCACCGCCTCGTGCGCGAGGGGAGGGACGACGACGGCGACGGCCTCGTCAACGAGGACGCCGCGGGCGGCGTGGACATCGCGCGGAACTTCACGTGGCGGTTCGAGGAGCACGTGCCCGCGTGCGGCCGGTGGCCCGCGTCGGAGCCGGAGACGCGCGCGATCCTCGACTTCCTCCTCGCCGACGAGCGCGTGGCCGTTGTCGTCGAACTCGGCGACGCCGAGACGATCGCAGGGATGCCGAACTGGGGCGGTACCTGGTCGCAGCTTCCCGATCCCGACGTCGCGCTGATCAACGGACTGCGCGAAGGTTTCCCGAAGACGGAGAAGGCGCGGCCGCACGACGCGCGGGCTCCGGCAGCGGGCGGACTCGGTCTCGCGACGCTGCACCACCTCGGACGCATGTGGTTCGGCCGCGCGCCTCTCGGCGCCCTCGGCGACGCGTCGCTCGTGTCGCGCGCGCCGGTCGGACGTCTCACCAAGTGGCGCGCCGTGAGCGGCGCGGGCGTCCCGGCAGGAGCTGAGATCTCTGACCCCGATCCGCGGCCGGACTCCGAGATGTGGAACCTCGCCGACGAGTCGCAACCGCTCGCCTCGTTCGTCACCGACCTCGCGAAGGCGCGCGCGAAGCTCGAGTTCCGCGGCACCGTCGCGGCGGGCGGCGCGGGCGTGCTGACGCTGACGACGAAGCTCGTCAACGCGGGCCGACTCCCGACGCACACGCAGCGCGGCGCCGAGGTGAAGGGACGCCGTCCCGTCAACGTGCGGGTGCGTCTCCCCGACGGCGCGTCGCTCGTTGCGGGGAAACCGCTCGTGCAGATCGAACGTCTCGCGGGCGGCGCGGAGAGCGAAGCGCTCGTCTACGTTGTCCGCGGGACGAGCGGGGCGAAGGTCGTCGTCGAGGCGACGGGGCCGGACACCGGCACCGTCACGACGGAGGCGGTGATTCCGTGAGTCGCCCGACGGATGCCGGTTTCCCACGCAGGGTGGTGTTGATCGCGATTTTCGTCGTCGGTGCGATCGTCGCCGTCGTCGTCCTCTACTCATTGCATGTCGCGTCGACGACGGAGTTCTGAATGCGACTCTCCATCCCGCTCATCGCGCTGCTCGCCGCCCCCGCCCTCGCCCAGGACAAGCCCGAGACGCCGCCGTGGACGGAGGACGCGCCGCCGCGCGTGCCGGCGAAGCTCCCGGAGAAGCCGAAGCTCGCGGTCGCCTGGGACCGCTACTACCACCTCGACGAGATGCTGACGCTGATGCGGCAGTTCGCGGAGACCTGGCCGGACCTCGTCGAGCTTCGTTCGATCGGGAAGTCCGTCGAAGGACGCGACCTGCTGATGGCCGTCGTCACCGACCGCGCGACCGGCGCCGACACCGCGAAGACCGCGTACTGGTGCGACGGCAACATCCACGGCAACGAGGTGCAGGGCGGCGAGGCGTGCCTCTATCTCGTGTGGTGGCTCTGCGAGAACCGCGACAAGTTGCCGAAGGTGAAGACGCTCCTCGCCGAGCGCGCGTTCTACGTGCTGCCGTCCGCCAACCCCGACGGCCGCGCGCACTGGTTCGACGCGCCGAACACGATGCACTCCTCGCGCGGCGGCAAGCGTCCCATCGACAACGACAGGGACGGTCTCTTCGACGAGGACGGCCCGAACGACCTCGACGGCGACGGCGAGATCCTCGAGATGCGGGTCGCCGACGCGGACGGCGACTGGAAGCCCGATCCCGAGAACCCGCGCCTCATGGTGCGTACGAAGCCCGGCGAGCGCGGCACGTGGCGCCGCCTCGACGACGAGGGCATCGACGACGACGGCGACGGACGCGTCAACGAGGACGGCCCGGGCGGCTACGACCCGAACCGCGACTGGCCGAGCGACTGGCGCACGCTGTCGGAGCAAGGCGGCGCGGGGCCGTATCCGTGTTCGCTCCCGGAGACGCGCGCGGTCACCGAATTCCTCGCGGCGCACCCGAACGTCGCGGGCTTCCAGAGCTTCCACAACAACGGCGGCATGATCCTGCGTGGCCCGGGCTCGCAGAGCTTCGGCGGCTATCCGGAGAAGGACGACCGCGTGCTGCGCGCCCTCGCCGCGCGCGGCGAGGAGCAACTGCCCTTCTACCGCTCCATGCAGATCTGGAAGGACCTGTACCAGGTGTACGGAGGCGAGGTGAACTTCTGCTACGAGATGCTCGGCATCATGAGCTTCACGAACGAGCTGTGGAACGACGACCAGTACCGCGGTCGCGAGGCCTCGCACGATCAGTCCGGCCGCGAGCGTCTGCGCTTCGACGACGACTTGGAGCTCGGCGCGCGGTTCGTCGACTGGAAGCCGTTCGAGCATCCGCAGCTCGGAAGGATCGAACTCGGCGGATGGCGCCGCGAGACCGGCCGCGTGCCGCCACCCTTCATGATCGAGGAACTCCTCCACCGCAACATGGCGTTCGTGCTCTTCCACGCGGCGCAGATGCCGATCGTCCGCACCGGCGACGTCGGGTACACGACGCTGCCGGGCGATCTCGTCGAAGTGACCGTCGCGTTCAGGAACGACGGCATGATCCCGACGCGGACACAGCGCGCGTTCGACAAGAAGCTCGGAGCGCCCGACCGCGCGACGATCGAGGTGGTCGAGGGATCGGTCGAGGTCCTCTCCGGCGGCGTCGTGGACCCCGCGACGAACCGGGTGCTCGTCCCGGAGATCAAGCGCCCGCTGGACCTGCGCCTGCCTGCGGGCATCGACGGCAACGGCGCCGTCCGCCTGCGCTGGCTCGTCCGCGGCAAGGGGAAGCTGAAGATCACGTACCGCGCGGAGAAGGGCGGAACGGCCGTCCTCGAGTACACGCTCGAATGACCGCGGCCGTCGTCTTCGACCTCGACGGCGTGCTCATCGACTCCGAGGGGCTCTGGCACCGCGCGACGAACGAGGTGCTCCGCGAGTGGGGCCACCACGTCACCGCGGAGGAGTACGGCCGCGACTGGATCGGCACGGCGAAGGGACCGGAGTTCGGCGTCGTCCACTACGGTCTCCCGATCGACGCCGCGGAGTTCCGGCGGCGGCGGAAACCCATCGTCACGGACTTCGTGCAGCGCGAGGCGCAGCTCATGCCGGGCGCCGCCGCGGCGGTCGAGCGTCTCGCGGCGCGCTGGCCGCTCGCCGTCGCGACGAACTCGTCGTCCGGGGCGACGGAACCCGTGCTCGCCCGGCTCGGAGTGCGCAGCCGGTTCCGCGAACTCGTCACGCGCGAACGCTACGCCGAGGCGAAGCCCGCGCCCGACGCCTACCTCGCGGCCGCGGCGGCGCTCGGCGTCGCGCCGTCCGACTGCGTCGCCATCGAGGACACTCCGCGCGGCATCGAATCCGCCTCCCGCGCCGGGATGCGGACGATCGCCGTGCCGAACCAGTTCACCCGCGGCCTCGACTTCTCGCTCGCCGACCGCGTCGTGGGCTGCCTCGACGACGTCACGGTCGCGCTGGTGGAGGGAGTCGCCGCGGAGGGCTGAGGCGGGCGCGGACCGTCAAGGCACGACGGGTTAGGGCGCGCAGGCGTTCCGTAGGCGCGGCACGACCTGCACCGCGCTGATCGCCCGCAGACGGGCTACTTCGTCTCGGTAGCGATGGTGGGCGCGTGCTCGTGGGCGTCGCAGGCGGTGCACGCCCGGCAGAGTCGCAGGTTCACGATGTGCGCGACGGCGATCGTGAGGCCGATGAGCGGGAGCACCCACGCGAAGAGGTGGTTCGGATCGTGCGAGTGGCCCTCGTGGCGCGAGAACGTGGCGAGCAGGAGTCCGAGCGCCGCCGTGCCGAGGACGACCGCGACCGTCCTGTTGCCGTGCGTGCGGTAGCCGCGCCACGCGCTCACGGTCCCGACGACCGACGCGAGCAGCACGAAGCCCCACTCGATCGGCTCGCTGTCGAAGAACGTGATCGCGCCCGCCGCCGAGAGGCTGATGGCGATCGGGATGACGGCGCAGTGGACCGCGCACGCGAGCGATGCGATCGCGCCGACCTGGTCGAGTCCGATCCGGTTCTTCATCAGCCTCACCTAGTGTTTGTGTCCGCCGGGCCCGCAGTGGACGCACGTCGCCGAGGCTCGGCCCGACCCCGCAGCGGGAGGGAACGCCGAACCGCAGCACTGGCACTTCCGCGCGCCTTCCTTCTTCAGCACCTCGGCCAGCCACTTCGCCGCGTCGCAGTCCACGCGGCCCTCCCCGCTGCACGCGGGGCAGGTCTCGTGGAACGTCGTCGTGAGCGCGCGCCGGATGAACGCCGACTTGTCGGGCAGGCGCTCGAGTGCCTCCGCGAGGTGGGCGTCCACCCGGAACGTCACGACGACCGACTTGGCTCTGGCCACGGGGATCATTGGAGCGTGTGCGATTGTAACACACAAGGAGGAACCGGACCCGGCGCCCGCGGCGCACCGTCGCGGCCGCGGCGGAGGGTTGCACGGAGATGCCGCTCCCGGACCGGCTTCGTGGATACTCCCGGCGCAGCACGGCGGCCGGCCCGCGGAGGGGACCCGGCAGCCGGACGGCTGCGCGGCTTCACGTGACTCGCCGAACGGCCGATAGGGACCGATCCCCCGGAGTGATTCGAATGGCGTTCGCACCGCTCGTCGTCGACCTGCGAACGATGTCGCCGGCCGACATCGAACGGATCGCGCTGCGCTTCGAGGCGGACGGCTGCGTCGTGCTCGACGGCGTCGGCGAGAGCATCACGCCCCTCTTCGACGAGGCCTACCGCCGCGCGTTCGGGCTCTCGGACGCGGACTTCCGGCAGCTCCTCGATCCGGAGGCCCCGCCGCTCAGGCTCACGACCGACCAGCGCCGGCGCATCGCCAAGATCGAGAGCACGGCCGAGATGAAGGATGCGCTCCTCGCGGCGCTCGGACGGATCCTCGCCAGGGTGCAGGGCCCGCTCGTGCACGTCAGCTCGACCTTCCACGGCCAGTTCAAGAGCGGCGAGGCGCCGCCCGTGGACCACGGCGGCTACGGGCAGGAGCACATCGAGGTCCAGGGACAGTATCTCCTGCACCAGGACTTCTCGGGGGCGGCGGTCCCCACGAGTCCGGGCGGCATGACGCTCTGGGTCGCGCTGAACGACTGCCCCGACTGGAACCTCCGGCTCTACCCGGGAAGCCACCGGAAGGGTCTCCTCTGCAACGAGTGGATGAAGAACGACGACCCCCGCGCCGCGCGGGCGGGCGAGCCCTACGACGTCGTCGCGAAGCGCGGGCGCTGCGTGCTCTTCCACGCGCTCCTCTTGCACGGGAGCGCCAACCCGGGCAGGAAGCGGCGCGTGAGCTGCGACCTCCGCTTCTTCCCGCTCTGCTCGTTCCTGCCGAGCGAGATCCACGCGATCGGCCCGTCGCCGCTCGCGGATCTGCGCGCGGCAGCCGCACGGCCCGACGGCGAGATCCTGCGCGCCTCGAAGCTCGAGGCGCAGGCATTCCTCGGTCTCGCGCCCGGCGTCCCAGCGGCGCCGCGCCACAGCGTCCTCCACTGGGCCGCGATGGTGTCGGAACTCGTGGCCGGTCGCCCCGCGCGCGCGCTCGAGCGCATCGAGATGATGGTGAACCGCGAGATCGGCATCGACGGCGCCGAGATCTACTCGCGCAAGTTCCACGACCGTCCGATGCACTCGGCTCCCCTCGCGCGGCTCCGAGAGCGTCTGGTCATCCTCGAACCGGACGCGCCGGAGCTCGCGGCGATCGACCGGCGGATCGCCGCCGCGGGGCGCGCGTGAACGGTCCGGGCGGCGCCGCCGCGGCGGTCCCCGACGTCTCGCTCGCTGTGCCCTGCTACAATGAGGAGGAGGTCGTCGGCCACACGCTGCCGGCCCTCGTCAAGGCGTTCCAGGACCGCGGGATCTCGATCGAGCTCGTCGTGGTGGACAACGGCTCGAGCGACCGCACGAGCGCGATCCTCGACGAACTGATCGCGTCGGGGCTGCCCGCGGTGAAGGAAACGGTCGAGGTCAACGTGGGCCAGGGCTACGGCATCCTGCGCGGGCTCACGCGCTGCCGCGGCCGCTACGCCGGGTTCATCTGCGCCGACGGTCAGGTCGATCCGCAGGACGTCGCGAAGCTCGCCGAGATCGCCATCCACTCGAAGAGCCCGCAGATCTTCAAGGTGCGGCGGCGGTTCCGACTCGACGGGATGAAGCGCAAGCTCGTCTCGATCGCCTACAACGGCGTCGCGAACGTGCTCTTTCCGGGGCTCGGCTCGATCGACATCAACGGCAACCCGAAGATCTTCCCCGCCGAGTTCCTGGAGAAGACCGCGCTCGTCTCGCGCGACTGGTTCCTCGAGGCCGAGGTGCTGATCCGCGCGCGGCGGCTCGGCTACGGGGTGTTCGAGATGAACGTGATGGGGCAGGCGCGCGAGGGCGGGACGTCGAACGTGCGGGCCACGACGTGCTGGGAGTTCGTCGTGAACCTGAGCCGCGCGCGGTTCGGGCGGATCGGCCGCGCCCCGTGAGCCGGCGCCTCGCGATCGTCGCCGCGGCGCTCTCCGCCGCTGCCGCGGCCGCCTGGGTCTTCACGTACGACGACACCGCGCTTCCGCCGTACGCGCTGCTCGGCGGCTACACGCACGTCACGTTCGTCGCGTCGGCGGCGCTGACGTACGCCGCAGTCTGGTGCGCGGTGCTCGCCACGGGACGCCTCGACAGGAGAGCGCTCTTCCGCGTCGTCGCCGTGCACGCTGCGATCGCGGCGGTCGCGGCGGCGCTCGAGCTCGTGGCGTTCCTCGGGGTCGTGGACTTCGTGAAGCTCCTCCCGTCGGGGATGAAGTGGCGCCACGAGTACGAGGACGCGTGGCAGGAGCCGCACCGCCGGATGAGCGGCGAGGCGCCGCAGGACCTCAGCGTCGTGATGGGCGTCCCCGCGCCGAAGCTCCCGTTCGAGTTCGCGACCGACCGCTTCGGACTGCGCAACCCGCGCGACAAGGACGATCCCGCCGTCGTGTGCCTCGGGGACTCGATCCTCGTCGCGGGGCTCGTGCCCGTCGGGAGCACCGTCTCGGAGCGCCTCGAGGCGGATCTCCGCGCGGACGTCCTCAACGTCTCCCAGATCGGCTACTCGCCCGAGGAGAGCCTCGCGCGGTTCGACACGACGGGCCTCGATCCGAAGGGGCGCGTCTTCCTCCACTTCCTCTTCGAGGGCAACGACGCCGGGGACAGCGAGCGATGGCGCCGCGCCCACGCCGAGGGCGCGAGCGAGCCCTGGCGCGCGGCGAAGCTCCCGGCCGGAGGACTCCGCTGGCCCGACCGCGGTTTCCTGAAGCCGCTCGTCAACTGCCTCTACCGGCACAAGCCGGCGCTCGCGTCGCTGCGCGCCGGACGTTTCGGCGCCGGTCCCGGGACGGACGTCTGGTTCTTCTACGACGGCCCGATGATCGAGTCGCAGGCCGACGGCTTCCCCGGCGTCGAGGCGCTCGTGCGAGCCGCGAAGGCCTGGTTCGAGTCGCGCGGCGCGCGGTATGCGGTGGTCGCGGTGCCCGCGAAGATCAGCGTGCTGCACCGTTTCTGCACGTTCCCCCCGCAGAGCCACCTCGCCGATCCGGCGATGGCGGCGTCCTCGTTCCGTGCGCGGCTCGCGAACGCCTGCGCGGACGCGGGCGTGCCGTTCCTCGACACGACGCCGGGTCTCGTCGAGGTCGCGGAGCGGGGAGAGCTCCCCTACTTCGCGGCGGACACGCACCTGAACGCGACGGGCCTCGCGGCCGTGGCCCGCCAGGTGCTCCCCCTCGCGCGCGCGGAACTCGCTCTCGCGCGCCCGCCGCGCTGACGTCTACCGCGTGCCGGCCGGCTTCTCCGCCGGCACCTCGACCGAGATCCCGCCTCCCGCGACGGACGAGTCCTCGTCGATGCACACGATCGACGTCGCGTCGCTGACGAGGTGCGCGGCGAGCGCCGTCGCGGCGATCCGCTCGCGCAACTGCTCGAACGCCGCGGGCGATGCGCCGCGCATATCGGACGTCCACTCGGCGATCCGCTCGCGGGCCCACATCGGGGCCAGCGCCTCGCGCGCCGGCGCCACCTCCGGCAGTTCGACGGCACAGGGGATCTCCACCTCGCGGCCCGCGAGCGTGGCGCGGAAGATCAGCGTGCCCGCCGCGGGCTCCGTGTACCGGCCGATGACGAAGATCGGTCTGCCGGACCAGAGATCGCGCAACCGCCCCGTGCCGAAGTCGGTCAGGGGAAGACCGTTCGGGTCGAGCCGCAGGTCGCAGAGGACCGGCGTCTCGATCCGGTCGAGGTAGCGGTCGGCCGCGGCGACGGCGGCCCGGTCCTCGCCCGGGAGCACGATCTCCGCGGTGCCGGCGCCTTCCTCGGCCACGCCCTCGACGAACGCGCGGTTGACGGACGAGCCCACGCCGAACGCGAACCACCGCGCGCCGCCGCGCGCGGCGCGGATCGCCGCGAGGATCTCCTCCTCGTTGCCGACGAAGCCGTCGGTCGCGAAGCCGACGATGCGCCGCCATCGCGGGTCGGCGGGCATCGCCGCGAACCGCCGGACCGCGGGCAGCATCTCCGTCCCCCCGCCGGCTCGCAGGCCTCCGAGCCAGTCGAGCGCCCGCGTCACGTTGTCCCGGGTCGCATCGACGGGCTCCTCGGCGAAGACGTCGACCGAGCCGCCGAAGCGGATCAGCGCGAACCGGTCGGAACCGCGGAGCCGGGAGAGCGCCCGGCCGACGAATTCGCGGAGCGTGTCGAAGGGGGCGCCCGACATCGACCCTGACGCGTCGATCAGGAACGTGACCTCGCGCGGCCCGCCCTCGACCGCCGCGGGCTCGAGCGGCGGCACGAGGAACGCGGTGAAGTAGCCCGTGCCGTCCGGGGCGCGGTGCGTCACGCATCCGGCGCGGAGCGACTCGGTGGACACGGTCCACCGGAGGATGAAGTCGCGGTTCGGCACCTCGCCGCGCCGCGCGAGGTCCACGACGGCGCGCGTGCGGCCCTCGCGCCGGACGCCGATCGCGTGCGACGGCGAGTCGATCTCGCCCATCTCGGCGCCCGCGTCGAGGACGACGTGGACGGCGACTTCGCGCCCGCTGCGGACCGCGTCGTCGCCCACCGGGCGCGACACGCGCGCGGCGGCGGCCGGGTCCATCGACGACGGGCAGTACCGCGGTCCGACGGTCATCGGGAACACGTACTCGAACCGGCCGTGGTCGTACTCCAGCGGGTGGAAGTAGGTGACGGTCACGTCCACCTCGGAGCCCGGCGCGATGTTGCCGACCCGCTGCGTGAACACGTTCACGCGCTCCTGCGTGACGAGGCTCGCGGTGCGCCCGCGGCGCAGCGCGTCGGCGTACATCGCTTCGGCCTCCGCGCGGCGGCGCACCACGCCGACCACGCGCCGCGAGCCGACGCACATCTCGAAGTCCGACACCGCCGCCATCGTCGGCAGCGGGAAGAGGTACACCGCCTCGAGCGGACGGTCGAGCGGGTTCGCGAACGTCTGGGTCATCCGCGTGGACGCGAACCAGCCCGCGACGTCGGCGTTCGCGACGGTCGAGCGCAGCGGGAACACGAACGTCGGCGCGCCGTTCGCGTCGGCGACGATCAGCGACCCGGGAACGAGGCGCGGGACGGGCCCCATGCGTCCGCCGCGCCCGAGCGAGCCGCCCGATCCGCCGCCGCCGCCCTGGCCGATCCCCCCGCCGCCCCTCCCGCCCGCGCCCGCCCGGCGCGAGACCCACGCGGAGGGCCGTCCGGTGCCGGACCCGCCGATCTCGCCGACGCCGGTCGAGGGCACGCGGGTCCCGGCGTGGCCCGATGCGGCCGCGCCGACGACCGTCGCGCGCGGAGCCGCGGACTCGTCGTTCGCGAACGCGGAGAATTCCGCGACCGCCCCGTCGACGACCGCCCCGGCGACGACCGCCCCGGCGACGACCGCGCCGTCGAACGTCTCGTCCGGCAGGGTGACGGCGTCGCGGACGAGGAACACGATCTCGTCGGCCGTCTCCGCTCCGGGGACGGTGTCCCATCCAAAGCCCGACTCGTACCGGTCGCGCGGCCGGTCGGACGGAACGAGGAAGACCGGCCCTGCGAAGATCCATGCGGCGAGTGCCGCGAGCCACAGCGGACGGTGCATGAGGCCACCTCCGCGATCCCGTGCGGCGAAGCTAGCGCAGATTGCCGCGGCGTGGGCCGCGGCCCGCTCGGTCGCGCCCCGCTGCCGTCACTGCCCCTGCTTGACGAGCCGCAGTTCCACGTCGGCGGCGCCGCCGACGACGACCGTCACGCCCTCCCGCATCGCGCCGTAGTGCGACTTCTCGGCGTTCAGGTTGGCGTGGACGGTGTAGGTCCCGGCGGCGAGACCCTTGATCTCGCAGCGCCCCTCGGCGTCGGTCGTCTGGCTGCCCTGGCCCTCGGTGCCCTGAGCCGAAGTCCACGCGCCAGCGGCCGCGGTGCCGTCCTCTTTCAGCACGAGGAGCTTGATGCTCCCGCCGCCGCCGAACTCGACGCGCAGGTCTTTCGTGCCCGCCTCGGCGACGAACACCTTCTGCTGCCCGCTGCTCCCGGAGACCGTGAGCCGGTACTTGCCCGGCATCAGCCCGGCGACCTCGAACTCGCCGTTCTCGACCTGGCCGTTCACGCCGGAGACGCCGGCCTGCGGCGGATCTGCCTGACCCCAGATCCAGCCGCTCGCGACGGGCTGGCCTTCCTCGTCGAACACCTTGCCGGAGATCGTCAGCCCCGATTCGACCTCGACGACGAGGCTCTGCCGGCCGGCCTGGACGTCCTTCACCGTGGTCGGGACGACGTTCGGCCGCGGCTGCATGCCCCATCCCACGGTGACCTGCAGGTCGTACGCGCCGCCGGGCACGTCCTTCATCTCGAACTCGCCGCCGGAGCCGGTCCGCACGTTCTGGATCTGACGGGACTGCTGCGTCGTGCCCGTGCCCGTGACCGTGCCTTGGGGGCTCGGGACCTCCGTGCGCTTCATCAACGCGACCTGCACGTCGGCGACGCCGGCGCCTCCCTTCAGGCGGACGACGCCCGTGATGGAGTACGCCTGCGTCAGTTGCAGCGTGATCGCCGGACCGCCCGTCTCCGCCATGACCGGTTCGCTCGGCGCCGCGCCGGCGGCCTTCGCCTGCACCTCGTAGCGGCCGGGGATGAGCCCCTCGGCGCGGAAGTTCCCCTGCGCGTCACCGGAGATGTCGGACGGGTCGCTCGAGTACTCGTCGAACTCGTCGGGCGTCTCGCCCTGGTGGCTGCAGGAGATGGAGGCGCCCGCGCGCGGTTTGCCGTCGGGGCCGATCACGCGGCCCTCGATCACCGCGCCGAGCTTCAGCACGACGTCGAAGTCCGCCGTCTTCCCGTCCTCGGCGGTCACCTCGCGCGACGACCAGTCGAGGTGCCGCGGATCGGACACCTCGATCGCGAGCTTGCCCGTCTCCACGTTCGGGATGCGGAACTCGCCCTTCGAGTCGGTGACGGACGGTGTCGCGCTGCGCAGGCGCCACTGCACCGACCAGTCGTTCGTGTCGCCCTCCATCGACGTCCACCGCACGAGGGCGCCCTCGATCGGGCGCGGCGGCGTCGCGTCATCGTGCACCTTGCCCGCGAGCGTCGCGCCCTGGCGCAGCTTCACCCCGACGCCGGTCTTCGCGTCGCCGGCCGCGCACGTGAGCACCTCGCTCTTGCCGTCGAGGTATCCGGTCGCGCGCGCGACGACGTGGCCCTTCTGGCCCGGCGGCGGGCCGGGGATCTCGTAGTGGCCCTGCGCATCGGTGAGGCGCGGCTCGGGCATGGGGAAGAGTCCGCCGAGCATGCGGCCGAACCCGCCGTCCTCCTCGAGCGCCAGCGAGACCTGCGCGCCGGAGACGGGCTGCCCGTCGGGCGTGGTGACCGTGCCCTCGAGCGACGAGCCGCGCGCGAGCTCGAGCGTCCGCTCGATGACCTCGCCCGCCTCGCTGATGACGATGTTCGCGCCCTTTCCGCTGTCCTTGGCGCCGTCCTTGCCGCCGCCCTGCATGCGGGCGCCCATCACCATCATCACGCTCTGCGGGTTGACGCCCGGCTGGAACCATCCGTCCTTCGAGACCATGAGGATGGCGGGCCCCTTCGCGACGCTCGTCAGCTCAAACTTCCCGTCGGCGCCGGTCGTCGTGCCGCGGCTCCCGCCGAAGAAGGCGAGCGGCGTCCCGAGCTCCACGCGCGCCCCGGCGATCGGCACGTCGGCGCCCTTCTCCTTCACGATGCCGCGGACGATCCCGCCCTTCGCCAGCGACACGTTCTTCTCGTTGCGCCCGGGGACGAGCTTCACGTCGGTCGCACCGCGTCCGCGCATCATGGCCGAGAGGTCCTCGGGGTAGTTGCCGAAGCCCTCCGCCTGCACGAGGAAGAGCTGGAGCGGTCCGCTCTTCAGGCCGCGGATCGAGTAGCGCCCGTCGCCGTCGGTCTTCGCGTTGCCGACGGTCGGCTGGCGGCTGTCGAAGCTGATGGCGTAGATCTGCGCGTCCGCGACCGGCTTCTCGCTCTCGCCGGTGATCTGGCCCTCGAGCCAGCAGTCGCCCTTCAGCACGATCTCGACGGGCTTCTTCGACGGCACCGTGACCGACGGCGACGCCGTCATCGGCTCGCCCTCGGGCGAGACGGCGACGATGTACTTGCCGCCGCCGAGCCCCTCGAGGTGGAAGGCTCCCTTCTCGTCCGTCGTCGTGAACACCTTGTCGAGCGCGTTGAACTCCGTCGGGTCGTTCGGCTCGCTGAACGCCACCACCGGCAGCCCCGCCACCGGCCCCCCGCCCTCGCGGACGACGGTGCCCTCCAGCGGGAACCCGCGCACGAGCACGAACTTCAGCGGCCGGTTCTTCGCGTCGGGGTTGATGATCTCGCCCGACTGCACCTTGATCTGCCAGCCGGCCTTCTCGACGGTGAAGTCGTAGCGGCCCGGCGGGACCTTCCTCAGCTCGAACTTCCCGTCCTCGGCGGTGACGGCGCTGTCCACGGCGGCGGCGCGCGTCGGCAGTTCGCGGATGAGGCGCAGGATGTCGATCGAGCCCGACGCCGAGCGGGAGCGGATGGCGCGGACCGAGGCGCCGGCGATGGGCGTGTCCTTCTCGTCGACGACGATCCCGGGCACGCCGAACGTGGGCGCGAGGTACACGGTGCCGAGGTCCGTCTCGCGGTTCTCGATGACGCCGACGCCGCCGAGCTCGCTGTCGGCGAGGGGCGACGGCGCCTTCGCGCGGAACGTCCACGCGTCGAAGTTCGTCACCTTCTCGAACGTGAACCCGCCGTCGGCCCGCGTCGTCGTCTTGAGGAGCTCGTTCGGCCCCGGGAGACCCGCCTCGAGGGACACAAGGGCGCCCTCGATCGGCCGGTCCGAGCCGTACTCGCGGACGACGCCGACGACCGTGCCCGGGCCGACGCGGACCCACCGGGAGCGCTCGGGGGCCTTCGCGGCCTTCTTCGCGGGCGGCTCCACGGTCGCCGTCGTGCCGACGCCGACGATCCTCGTCCCGTCGACGTCGACGACTGATTCGGGTGGCTTCGTCGCGAAGTACGCCACGAGCGCCACGAGGAGCCCCACCACGAGGAGCATCACTCCGACGAGTTTGCGCTGGTTCAATGCAGTACCTCCCGACCCGGTCCGAGGCCGAGATCATCCGGTCCCCGCGTCACGAGACGCCAGAAGACCCCGGCGGGTTGCAGGTTCGCGCGACGCCGCGCGCGCAGTCGCTTCCGGCGGACGCTCGCCCGCTGTAGGTTCTGCGCCCGTGCCACGAGCGACCTCCCTCGCCGCCGCGCTCCGCGGCGTACTGCCCGAGGGCGCCGTCCTCGACCGGCAGGACGAGCGCCGCGTCTACGAGTCCGACGCGCAGACGCTCCACCCGGGCTCCGCCGACGTGATCGTGCTCCCGCGGACGACGGACGAGGTCGCCGCGACGCTCCGGGTCGCCGCGGAGCACGGCGCGCCGGTCGTCGCGCGCGGCGCGGGGACGGGACTCTCGGGCGGCGCCATCGCGACGGCGGGCGGCGTGCTCCTCTCGACGGCGCGCATGAACCGCATCGTCCGCCTCGACCCGGCCGAGCGGCGCGCCCGCGTGCAGCCCGGCGTCGTCAATGCCCGCCTCAACGAGGCCGCGGCGGCGCACGGACTGCGCTACGCGCCCGATCCGTCGAGCCAGGCGGCGTCGACGATCGGCGGCAACGTCGCCGAGAACTCGGGCGGGCCGCACACGCTGCGGCTCGGAGTGACGACGAACCACGTGCTCGGCCTCGAACTCGTGACCTCGGACGCGAGGGTCCACCGCATCGACGACGACGCGCTCCTCGGCCTCGTCGTCGGCAGCGAGGGGCTCTTCGGGATCGTCACCGAGGCCGACGTCCGGCTCGTGCCGGTGCCGGAGTCCATCCGCACGTTCCTCGCGAGCTTCCGCGCGCTCGAGGACGCGGGCCTGGCGGTCGCGGCGGTCATCGCGACGGGCGTCGTCCCCGCGGCGCTCGAACTCATGGACCGGCTCGCGATTGAGGCCGTGGAGGAGCACGTCCACGCGGGGTTCCCGACCGACGCCGCGGCCGTGCTGCTCGTCGAGCTCGAAGGCGCGAAGGACGAGGTGTCCGCGCAGGAGGGTCCCGTGCTCGCCGCGCTGCGCGGCGCCGGTGCGATCGATGCGCGCGCGGCGAAGTCGGAGGACGAACGCGCGCGGATGTGGAAGGGGCGCAAGCAGGTCGCGGGAGCACTCGGCCGCATCAGCAAGGGCTGCTACTCGCACGACGGCGTCGTGCCGCCGTCGCGCCTCGCGCAGGCGCTCACGCGGAGTCACGCCATCGCCGAGAAGCACGGCCTTCGCGTCGCCACCGTGTGCCACGCGGGCGACGGCAATCTCCACCCGCTCCTCCTCTTCGCGACGAAGGACGCCGACGAGATCGCGCGCTGCGCCGCGGCGGGCCGCGAGATCCTGGAGATGTGCGTCGACTTCGGCGGTTCGCTCACGGGCGAGCACGGCATCGGCGGCGAGAAGCGCGAACTCCTCGGCCTGCAGTACGACCCGGCCACGATCGATCTCTTCCGCCGCATCCGCGACGCGTTCGATCCGTCGGGGCGCATGAACCCGGAGAAGGTGTTCCCGACCGGAACGGGCGGGTTGCCGCTCGGCGAGAAGACGCCGCGGGCGGGCTGGCTGTGACCGGCGCCTTCCAGCCGAGGAACGAGGCGGAGCTCGGCGACACGCTGCGCGGCTGCGCGGCGGAGGGCCGCCGCGTGCGGCTCTCCGGCGGCGGGCTCGTCGCGAAGAAGGGCGAGGGCGAGCTCCTCGGCGTGTGGATGTTCGGGATCAGCGGCGTCGTGGAGATCCGCGAGGGCGACCTCGTCGCCACGGCGCGCGCGGGCACGTCGCTCTTCGAGATCGCCGCGGAACTCCAGGAACGCGGACGACGCTTCCCGCTCCGGCCCTACGACGCCGGCGACCGCGCGACCGTCGGCGGCGTCTTCGCGGCCGCCGCCGACGGCCTCTCGGGACGTCTCGGGTTCCGCGCCCGCGACGTGCTCCTCGGCGCGCGCGCCGTGCTCGCCGGCGGCGCGGTCGTCGCCGTGGGCGCGAAGGTGGTGAAGAGCGTCGCGGGCTTCGACGTGTGCAAGGCGCTCGTCGGATCGCGCGGCTGCCTCGCGGCCATCACCGAGGTGACGTTCCGCATCGAGGCGATCCCCGAGGTCTCGACGACGCTCACCGGCGTGTTCGACGATCGCGCCGCCGCGCACGCCGCCCTCGCCGCCGCGGGGTCCATCGCGCTGCAACCGTCCGCTCTCGTCGCTTCCCCGCAGGAGGACGGCGTCCGCGTGGACGTGCTGCTCGAAGGCCCGCGCGCGGCCGTCGCGGAAGCGGCGCGCCTCCTCGCGTCGAAGGGCCTCGCCGCGGGCGAGGGCGACTGGGCGACGCTCACCGCGTTCGCGGCGCTCGATCCGCGCACGTCGCTGGCGCTCGCCGTCTCGCCGAGTCCGCGCGCGGCGCCGCTCGACGCTCTGCCGCCCGGCGCGGAGCTGTATCTGATCGACGTACTGCGCGGCCGTTCGTACGTCCACGTTCCGCCCGCGAGCGTGAAGAAGCGCGAGACGCCGCCGCTCCTCGAACGCGTGCGGCAGGCGTTCGATCCGAAGGGGACGCTCGCGCCCGGGCGCGGAATCGGCTCGACGTGATCGACCCGAAGAAGCTCGACGCGTGCGTCCACTGCGGCCTCTGCCTGTCCGCGTGTCCCACGTACGACGCGACCGGCAACGAGCTCGATTCGCCGCGCGGCCGCATCGCGCTCGTGCGAGGGCTCGCCGAGGGACGGATCGCCGACATCGCCGTCGCGACGGAGCACCTCGACCGCTGCATCGGCTGCCGCGCGTGCGAGCCGGCGTGTCCGTCGGGCGTGCGCTACGGCGCGATCCTCGAAGAGGGGCGGGAGTTCCTCGCGACGCGCATCGAGCGGCCGCGCGCCGCGCGACTCGCGCAGGACTGGCTCATCCGCCGCGGACTCGGCACGCGGTTCGGCGCGGCGACGCTGATGCGTCTCCTCTGGATCGCGCGGCGCACCGGGCTCCTCGCCGCCGCCGCGAAGCGAACGGGTCCGGTCAGCGTGATCGCGCGCATCGCGCCCGATCCGAACTGGCGTCCGTGGTCCCGCACGGTCGAGCGACTGCTGCCCGCGACCGGCGCGCGACGCGGCGCCGTCGCGCTCGTCCCGGGATGCGTGATGGACCAGGGATTCGCGAGCGTCCACGCCGCGAGTGCCGCGCTCCTGCGTCGCGCCGGCTTCGACGTCCACGTCCCCTTCGGTCCGCTCTGCTGCGGCGCACTCTCGGCGCACCTCGGCGACGCCGCGGGAGCGCGCGTGACGCTGGAGCGTCTCGCGGCGGCGCTCGCGCCGTTCCCCGTGGACGCCGTGATCGTCAACGCGGCGGGATGCGGCAGTCATCTGAAGGAAGCCGACTGGCGGCTCGCGCGGACGACGTTCGACCTCCTCGAGTGGCTCGACCGCCGGGGACTCCAGTTCGCGCCGCGGCCGATCGCCGCGCGCATGGGCGACGGACGGAGCGAGCGTCTGCGCGTCGCGTACCAGGACGCATGCCACCTGCGCCACGGCCAGCGGATCGCAGCCGCGCCGCGCAGACTGCTCGCGTCGCTGCCCGACGTGGACCTCGTCCCCCTCGGCGACGCCGACCGCTGCTGCGGCAGCGCGGGCGTCTACAACGTGACCGAGCCGGAGATGGCGGACGAACTGCTGCGTCTCAAGATCGACGCGATCCGCGCGGCGAAGCCGCAGATCCTCGCGACGGCGAATCCGGGCTGCCACCTGCAGCTCGCGTCGGGCCTGCGCGCCGCTGGCGTCAACGTCCGCGTCGAGCACGTCGCGACGCTTCTCGCCGCGTCGATCCCGCGGGAGTGACGACGCGGCGCCAAGGGCGCCGCGGATGTCACGGGCACGGTGCGGACGAAGGACGCATCCGAAGTCGCCGGTGGCGACTTCGGAAGTGCCCCAGGTCCGGAAACGAACTCGAGCAGGGTGGCGGCGCCTCGCCGCCGGGTCCCCTGCCGAGTTCGTCCGGACGACGCCGTCGCGCCGGGCGACGGAAGGAGCGGCAGAGCGCCTCGCCCTCTTCGCGGCTTCCGCCGGACCGAAGTCGGGTCCGCCGCAGCCAATCGCTGCGACGCATCGCCGAAATGAGTTTTCCCTCGCGCGGCGCGGCGGCCCCCCCCACGATGCCGCACATGAAGCCCCTGCCCGACTGGCGACACCTCAGCTTCTCGTTCACCGAGCCGGACTTCATGTACGTCTCGCACTGCAACGACACGAAAACGCCGGCGTGGGACGCGGGCCACTACCTGCCGTTCGGCGAACTCGCCATCTCCCCCGCCGCCGCGTTCATGAGTTACGGGCTCGGCATCTTCGAGGGGCTGAAGGCGCAGCGCTGCGCCGACGGGCGCGTGCTGCTCTTCCGCGTGGACCGCAACGCGGAGAGGTTCCGCCGGTCCGCCGAACGTATGATGCTCGCGCCGCTGCCCGCGCAGCAGTTCGTCGACGCGTGCGTCGAGACCGTGCGCCGCAACCTGCGTCACGTGCCGCCGCACGACAAGGGGTCCTTCTACCTGCGCCCGGTCGAGGTGGCGAACGGGCAGCGTCTCGGTCTCGGGCCCGCCCACGAGTTCCTCGTGATCGTCTACGGCTGCGCGGTGGGCTCTTACTTCGGCGGCGCGGACGGCGGGGTGCGTCTCCTCGTCCTCGAGCAGGGCCGCGTCCCCGCGGGCGGCACGGGCGCCGCGAAGTGCATGGGCAACTACTCGGGCGGGATCCGGATCGCGTACGACGCGAAGGCGAAGGGGTTCGACGACGTCCTCTATCTCGACGCGCACGAGCTGAAGTGGGTCAGCGAGACGAGCGGCTCGAACGTGTTCGTGAAACTGAGGAACGGCTCGCTCGTCACGCCGCCGCTCTCCGACCAGATCCTCGACGGCAACACGCGCGCGTCCACGGTGCAGCTCGCCCGCGACGTCCTCGGCATGAAGGTCGAGGAGCGCCCGATCTCGATCGACGAGACGCTCGCCGACGGCGAGGAGGTCTTCGCCTCCGGCACTGCGTGGACGCTGCTCTCGGTCCGCGAACTCGTCTACCGCGAGAAGTCGCACAAGTTCCCCGCGACGGCCACGCGCGAGGCGCTGCTCAAGCTCCTCCGCGGCATCCAGTGCGGCACCGGCGAGGACCGTTTCGGCTGGACGCGCGAGGTCCCGCAGGGCTGAAAGCTCGTGGAGAAACCGCGATGCGCGGCTTCTCCACGAGCTTTCGGTAGGCCTTCGGACGTTTTCGTGCGCGCGACCTTGGGCGCCGGTCCGTACGAGACCGTCCTGCGGACGGTCTCGAGGCGACCGTCGGCGCCCCTCAGATTGGGGCCCGTTCTCGTCCGCGCGACGGTCGAACTTCGACCCTCAGGCGGGTTTCTTCACAGACCTTGAAAGATCGTGACGGAGTCCCCCGCGGCGCCGACCGTTGCCCAGCAGGGTCGGAGAGGACTCGGTACCTTGCGCCCCTGCATCCCACCCGCCGCGTCGGCGTCGCTTGCTCTTGCCGCGGGGTCGTACGGGCCCCTCCGGGGGAGGGGTTCGCCGCGGCCCCGAAAGTCGGCCGCGCGCCGCCGCCTTGCGGTTGGGCGCAGGGGCGCAATCGACGCTCGCAGAGAGTTCCGTCACGACCTCTCTGGGGCTACCACCGCTCCAACTGCCGCCGGTGCCGCAGCAGGTGGCAGACGGCGTGCTCGAGGATCATCTCGGGGTCGTAGCGCGGGCCCCAGCGCACGGTGAACGAGAGCGCCTGGATGTCGGCGTCGGTCGCGGTGAGCAGCGGTTCGACGGTCGACTCGGTGAACTGGACCGCCACGGCGACGAGCGCGCGGACGTCGCGCGGCGACGTGAGGCGCGACGCGTCGAAGTCGAAGCGCTCGATGAAGTCCACGCAGCGCTCCTTTCGGACGTAGTGCGCGTAGCGGTGCGCGGCGCCGCAGACGTGCGCGCAGATCGCGCGCGGCGACGCCGTGTTCGCGTCGTCGGACTTGCGCTCCGCGGCGAACCGCGCTGCGTCGAAGCCAAGGGCGACGCGGCAGAAGTCCTCCGCGGCGCGGGCGTACTCGTCCATCAGCGCGCCGAACGGCCCGGGACGGCCTGGGTGGAGGAGGAACGGATGATCCATGGCGGCGCTCCCTTCGGTGAAGTCGCGGTAGCCTAGCGGGCGATGCGGGAAGCCGGCTGGACGACGTCGCGCCGTGTGCTCGCGGGCGGCGCGGTGCTCGTCGCGTTCGGGCTGGCGATCTGGGGGGCTCTGACCGTCGACGACGTCCGCGCGGTCGCGCCGGTCGTCGCTCCGAGTCCCGCGGCGCCGATCGCCGCTCCCGCCGTCGCGCCCGAGCCGAAGACCCGTCCGTTCCGGATCGTCGTGACGTCGGCTGCGGGCGGGGCGCCCGTCGCCGGGGCGTCGGTGCGGGTGATCGAGGCGAGGCGCCGCGACGAGCGGCGTCTGCTCGAAGCCGTCACGGGCGCCGACGGCGCTGCGGTCGTCGACCCGCACCCGGAGCGGTCCCTCACGGTGATCGTGCGGAAGCTGGGGTTCCGTGTCGCGCAGACCAGCACGTCCTTCACCAAGGAGGATCTCCGCGTCGCTCTCGAGCCCGGGGTTCCCGTGCGAGGCCGGGTCGTCATGGCCGACACCGGCGCGCCCGCGGCGGGCGTCTCGGTCCGCCCGTTCCGCGGGGCGGGAGGCCTCTGGGGCGCGCTCGACGCGGCCACGACGACCGGCGACGACGGACGGTTCGAGATCGCCGGGATCGCCGCGAACGAGATCGCGCGCATCTTCGCGGTGAAGCCCGGGTACTGCTGGGCCGACGCGATCGTCACCGTGAAGGAGACGCTCGGCGACGTGGAGATCGTGCTCGGCCGGGGCGGCATCCTCGAAGGCGTCGCCTACGACGGTGACGGCGTGCCCATCGCGGGCGCCCTCGCGCACGTGCTGCCGGAAGGCGGGCCCGTGCCCGAGGCGGAGTGGTCGCACGAGGAGACCGACAACGCGATCGATGCGCTCCGCGGCTCCATCTTCCCTCCGGTCATGACCGACGCGAGCGGACGGTTCGAGTTCAGGGGCGTCGTGCTGCCGCGCGCGGGCCTCGTCGCGGGACGGGTCGCCGCCGTGCGCGCCGCGGACGGCCGCACCGCGCGGAGCGAGCCGGTCACGTTCGCGCGCGACGGCGAGCGCCAGCGGCGCGACGTGCGGTTCCCGCAGAACGGTTCGATCACGGTGCGCGTGACATCGACGTCGCCGCTGCCGGAGGGGATCAGGGTGCGCGTGCAGCGCAACGGGCGCGAGGGGCCCGACGAGACGCGCGAACTCGGCGGCGGCGGCGGGCCGATGACGTTCGCGCACCTCCGACCGAACAAGTACCTCGTGAGCGTCTCGCTCGGAGACCGCTTCCGCGGCGGATGGGAGCAGATGCGCAGCGTCGAGGTCGCCGAGGGCCGCGAGATCGCCGTGGACTTCGCGCAGGACGACACCGTGACGCTCGCGGGCCGAGTCGAGGACCAGAGCGGCAAGGGCGTCGCGGGGGTCCGGGTCGACTTCACGGGCGTCCGGCGCGACGACGACGGAGGGAGCACCTCGAACGCGACGACGGCCGCCGACGGGTCGTTCTCGCTGCACCACCTCCGGCCGGAGTCCCGGCACCTCCGGGTCGAGCGCGATGAGTTCGCGTCCTTGCATTCCGTCCGCGACTCCACGCCCGCGGACCCGGGCGCGTTCGAATGGGTGGCGCTCGACGACGTCCGACCGGGCGGCGCGCCGCTCACGATCACACTGAAGCGTCTCGGGAAGCTCGTCGGCAGGATCGTGCCGCTGCCCGCGCCGAAAGGGGTCATCGTGACGGCGAGCTCCGGTCGAGAGCGCGGCCGCACGTACTTCCTCCCAGGTGAGGACGGTCGCTTCGAGTTCGACGCCCCGCTCGTCGGCGTGCCGATGCGCGTCGCGTTCGCGCCGCCGTGGACGTTTTCGGGGGACGGGAAGGACATCGTCGCGACCGTGCTCGACCTCACCCCGGTCGCCGCGGGCGAGGTCCGCGACCTCGGCGACGTCGAGTTCACGACGGGGACGGGGATCGACGTGACGCTCGTCGACGCGAAGGGCTCACCGCTCCCGTCGATCCAGGTGAAGGCGCTGGAGCGGTGGATGCCACTGCGCGAGTCGACGACCGACGCGACCGGGAAGTTCCGTTTCGATCACCTGCCGAAACACCCGTTCGTGCTGCGCGTCGGAGCGACACTGGCGACGCCGTTGACGATCCTCGTCGTCGATCCGTCGAAGGCCACGGCGACGTTCACGATCGGCGACGGAGCGTACGTCTCGGGCAGGGTCGTCGACGGGGCGGGACACCCGGTGCCGGACGCGAACGTCACGTTCGTCCCCGGCCTCGGCCTCACCGACGAAGAGGACGCGTGCGGCTGGGCGAAGACCGACGACTACGGCGAATTCGCGTTCCGGATGCAGGCGGGCCGCGGCTCGGTCATCGCGCGCGACTCCTCGGGGAAGCGGCGCAGCGAGCGGATCGAGATCACCGTCTCCGACGGCGAGTCGCGCACGATCGGGCTCGTCCTGCGCGGGCAGCGGTAGGAACGGGTCGGTCCCGTTCTCACCGCTTCCGCGGAATCGATCGCGCCGACACCCTCCCGGACGTCGCCGCATGTTCGCCGCGCTACTCGATTTCTGAACGCCGCCTCGGCGTTCAGAAATCGACCTGGAACCGCATCTCGATCCCGTCCAGCCGTCCGATGTCGTCCGTGTGCGAGTGGACCCAGGCGATCTGCACCTTGGTGTTCGGGTTCAGGTACCAGTTCGTGCCGATCGTCCAGATCTTCATCTCGCCCCCGTCGATGCCGGCATCGTTCAGATCGATCGCGCTGTAGCGGGCCGCGACCTCCCAGGCGCCGGCACCGCCCTCGCCGTCGTAGTTCTCCTTCGGCGTGACGCGGTCGAAGACGCCCTTCTTCGCGTTGTAGGGACGCGACTCGCCGGTCAGGAAGAACCCGGCGGAGAGGTTCCACGCGGTGAACGTCGGATCGTCGGCGTCCTGCGCGCGGACCTCGGTGAGGAAGTACTCTCCCGCCGCCCAGAAGGATCCCATCGAGAACGCGGCCTCGCCCTCGTAGAGCATCGCGCCGCCCGCGTCGAACACGCCCGTGTCCACGAGCACCGGGGCGAGGTGCATCTCCGGCCGGGACCTGTACTGCGCGCCGTCGTTCGACGGCTCGCGGCGGCTCGCGCCGACGCCGAGGTGCAGCCAGTCGTTCGCCGTCTCGCCGATCCACGGCCGGCCCGTGAAGCGGCCCGTGTAGTTGTACTCGCCGGAGTTCGTGTTGCCGGTGTCGTCGCCCGCGTCGTTCGCGTCGCGGAATACGCCGGCGGCCCAGGCGATCCGGTCCTCGGCGAGCGTGTCCGAGTACATCGCGCCCGTGCTGTAGCCCGGCACGAACGCGTCATTGCCCGAGGAGCGCTCCATGAACGCCGTGAAGAGGTCGCTCGTCAGCCACTCGAGACCGAACGGCTCCTTCATGCTGCCGACCTGGAGGAAGCCTGTGCCGCCCGGGTGCAGGCCGATCCACACCTCGCGTATGTTCACCGAGCCGTTCGCGAAGTCGTACTCGGCCATGAACTCGGTGTTCTTGTAGATCGTGCCGCCCACCGCGAGCCGCAAGCGGCGGAACTCCGTGCCCGCCTCCACCTCTTTCCCGGTCGCCTCCTCGACGTCCTGGTTGTCGAAGAACCACGACCAGTCATTCTGGATGCGGCCGCCGATCCGCAGCTTGAAGGCGCCGTTCGCGCTGTCCATGCGCAGGCCGTTCTTCCAGTAGGCGAAGAGGCCGTTCTCGTCCTTCTTCGTCAGCTTCTCGAGCTCGGACACGCGCGCGGCGAGTTCGTCGCCGGCCTGGTTCGTGCCGGTGCTCTCGAACTTGCGATTCAGTTCCGCGAGCTGACGTTCGAGATCGCCGACGCGCTTCTCGAGCGCGGCCTTCTCGGCGTCCTTCGGCGCGGGCGTCGCATCGTCGGCGCGGGCGACGACGCCGCTCGCGAGGATGAACGTCACGATGGATACGGCCACGGTGCGGCTGCGACGGCTCATGTCTCTGCCTCCCAGTTCGATGTGCCGAGGTCGATGCCCGAGTGCACGCCGCGCAAGTCTGGGACCGGCGGCCCTTCGAGGCCGTGACGTGTGTCACGCGAAACGAACCTCCGCGGACGCGTGGCGACCGGGAAACCTCGACCGTGGCGCGCGCGGCACTCGATCCGGCGGCCGCGTGCCGACGGAGCGACAGCGCGCGTCACCGTGCGCGCCCCTCGGGACGCGCCGCACGGAACTTCACGCCCCCGCCTGGAGGGGACTCGCGTCTCGTCCGCCGTTTGCTGAGACTCCCTCACCGGGAGGAAGCTCGCATGAGGAGGTTTCGCGTCGTGACCGTGCTCGTTTCCGCGACCGCTGCGTCCGTCGGACTCGGCGCGGGCTGCGCGTCGGAGGAGCCGCGCGCGGCGCCGCCGTCCGTCACGGTCGACGACTCCGTCGTCCCCGGCTACGTCGGCTCCGACGCGTGTGCGTCCTGCCACGAGAAGGAGTTCGCGCAGTGGAAGGCGTCGCTCCACTCGCGCATGGAGCAGGCGGCGACGTCGTCGTCGGTGATCGGCGACTTCACGGAGGCGGGAACGGTCGTCGCGGCCGAGGCCGAGGGCAAGCGCATCGTCATGGTGAAGAAGGGCGACGAGTACTGGATCGAGGCGCCCGACGCGAACGGCGAGCAGCGCGCGTGGCGGATCGACCGGACCATCGGCAATCGCTACAAGCAGCGCTATCTGACGAAGTTCCCGGACGGTTCCTGGCACACCCTGCCGGTCCAGTGGTTCGAGAAGGACGGCAAGTTCGTCGAGTGGCATCACAAGGCGTCGGTGAAGCCCGGCTCGGGCGACTTCTGGGCCGACGACGCGTGGCAGTGGCAGTTGAAGTGCGCGGGCTGCCACACGACGGGGCTCGACCTCGGCTGGGACGCGGCGACGAAGACGTACTCGACGCGCTGGCGCGAACTCGCGATCGGCTGCGAGTCCTGCCACGGCCCCGGCAAGGAGCACGTGCTCGCGGGCGGCGGCGTCGGCAACGTGGACTGCCCGAGCCGCATGACGCTCCCCCAGCAGATGGACGCATGCGGCAAGTGTCACTCCCGCGGAACCGCGGGTCCGGAGCTGGGCGCGCCCGCCGGGCTGCCGGGAAAGCTCGCATACCCGTACAACATGCGCCCCGGCTCGAGGCTCGACGACCGGTTCGTGCAGGTGACGCGCGAGAAGAACGCCGCCGAGTTCTGGCCCGACGGCTCGTCGAAGAACCATCACCAGCAGCTCACCGATCACAGGAAGTCGGAGATGTACCTGCACGGCGGCGAGAAGGGGCCGACGTGCACGACGTGCCACGATCCGCACGACGCGAACGCGCTGAAGCTCCCCATCGAGGACAACTCGCTCTGCAACCAGTGCCACGAGGACTTCCGCGACGGCCCATCGCTCGCGCAGCACACCGGACACGGCGCCGACCCCGTCGCGAACGCGGGCGCGCGGTGCGTGGAGTGCCACATGCCGCGGATCGTGGAGCACGCGGGATCGCAGCGGCTCCGTTCGCACACGTACTGGGGCCCCGACGCGAAGCGCTCGCGGGACACGAAGACGCCCGACGCGTGCCTTCTCTGCCACAAGGACAAGGACTCCGCGTGGTCGGAGACGGAGAGCGCGAGGATCTGGCCGTCGGCGAAGTGAGACGGCGCGCCCGCCGGGCGACGACAATGCCGTCCGTCGTCAGACAGCGCAGGAGGCCTCGCATGCGGTTCCCGACGTCGTTCGCTCTCGGTCTCGCCGTCGCCGTGGCACTCGCCGCCTGCAAGTCGCCGGGGCCGGGCACACGCCGGTTCATCGACTTCGAAAAGGACTCGCCCGATTCGCCGCCCGCGGCGTTCGACTCGTGGCGGACCGGCCGCGGGCCTTACGGCGAGTGGCTCGTGCAGCAGGCGCCCGACGCGCCGTCGGGAAAGAACGTGCTCGCGCAGATGTCGAAGGACCCGACCGACAAACGCTTCCCGATGGCGATCCTTCGCGACGCGCCCGTTGGCGACGTCCGCATCCGCGCGAAGGTGAAGCCTGTCTCCGGCGACGTGGACCGCGCGGCCGGCCTCGTCGTCCGCTGGATGGACGTGGAGCACTACTACATCACGCGCGCGAACGCCCTCGAGGGCAACATCCGCCTCTATCACTTCGTCGGCGGCCTGCGCACGCAGATCGGCAACTGGGACGGCCCCGTCACCGCGGACGCCTGGCACGACTACGCGCTCGAGGTCGTCGGCGACCGGCTGAAGGTGTCGTGGGACGGCCAGGTCGTCATCGACCTGAAGGACACCACGATCGCGGCGCCCGGGCGCGTGGGTCTCTGGACGAAGGCCGATTCGGTCACGGCGTTCGACGACGTCGAGGTCACGCGGCTGTAGCGCGTCACAGGTCGAAGACGTCACCCTCGCGCGCGACGTGGAATCCGCGCCGCTCCGCGGGCGACGGGTCGTCGAGCAGCGGGTTCGTGTGGTTGAGATGGATGAACCACACCTTCGCGCCGAGTCCGTCGAGACGCGTCATCGTGTCCGGGACGAGCGGGTGCGGGACCTTCGACATGTCGCGGCCGGGGAGCTCGTCGCCGGAGAAGAAGGTGGCGTCGAGGAAGGCGTGGTCGACCGAGGAGACGAGCGCGCGGATGTCCCTCTCCCAGGGTTCCCACCTGTCGATATCGGGAATGAACACCGCCTTCGCGCGCGGCCCCTCGATCAGATAGCCGACCGTGTCCGCGTACTCGTTGCGGTGCGGCACCTGGAACGCCGTCACGCGGACGCCGCCGAGGTCGACGTCGGCGTTGTCGCGGAACTCGACGTTGCCGTTGACGACGAGCGCGCTCCACGGCGCGTTCGTCGAGAGGAACTGAGTCATCCTCGGCGTGGCGTAGACCGGCACGCCGCGCGCGCCGAGCACCTCCTTGCCGAGATGGACGAGGCCCGTGTAGTGGCCGATGTGCGCGTGCGTGAGGAAGACGCCAGAAAGCGTCGGTACCGTCTCCGACCCGTTTTCGTCGCTTTCCATCGCGAGCACCTGCGCCGGGAAGTCCGGCGTCGCGTCGAAGACGTACGCGCGTTCGCCGTCGGTGAGGCCGAGGCACGCGACCTTCTCCGCGCGCCGCTCGCCTCGTCGCACCGCCGCGCACGGGCCCTTGTCGCAGCCCATGTGCGGGACGCCGCCGTCCTGCGCGATGCCGAGGACGACGAGCCGCCAGGCGGGTGGAGGGGGCATCGCGGGGTCTCCGGGGTGGATGCAGGATGCCAGGACGGCGGGGAGGAAGACGACGGCGAACACGGCGGCCGCCCGCATCACGTCGAACGCCGCGAATCGGCCACCGATCTGTAGGGGCGACCCATGGGTCGCCCGCGAATGTCCGCAGATGCACTTTCCGCGGCTCGCGCGTGCCAGTGAACGCGGACGGCGGGCGACCCATGGGTCGCCCCTACAGGATGTCGGTCTGCGTGGGGCCGAGGGAACGGATCCTTCACCGCCCGTAGCTCCCGAGCGCCTTCGGCGACGGCGGCAGATCGAGGAAGTACGCCCCGTCCTCGCGCCAGACGACGCGGTCGTTGTTCTCCGCGGGCTTCTCCGCTCCGTACACGTCGTCCCCGCCGCGATCGACGAAGAGCGCGAACGAGTGTCCGCCGTGGTACTCGTTCGACGCGGCGTGCGCCGGCAGCGCGGCGTAACGGTCGTTGCCCGCGTCGTCCATGAAGAGGACCATCCCGTTGTGCGCGGCGGACGCGAGCGAGAAGCCGCCCTGCTCGTAGACGTCGTCGCCGCCCGCGTCGTGGAAGACGACGCTCGTCTCGTCCCACGAGAGGCCGCACGCGACCGACGAGTGCGACTGGTAGAGGTCGTTGCCGCCGCCCTCGAGGAACGTCCCCACCGCTTGGTGCGCCGCGAAGCCCTGCGCGTAGCGCGAGCCGATGTAGCGGTCGTCGCCCGCGTCGTCGCGCAGGATGCCCCACGCGTAGAAGTAGCCGCCGCCCTGGCTGAAGTTGCCCGCCTCGTAGACGTCGTCGCCCGCGACGTCGTAGAGCACGCCGATCCCGCCCGACGCGATGTGGCGGAAGCCGAAGCCGACGCCCTGGCCCCATCCGGAGAAGAGGCCGGGCTCTCCGTACTCTGAGTCGTAGCGCCCGGTGCAGACGTAGCGGTCGTCGCCGCCCTTGTCGATCACCGCGCCGACGCCGCCCGGGAAGCCGACGCCCTGGCAGAAGCGGTCGCCGGTGTAGAGGTCCGCGTCGTCGCTGCGCCGGCGGATGGCGACCGGCGGAGTTCCGGCGCTCCGCCCGGAGGTGTCGTTGCCGTCGACGAGGACTCCCGCGCCCGCGAGACCGACGCCCTGGCACTCGTCCTGACCGTGGTAGACGTCGCGGCCGCCGTCGTCCTG
>JANNHP010000418.1:0-12950 GCA_031404455.1 Planctomycetia bacterium | reverse complement strand
TCGATGTACTTCTCGTTCTGCAGCACGGACCCGTGCTGGCTCCAGCAGGGGGGTCAATACCAGCCGTGGCTGTGCACCACGATCGGCAGGTTGAGCTGCTTCGCCTCGGCGACCGCGGCCTCCCAGGTCTTCGGGCACTTGATGAACGGCTTCACCTCGTCCTTGCCGAGGGCGGTGCCCATCGCAGCCGCCCATGCAAGGGCCGTCACGGCGAGAGCGAGCGTCGTCGTCTTCATCGTCCATCCTCCGTCATCGAGTTCCGTTGTCCCCCGGTTCCGGGGGAGACCTGCCGACATCAGGCGCAAAGGC
Organism: Planctomycetia bacterium; assembly: GCA_031404455.1. GTDB lineage: Bacteria > Planctomycetota > JAJSAM01 > JAJSAM01 > JAJVHW01 > JANNHP01. The sequence continues at coordinate 12,641 of JANNHP010000418.1, read as the reverse complement.
TACCGGGCAACCCCGCAGGGAGCTCCAGAGTCTTGCGGCCCGCCCGGTAGGACGACCGACGGATCGGCGGGGTTCCCTGTGCTTTTCGGTCACCTCCCGGAGACGATCCCGCCATGCCCGCCCCGCACCGCGTCCTCAGCCTGTGGCTGCGCCCCGTGGCCGGCGCCGCGGTCGTGCCCGCGGACGCGATCGACGCCGAGGCCGGCCGCGGCCTCGCGGGCGACCACACGTTCGGCCGGATGCGCCACGTCACGATCGTGTTCGAGGACGACTGGCGCGCCGCGGCGGCGACGCTCGGCCGCACGGTCGACCCCGCCGGACGGCGCGCGAACGTGCTCGTCTCGGGCGGCGGCGGCGCGCGGTTCGTCGGGGCGACGATCCGCATCGGCGACGTCGAGGTGGAGGTGAAGGGCATCACGCAGCCGTGTCCGGTGATGGACGAGGCGGCGCCCGGCATGCAGGCCGCGCTGAAGCCGGGCGGACTCGCCGGCGTCTGGGGCCGCGTCGTCCGCGGCGGCACGATCCGTCCGGGCGACGAACTCGTCGAGGCTCAGGGACGGACCTGACTTTCGATACTTTCGGGGACGGTCCTCGCCCACAGGCTCGAAAAGTACCGAAAGTCAGGTCCGTCCCCAAAGCGCTTGGCGATACTCCCCGCGATGCGCGACGAACCGGTCCCGGGCTTCCACTACCGGCGCGACTCCGCGACGGGCGAGGAGTGGCTCGAGGTGCCCATCAAGGGCGAGCTCCTGAACGACTTCCCCATGTTCAACAAGGGGACGGGGTTCACGGAGGCGGAGCGCGACGAGCTCGGCCTCACGGGCGTCATGCCGCCGCGCGTCGTCTCGATGGAGCTCCAGGCCGAGCGCGTGCTGCTCAACTTCCACCGCCAGGCGACGGACATCGACCGCTACCTCTCGTTGATGGCGCTCCTCGACAGGAACGAGACGCTCTTCTACCGCGTGCTGATCGACCACCTCGAAGAGCTCCTCCCGATCGTGTACACGCCGACGGTTGGACTCGCGTGCCAGCAGTTCGGCCGGATCTACCGCAGGACGCGCGGCATCTACCTGCGCCCCGAGGACACGCACCGCATCGACGAGATCCTCGCCAACTGGCCGTTCCCCGACGTCCGCGTGATCGTGGTGACCGACGGCGAGCGCGTGCTCGGGCTCGGCGACCTCGGCGCGGGCGGGATGGGCATCTCCATCGGCAAGAGCTCGCTCTACGTCGCGGGCGCCGGCATCCACCCGGCGCGCGTGCTGCCGATCTGTCTCGATGTCGGCACGAACAACGAGAACCTCCTCCTCGACGCGCTCTACCTCGGCAAGGCGCGCCGCCGCGTGCGCGGCCCCGAGTACGACGCGCTCGTCGAGGCGCTCTTCCAGGGTGTCGCGAAGCGCTTCCCGAAGGCGATGGTCCAGTTCGAGGACTTCGGGATGGGCAACGCGCTGCGCCTCCTCGCGCGCTACCAGGACCGGGCCTGCACGTTCAACGACGACGTCCAGGGCACCGGCGCCGTGACGCTCGCGGGCGTGCTCGCCGGGCTGCGGCTCACGGGCGGACGTCTCGAGGACCAGCGCGTGGTCATCGCGGGCGCGGGCAGTGCCGGCACGGGCATCGCCCGCATGCTGAAGGGCGCGCAGATCTGGATGGTCGACGTGGACGGACTCATCACCACGTCCCGCGCCACGCTGACGCCCGAGCAGAAGCAGTTCGCGCGCGACGAGCCCGGCGGCTCGCTCCACGACACGGTGCTCCGCGTGAAGCCCACGGTGATGGTCGGGGTGACCGGCAAAGCCGGGCTCTTCACCAAGGAGATGATCCAGGCGATGGCAGGACCGCGCCCGATCGTCTTCCCGCTCTCGAACCCGACGTCGATGTGCGAGTGCACGCCCGACGACGTGCGCGCGTGGACCGGCGGTAAGGGGCTCGTCGCCACGGGGAGCCCCTTCCCGGGCACGGCGCAGTGCAACAACGTCTACATCTTCCCCGGCGTCGGTCTCGGCGTCGTCGCCGCGGAGGCGCGGCGCGTGACGGACCGGATGATGCGCGCCGCGGCGCAGCGGCTCGCCACGCTCACGCAGGGAGAGCAGCTCTTCCCGGCGATGCACGAGATCCGCAAGATCTCGGCCCACATCGCGTTCGCCGTCGCGAAGACTGCGATGGAGGAGCGCGTGGCGGAGCCCCGCGACGACGACGCGCTCCGCGCGCGGATCGTGGAAGAGATGTGGGAGCCGCGGTACATCCGCTACCGGCCGTCGCCGCAGGCGATGAGCCGCGAGGACCTGCTGCGCGCGGCGAGGCGATGACCAAGGGCGACGTGTCCCTGCAGCGCCTCGCGGTGCGCATCCTCTTCGCGATGACGCTCTCCATGTCGCTCCTCTTCCTCGCAGAGCTCTGGTACGACCTCTCCCGCAGCGACGTGCCGTGGAGCGAACTCGCGGCGACGTCGAAGGCGGGCTCCACGCTCGCCTCCACCGTGTCGCGCGCGTTCAACAACCTCACGGCGATGGTGCTGACGTTCATCGCGCTCGCGGTGCCGATCACCGCGAACATGTACACGCCGAAGCTGATCGAGATCTTCGTCCGCGACCGCATCAACATCGCGGCGATGGTCTTCTTCGCCGGCATGGGCGCCCACGCGGTGTTCGGCCAGGCGATGATGTACGACCAGTGGTCGCCGGCGACGATCTACACCACGCTCTGGGTCTCGGGCGTGATCGGCTTCACGGTGCTCGTCCCCTACTACTTCTACGTTCTGTCGTTCCTCAACCCGGCCACGATCATCCGCCTCGTCCGCGACCTGATCTTCCGCGAGTTCGACGGTCTCGCGAAGGGCGTCGACGACGTCCCGGAGGCGCGGCGGCGCCTCGACCAGGAGATCCTGAACTTCGGCAACGTGGTGCTGCGCGCCGTGGACCGCGCGGACCGCGACGTGTCGATCGACGCCGTCTCGGGCGTGAAGCAGATCGTCCTGCGCTACTCGGAGATCAAGCCGCGTCTGCCGCCCGAGTGGTTCGAGGTGGACAGGAAGCGCTTCGCCGGCTCCTCGGAGGACGCGATCGAACTGCTCGAGCGCGACCGCGTCTGGGTCGAGCACCGCTGCCTGCACCAGCTCAACCTCGCCTACGCCGCGTCGCTCTCGAAGATGCCCGACGCGATCAGCGCGATCTCGGACGTGAACCGGCGCATCGCGGAGTCGGCGGCTCGGCAGGGGGACGACGGCGTGCTGCGCCTCTGCGTGCGGTACATGAACACGTTCCTGCGCGAGGCCGTGAAGAAGAAGGACGTCCACGCGATCTACGACGTGGTCTGGCAGTACAAGGCGCTCGCCGTCGATCTCCTGCGCGAGCGGCCGCTCATGGCGCTCCAGATCGGGCGGCACCTCAAGTACTACGCCGAGTTCGCGCGCTGGCAGGGGATGGCGTTCATCTACGAGCTCGTCGCCGCAGACCTCGGCGGTCTCGTCGAATCGGCCTACGAAGCGGGCGCGCCGACGCGCGCCGATCTCCTCGCCGTGCTCGATTCGTTCGAGACGGACAAGGCCGCCGCGCGCCTGACGAAGTCGCGCGCGATCCTCGCGGCCTACTTCGAATCGAAGGGACTCGCGGCCGAGGCCGCGCGGATGCGGTCCTGCCTGGAGCGGACCGACCCGCCGCTGCTCGAAGCCGCGCGCGCGCACCTCCTCGCCACGGACGATCCCGTCTTCTGGGAGGTCACCGACCGCCAGCGAAACCTCGACTATGTGGAGCCAGTCCGGCGCGCCGCCGTGCGGCGGGTGCTCGAGGCCGCGATCGCGAAGGCGCGCGGCGCCGCGGACGCGGGCTGACCGCGCCACGGCGAGGGCGGGGGAAGCTGGCGAAGTCCGCCGCCGCCGAATAGACGTCCCGTCCATGTTCGACGCCTACGACCGCATCCTCGCCCGCGTGAAGCCCGGCGACCGTCTGAAGACCCCGGACGCGAAGACCGGCCAGCCATTCACGGTGGAAGCGGTGGACGCCGAGGGCGTCACGATCAAGACGAGCAAGGGCGGCACGATCCGGATGGGGCTCTTCACCTTCGAGACGGCGACGAAGTTCCTCGCGGACAACGCGGTGACGGGCGAGCGGTGGCTCGAGGTCAAGGACCAGGACTTCCAGATGCTGCTCAACATGGAGAACGACCGCATCCGCGCGGCGTCCTACGTGATTGCGATCCTCGGCGCCGCGGGTCTCCTCGACGTGGACGGCGGCCGCCCGAACCGCGTGCGCCTCGCGGCGCCGAAACCGTAGCGGCCGCGCGAGCCCACGCCTCAGCGGCCGCCGCGATTCACACCGGCCGCATGTGACCGGAGTAACTCACTCCCGCCGGAGGTCTGCGTACGCTCCTCCCCGTCGATCGCGCGGGCAGGTCCGCCGCGGATCGGCCGGGGGGCGCCGCCCGGCGGGCCCCGCGAGACACGGACACGGTTCACGGAGGAGTCATGAAGAACGCGAAACTGATCCTCGACGGCAAGGAGTACGACCTGCCGGTCATCGTCGGCTCGGAGAACGAACTGGCGCTCGACACCACGAAGCTGCGCGACCTCACCGGCTGCGTCACGCTCGACCCCGGATACGGCAACACCGGCTCGTGCCTCTCCGCGGTCACGTTCATCGACGGCGAGAAGGGCATCCTGCGGTATCGCGGCTACCCGATCGAGGACCTCGCCGAGAAGTCCTCGTTCCTGGAGGTGGCCCACCTGCTGGTGTACGGCGAACTCCCGACGAAGGAGCAGAAGGCGAAGTTCGAGGGTTCGGTCACGAACCACACGCTCATCCACGAGGACATGAAGAAGTTCTTCGAGGGCTACCCGGGCAGCGCGCACCCGATGGCGATCCTCGGCGCAATGTTCGCGTCGCTGTCGACGTTCTATCCCGACACGAAGAAGCAGGATCTCGATCTCGACATCGTCCGCCTCATCGCGAAGGCGCCGACGATCGCGGCCTTCTCGCACAAGAAGAGCGTGGGGCAGCCGTTCGTCTATCCGAGGAACGACCTCGACTACGCGGCGAACTTCCTGCACATGATGTTCGCGGTCCCGTCGCAGCGCTACGAGGTGTCGGCGGCCGTCCACGACGCGCTCAACCTGCTCCTGATCCTCCACGCCGATCACGAGCAGAACTGCTCCACCTCGACCGTGCGCATGGTCGGGAGCAGCAACGCGAACATCTTCGCGTCGATGGCAGCCGGCGTCTCCGCACTCTGGGGCCCGCTCCACGGCGGCGCGAACCAGGAGGTGATCGAGATGCTCGAAGGCATCCGCGCTTCCGGCGGCGACGCGAAGAAGGCCGTCGCACTGGCGAAGGACAAGGCCTCGGGCTTCCGCCTCATGGGCTTCGGCCACCGGGTCTACAAGAACTTCGACCCGCGCGCGCGCATCCTGAAGAAGGCGGCGGACCGCGTGCTCTCGGACCTCGGCGTGAAAGACCCGCTGCTCGACATCGCGAAGGGCCTCGAGGAGCTCGCCCTCGCCGATCCGTACTTCGTCGAGCGCAAGCTCTACCCGAACGTCGACTTCTACTCGGGGATCATCTATCGGGCGATGGGCATCCCCACCGACATGTTCACCGTGATGTTCGCGCTCGGCCGCCTGCCCGGCTGGATCGCGCAGTGGAAGGAACTCCGCGACGATCCGAAGACGCGGATCTACCGTCCGCGGCAGATCTACACCGGCAAGACGTTGCGGCGTCTGGCCTAGTCGCGCGAACGGGTTGGTTGGTGCGGGCCGCGGCGCGAGCCGCGGCCCGTCTGATTCCGCACGGCCCGGGAACTCCGACGAGCATCCCCTCAGTCCAGGGCCGGTAGACTCCCGCCCCTCGGCCGAGACCGGTCGAGACGAGGAGGTCGTCATGGTCCGCGCGTTCCGGGCGCTCGTCGTCTTCGCTGTCCTCCTCGCCGCCGTCGTCGTCTCCGCGGCGCCGTTCACGTCGTCGTTCGACGCGCTCCGCGCCGATCTCGTGCTGCGGCGCGACACCGTCTACACGGGCACGCTGAGCCGCGCGCAGCGCAAGGAACTCGCGACGATCAACTCGTGCATCGCGCGGATCGACGGGCCGCACGCGTCGATCGGGGACGACGCGAAGAGCCTGAAGTTCGTGGCGAAGAATCTGGTGAAGGCGTTCCGCGGCGAGTTCGCGGGGACGACGCCGGGCACGATGCCGGGACTCCTCGCGGGCACGGTGACGTCGCTCCTCGCCACGGCCGAACTCTCGTACGGGACGCTCGACGCCGCGATCGCCGCCGCGGTCAGTCCGCAGCACAGCGCGCAGGCGACGTCGCTCGCGACGACCGCGCGCGCGGCGCTCGACCGCGCGGCGCTCCCGGCCACGTCCCCTGCCGCGGCGGCGGCGCTGGTCGTCAGCGCGGCGAAGACGATCGTGAAGGCGATCGACCTCGCGAACTACCGGCCGCCGACCGGCGTCCGCTGCAAGCTCGGGAGCCGGAGCTTCGTCGCTGCGATCGTGAACCCGTTCCTCTTCGAGTCGATGGGGACGGTCACGGTCGCTTTCACCGCCGAGGCGACGAATCCGGGCACGGGCGCGACTGAGAGGATCTCGCTGAACCTCACCGGGGCGGTGGACGACGTCATCGAGATCGGCGCGGTGCAGTTCCCGTTCACCAACTCCGGCACCTACCTCTCCGGCGCGAATCCGGACGACACCTTCTATTCGCAGTTCTCCGCGGGGAGCTACGGGCACATCACCCACTTCGACGCGGCGACCGGTTCGGTCGCGGGGACGTTCTCCATCGACCTGATGCGCAACGGGCGCGACCGTCTCGCCATCCGCAAGGGCACGTTCTCGTTCACCGGCGTGACGGTGGCGAAGACGGCGAAGTAGCCGCACCGGGCGAGACGCGGGTCCGCCATAGCGCCCGCGGGACGTGACCGCAGTCACCGTGCTCGCGGGCCCCGCCCGGGTCTCATCTCCCCCATGCGCAAGATCTTCGAGCCGGCGGGTGCGGGACACGTGGTGTCGTGCCCGCGCGAGGTCTCCACGTGCCTCAGACCCTCCGGGGTCCTCGATTCGATCGGCAACACGCCGCTCGTGGCGCTGCGCGCCGCGAGCGAGGAGACGGGCTGCTTCGTGTTCGGCAAGGCCGAGTACATGAACCCGGGCGGCTCGATCAAGGACCGGATCGCGAAGGCGATCATCGAGCGCGCCGAGGAGCGCGGCGAACTGCGCCCCGGGATGACGATCCTCGAGGTGACGAGCGGCAACACCGGCATCGCGCTCTCGATGGTCGGCGCGGTGAAGGGCTACCGCGTCGTCATCATGATGCCGAGGACCGTGAGCGAGGAGCGGCGGCACATGATCGTGTCGCTCGGCGCGGAGCTTCAGCTCCTCGAGGAGCTTCTGCGTATCCAGGGAGCGATGCACGCGACCGAGGAGATGGCGCGCCGCGACCCGTCGCTCTTCCTGCCGCGACAGTTCGCGAACCCCGACAATCCGTGGGCGCACGAGACGACGACCGGGCCCGAGATCCTGAAGCAGACGGGCGGACGCCTCGACGCCTTCGTCATGGGCGTCGGCACCGGCGGCACGCTGATGGGCGTGGGGCGCGCGATCAGGAAGTCGGGCGTCGACGCCCTGGTCGTCGCGGTCGAGCCGGACGAGTCCGCCGTGATGTCGGGCGGGAAGCCCGGTCCGCACGGCATCCAGGGACTCGCCGACGGCTTCGTCCCCGAGATCATGCGCGTCTCCGAGGCGGACGACATCGTCCGCGTGAAGACCGCGGACGCGAAGGAGGCGGCGCACCGTCTCTCGCGCGAGGAGGGCCTGCTCGTCGGGATCTCGTCGGGCGCCAACGTGCTCGCGGCGACGGAGATCGCGCGGCGGCTCGGGCCTGGACACACGATCGTCACGATGCTTTGCGACCGCGGCGAGCGGTACCTCAGCGTCGGGTAGCCGCTACTTCGGATCGGGCGCTTCGAGCGCGACCTCGGCACCACCCGCCGCCGCCGCCGACTTGCCGGTGAGGTAGACGCGGACCGCGTACGCGCCGGGCGTCGCGTCGGCCGGGATGGCCAGCTCGACCTTGAACGGACCGGCCCTCACGGCGACGGTGGACTCGGCGAGGACGCGCGAGTTCGCGGCGTCGTAGACGGTGCGGTAGTCGTCGGCAGTCTTCTTCTGCGTGATCGCCGGACGCACGGCCGCCTTGCGTCCGCGCTCGAGGACGACCGAGAGCTCGCCGTCGAACGCCGCGGTTCCGCTGACCGTGAACTTCGCGCCGGGCTCCGCCGCGGCGGGCACCTGGACGTCGAGCCGCGCGGGCCGCGCGATGCGGACGCACGGGTCGCCGAGCAGGTTGTAGAGGAAGAGGTGGTCCTCGCGGTCGAGGCGCCGCTTCTCGTCGTCCTTCTCGAACATCGCCGCCGCCATCTTCTCGAGCTGGATTCGCCGCGCGTCGCCCGCGTCGGGCTCGACGAGACGGCGCTTCATCACGGCGAGGAGTTCGCCGGTCGTCTCCACCTCGGCCTTGAAGAGCGCGTCGAGCAGTTCCTTCGCCACGATCCCGTTCGAGTAGGGCGACGAGATCCGCGACGACGCGATCACACCGACGGGCCCGCGCGGCCGCTTCAGCAGTTCCTCCGCGAGGCAGTCCTTTGCGCCGTCCATGTGCCCCGTCGAGCACGCGATGAACATCGACACCGGCGCGCCGCGCGCGGCCTCGATCTTCGCGACGTGCGTGAGGTCGAGGATCGGGTACACGTCCGTGCCCGCGCGGATGCGGTCGACCGCGCGTTCGCTGCCGTGTCCCACGTAGGCGACGACGAGCGCGCCCTCGCTCCAGCGCTTCACCGCATAGTCCGCGAACTCCGCGGGCGGCGGGCAGAACGGTGACAGCGGATTCGCGTACGTCATCGTCACGTCGACCGCGGGCGGCACGTTTTCCGCGAGGAGCTGACGGCAGAGCGCCTCGAGTGCCAGATCCACGATCGGCCCGAATCCGCCGGTCCCCGCGACCACGTTGAGCCGGTCGCGCCACGCGCCGAAGTCGGTGTTCGTCTCGTAGGCGACGACGCGATCGAGGTACGACTTCGCGTCGGCCGGCGAGTCCGCGGGCACGCGTCCGATCGCGAGTTCCGGCACGCCGTCGCCGTCGAGGTCGGCGTAGGGATCGTCGGTGGCGATCTGCGGCTCGGCGCCGTCCATCCCCGCGATCGCGCCGCCCTTTCTCTCCCGCATCGCGCACGGCACCTGCTCGACGTCGCCGACGAGCATCACGAAGCGGAGCTTCTTCCCGCTCTTCTCGTGCACCTCGCGGACGATCGCCCCGATGTCGTCTCCCGGCTCGCGCACGACGACCGCGAGTCCCTGCTTCGCGCGGTGCGCCTTCCACGCGGCGAGCGGTTCCTCGAACTCCTTCGGTGCGATGACGAGGACGTCCTGCGCGGCGGCGGACGCTGCGAGCGATGCGACGAGGAACGGGACGAGCGCGCGGGTGTTCATGCGTCTCATGCTAGGGGACGCCGCGAGCGCTGCGCTAGCGTGACGCCGTGAAGAGCGCTGCCGTCCTCGTCCTGATCGCCCTCGCGGGCTGTCGATCCGCGTCGCCCCCGCGAGACGGCGTCTCGTCTCCGCCCCGTCCGGCGGGCAGCGCGTGGAGCTACCGCGCGTCGCTCGCGGACGACCTCGCGTCGATGGACGTGACCCTCGCGCTCGATGGGCCCGCGGCGAAGCGGCTGATCCCCGGCGACGCGCGCGGGCTGCCGTCGATCGCGTCGGTCGTCGTCGATTCCGGGAACGGACCGGTCGCAGCGATGCGCGACGGCGACGGCTTCGCGACCGGCGTCCGCGGCGACGGGACGACGATCCGGTACCGCGTCGATCTCGCGAAGCTCGTCGAATCCGGCGCGGCCACGCGGATCGGCCGGACGCTCTGCGCGAGTCCCGGTCTCTGGCTGCTGCGGCCGCAGCACCTTCCCCGCGAGATGTCGGCAACGCTGGTGCTCGATCTCCCGGCAGACCTTCCGGTCACGGTTCCGTGGAGTCCTCGCGCGGATGGTGCATTCGACCTCGACGAGACGGCGTTTCGCTGGCGCGCATTCGCGGCGTTCGGCGGGCTCGCGACGCACGCGATCGACGTGGACGGCGCGCGCCTCGACGTCGCCCTGCTCGACCGTCCGGTCGCGGCGACCTGGCCCGGGCTCGAACGCTGGCTCACGACTGCCGCGCGCGCGCAGTCGAGTCTCTGGGGAGCCTTCCCCGTGCCGCGCGCGCAGATCGTGCTCCGTCCCGTGAAGTCGAACGAGTCCGTGCCCTTCGGCGAGACGCTGCGCGGCGGCGGGCCGGCCGTCGTCCTGCGCGTCGGCGACGAGGCCGCGGACAGCGGTTTCACGCGCGACTGGGTCGCCGTGCACGAGTTCGCGCACCTCGGCATGCCCGCGATCGCCGAGGGCGACGCGTGGCTCGCCGAGGGGTTCATCCAGTACTACACCGAGGTGCTGATGGGCCGCGCCGGCATGCTCGACGAGCGCGCGACGTGGCAGGAGTTCGTGGACGGATTCGCGCGCGGCGCCCGCTCCGGCGGCACTCGATCGCTCGCCGACGAGAGCGCCGCGATGGAGATCGCGCACACCTACCACCGCGTCTACTGGGGCGGCGCCGCCATCGCGCTCTTCCTCGACGTGGAACTGCGCCGTACGAGCGGCGGCGCGCGCTCCCTCGACGACGCGATGCGCGAGATCCGCCGCGCGTTCAGGTCCGGCGACGCAATGCGGCGCGCCGAGGCGATCGCCGCGTCCGACGTCGTCGCGCACCTCGACGCATGGCTGGGCAGGCCGATGTTCACGGAGATCGCGTCGCGATACCTCGCGTCGTCCGACTTCCCCGCGACCGCCGAGACGCTCGCGCGCCTCGGGGTGGTCGTCGAGGAGGGCCGCGTCACGGGGTTCGACGACGCGGCCCCGGACGCGGCGATCCGGCGCGCGATCCTCATGAGGTAGGGCTCCTCGCTGCGGCAAGCGAGTGACGAGGCAGCCGGCGAGCGGCCTCCTCGCGCCGGCTCCACCGGTCTGTCATGAGCCCCGAAGGGGCGTCTCAACTCCAGCCCAGGGCAATCTTCCCGGGCCGTACGAGACCGTCCGGAGGACGGTCTCGCGGGAAGCCCTGGGAATCGGTGAACCACCAATTGCCGAGCCCTGAAGGGGCGGATGAACCGCCCGCCGGCGTTTGAGCCGCCCTTTCAGGGCTGGCCCTGCTGGCAATCGGAATCCCAGGGCTTCGCCCTGGGCTGGAGTTGAATCGCGCCGTTGGCGCTCAGGACGACGACCGCATGCCGATCGCGCGACGATCGCGTCGGTCCTCATCACCAACTCGACGCAGCGAGGAGCCTGAAGTGAACGGGACGAGGCTTAGAACGTGCCGAGCGTGGCCGCGAGGACGGCCGAGTTGCTCGCGTCGCGGACCTCGATCGTGCCGCCGCTGTAGTCGGTGATGGTCGTCACGCCCGACGGGAAGGACGCGCGTCGCGAGTCGAACACGAACGCGGCGTTGCCCTGGCGGTTGACGCGCATGGCGCCGAAGTCCGCGGCGCCCGTGCCGTCGCTCTTGATCAGGAAAACGTTGAACGCCGGACGGTTCCCGCGCGTCGCGCCCGCCACGTTCAGCCCGCGCGCCTCGGCCTCGATGCGGTCCACCGTGGCGCGGGAGCGCGTGATCTCGGTCAGCTTGTAGCGCCCGGCCTCGCTTGCGTTCCTCGCGGTCGCGTTCAACTGGCCGCGCGTGCCCGTGATGGTCGCGCGAGCGTTCGCAACCGTGGCTCCGACGCAGAGTGTCGCGGCGACGGCGACCGTGGAGATCCAGTTCCTGCTCGTCATGTTCGATCCCTCCGTGAGGACGGCGCCGGCGGTCCCATCCGCCGACCCTGCAAGTATCTCCGGGAGCCTTAAGCGGATGTTACGCGGCGTCCGCCGGCCGGCCGGCCGCACCGTTCAGGCTCGCGCAAGGCATTCAGTTCGCCCCGGAGCCCGAGCCGTTCCGTCATTGCCGCTCGACATTCGGTTCGGAGAACCCTCCGTCAGGCGCACGGGACGGGCGCGGCCGAGAGCCGCGTTGGCGAGTGGGCTCACGTGAATCCGACGCCTGAGTCCTGGAACCGTATGTCGGGGCCGCGGGGCGCTAGGGTGCGGGCGCATGACCCGAGCTGCCCTCGTCGTGCTCTCCGCTCTCTTGGCATGCTGCGCTTCAACGTCGCCCGAGCCACGTCCGGAGACGATGGGCGAGTTCGTCAGGCGCGTATCACCGGGCGCCGCCATGCACTTCACGGGCGGGCTGACGGTCATGTTCGCGACCGAGAGCCAGGCGCGCGAGATCACGGCTCGCTACCCGCACGTCTCGTGCATCTTCACGCAGCCCGACATACGGTTCCAGGAATCAGCCGTCGGGCGCACGAGCATTTTGAATCGCTCATAAAAAAAGAGCTACTTACGCATATTCCACGAGGGCTAGAAGCTGATTTGGCTTATAAAATTGACGAATTGCAGAAACCGACTGAACCGGCGCAGGCCACCACTGTGGCGCCCGAGCGTGGCATGGGCTTCCTGTTTGGCTGCGAGCGTTTTGGCATGCGCAATGAAGATGTTTACCGCTGCCACGTCGCCCTGAGCATTC
>JANNHP010000417.1:0-14184 GCA_031404455.1 Planctomycetia bacterium | reverse complement strand
GATCTGCGCGCCGACGGTCCCCTCGAACGGGACGACGAACCTCTTCGGAGGCCTCTCTGCGTTCCAGACGTTCCAGACGAGCGAGCCCGTGTGGGCGGGCGGGGGGGGCGGCGGCGCGTGCGTCGGGAACGGCGGCGACGGATCGCCGGTTCGCGCCCGCGGCGTCGTCGGCCCGCCGGCGGGCGGCGCGAGCGATCCGCCCGCGGCGACGCCCGGCCAACTGGTGCTCAGGACCGCCGACCCGCGTACGCTCTGGCAGTGAGCATGCGGGGCCTCTTCTGCGCCGCTTCGGTGGCGACGTGCCTCGTGGCGATCGGCCCCGCGAGAGCCTCCGACCCCGCGCCCGCGCCGCGCCTGCCCTTCAGCGACGACGTCGCGCCGCCGCCGCCCCTTCCGCGCCCGATCGACCGCGCGTTCCAGGGCGAGATCGTCGACTTCGACGGCGATCGCGTCACGCTGCGCTGGAACTGGAAGTCCGACGACGACCTGCGCGACTTCGAGTCGTTCGTGCCGGTGCGCTCGACGCTCCGCGGCGGGTTCGTGGTGAAGAACGGCCGCGTCGTCGCCGACGGGACGGCGGGGATCCGCGTCCGTCTCGGGTTCCTCGCCGACTTCGAGGTCAAGGTCGGGCCGACGATCCTGCGCGACCCGCACGACCTCGGGATCGTGCTGCCCATGCCGGGAAGCTCCGACGAGTCGATCCTCTGCCTCGTGCAGGACATCCTCTTCACCCGCTTCGACGGCGCCGCGGGCAACACGAACATGATCAACAAGATGGGCGGCATCACGTCGCCCACGCCCGGCATGGTGGAGTTCCGCTACATCGACCGGCGGATCGAGCCCCGCATGGCGCCCGACGCCGAAGTCACGTTCGACGTGATCAGGAAGGGCCCCGAGACCACGTTCACGATCTCGCCGAAGGGCGGCGACGCGAACACGCTGAAGGGCAAGGACACCGACACGCCGATGACGCGGTTCACGCCGGGGCTCTACGTCTCGGGCGGCGCCGCCGACTTCGGCCCGCTGACGATCTCGGGCAAGATCGATCCCGCGTGGTGCGCCGCGAACGGCCTCCTCCCGTACGTCGCGTCGAACCTGCTGCACCCCGGCAACAGGTGGAAGCCGCCCGAGAAGAAGCTCGCGGAGATGGTCGAGAAGTTCGCGCACCCCGATGCCGCCGCGCAGGCCGATCCGAAGAAGGGCGTCGCCCCGGAGGCGATCGCGCCGCTCGTCGGCGACGTGAAGGTGCCCCTCGTCATCCGCATCCGCGCGGCCGAGGCGCTGATGGACCACGACGCCGGCGGCGCCGTGGCCGACCGTCTCGCTTCGCTCCTCGACTCGAAGGACCAGTCGGCGCGCACGCTCGCTTGGCAGGTGCTGCGCACGCGGCTGCCCTGGCACTTCCGCTACGAGGTGGACGCCGACCCGAAAGTCCGCCGCGAGGCGGCGCTGCTGATTGCCGCGTATCTGCGCGAGTGCGCGGACGCCGAGGCGCAGGGGAAGGTCTTCGTCGACGGCTACTGGTACACGCCCGAGCGCGCCGACGACATCCGCGGAGCGTGGGAGCACGCGTGGGAGCTGCGCACGCCGCGCATCCGCCTGCGCACCGACCTGCCGCGGAGGTGGGCCGACTGGTACCTCGCGGCGCTCGAGGCCGAGTACCGCGAGCTCGTCCGGCTCGTGGGACGCGAACCGCCGGCGAAACTCCTCCCGCTCTCCGTGTTCGTCTTCAAGGACGCCGCCGGCTTCACCGAGTTCTGCAAGGCGAACGGCTACGAGGCGAAGGCCGCGTGGGGACGGTTCGCCGACCTCGACAGAAACGTCAGCTTCACCACCTTCGACAAGCGCGACGGCCTCGCCAACACGATGGGCCAGGTCGCGAAGCAGTACCTGCGTGCCGCGACCGGGAAGTCGTGGCCGGTCTGGTACGACGAGGGACGCGCGGCCTGGTTCGGCAATGCCGAGTACGGGACCGTCTCGTTCGACGGCACCACGCTGAAGGTCGGCCTCGTCGGGCACCTAGGTTCGGTCCAGCTCCTCGCGTCGGCGGCGGCCGCGGGGAAGATGCCTCCGATGATCGACGTCGTCGCGAGGGACCCGCGCAACCTCACTCCCGAGCAGCGCCGCATCTGGTACGCGGAGGCCTGGGCGCTCCACGCGTGGCTCGTCGACGCAGCGCCTGAACCGGTGAAGAGGAAGTTCGCGGAGTGGGTGAGCACGATGGAGAAGCTCCCGACGACTGCGCGCGACGTCGACGACACGGGCCTCAAGGAGTTCCTCGCGTTCTTCGCGAGACAGCTTCCCGAGATGGACCCTCTCTTCGCCGAGTGGGTGCGGAAGCTGTAGCTTCGCGAGCCCGTGGACACCATCGCGCGCTGGCTCCGGCAGATCGTGTCTCACGCGCCGGCGATCCTCGTCGGCCTCGCCGTCCTCGCCGTCGGCTCCGCGCCGCTCGCGGCCGTCTGGTGCGCCGCTTCCCGACTCGCCTACGTGGGTTTCGTCGCCGAGTCGCTGCGGCGCCGCACGACAGAGCGTCCGAACACTGCTGAGACCGGCGCGGACGCCGACTGGCGCCGCTTCCGCACCCGCGCTTCGTGGCTCATGGACAACGACGCCGTCGCGTTCGGGGCACTCTGCCTCGTCACGCGCGGCTCGCTGGACGTCCCGGTGCCGGCGTGGGCGATGATCGCTGCGGGGCTGGCACTCATCGCGATCGGCCTCGGGACGAAGGTCTGGGCGTCCGCGAGCCTCCCCGACGGCGCCTATCACTGGCGCAGCTTCTTTGTCACCGAAGAGGTCGTCCGCGTCTCGACGATCGGCCCGTACCGCTTCCTCTCGAACCCGATGTACACCGTCGGCTACGCGCACGCGTACGGCTTCGCGCTCGTGTTCGGTTCCGTGTGGGGACTCGTCGCCGCGCTCTGCTCGCAGTCGCTGATGCTGCTCTTCGCGGCGGTCGTCGAGCGGCCGCACTTCCGCGACCTGCGCGAGCGCGCGTCCGTGCAGACGAGCGCGGCGGCGAACGCGTCCGCATCGCGGACGACGGTCTCTCGCGTGCGGTAGAACGCCCGCCGGGCGGGGTCAGTCGCCCGTGGGGACGACCGTCGCCGCCTCGATCATGAGCACGACGGTGCGCGTCGGCGCGCGCGTGCGGTGCATCACGCCCTTCGGGACCATGACGCCCTGCCGCGGCGCCAGTTCGACGGTGCCTCGGTCCTCGATGTCCACGAGGAGGCACCCCTCGACGACGTAGAACATCTCGTCCTCGCGGTCGTGCTTGTGCCAGTGGAACTCGCCCTCGAAGACGCCGACGCGCGCGACGCTGTCGTTCACCTTCACGAGCGACTGGTTCCACCACTTGGACGGCGCCTCGTCGGCGAGCTTGCCGAGATCGACCGTCTCGAACGGGCCGTACTTCACGTCGGTGCGGATGTCGTACATCGGGCCTCCAGGGGAGGCCCGATGGTAACCGTCCTCCGATGTCGCCGGCGCGGACGATACTGCTCGCCAGGATGGACAGGCAGGGAGCGCCGACGAGGTGCTCCGTGCCCGAGATCAGCCGCTTTTTCGGCATCGTCGTCCACATGTACGTCAACGATCACGAGCCCGCGCATTTCCATGCGCGTTACGCAGGGCGCAACGTCGTGGTCGACATTCGGACGCTCCGGGTGGTCCGAGGCCGGATCCATCCACGCGCGCTCGGATTGCTGATGGAGTGGGCGTCTCTTCATCGGGACGACTTGCAGGCGACATGGTCGATGGCGCGAAGCGGCGTGACGCCGGGCAAGATCCCGCCGCTCGGATAGGATCCGCTACATGAGCGCAGAGACGATGCAGGACATGGTCGCGATCCGTTACCTAGGAGGCCACCGGCTGTGGCTGCGCTTCGACGACGGCGTCGAGGGTGAGCTGGACTTCCGGAAGATCCTGAGGTTCCGCGGCGAACTCGGCGAGCCGCTGAAGGAACCCGCGTACTTCGCGAAGGCGTTCATCCATCCGGAGGCGGGCGTGATCACTTGGCCGAACGGGTCGGACGTGGACAACCTCCTCCTCTATTCGAAGGTCACCGGGAAGAGCATCCGCAGCCTGCTCACCGGGTACACGCCGCCGCCGCCTCGCAAGTCTGCGAAGCGTCGCGCGGCGAAGGTCCGGCCTGCCTCCGCACGATGATTCGTGCCCGCCCGGCCC
The DNA here is from genome assembly GCA_031404455.1 of Planctomycetia bacterium. Taxonomy (GTDB): domain Bacteria; phylum Planctomycetota; class JAJSAM01; order JAJSAM01; family JAJVHW01; genus JANNHP01. The sequence continues at coordinate 9,996 of JANNHP010000417.1, read as the reverse complement.
GGCGCGCGATGATGCGCGCGCCCCCATGACGGCCGTCGCCCCTTCCACCGCTTCCGAGCCGCGTACCCGCGAGGAACTCCGCACGGAGATCGCGCACTTGAAGCGCGAGCGCAACGCCGTGATCCTGGCGCACTACTACCAGGAAGCGGACATCCAGGACGTCGCGGACTTCGTCGGCGACTCGCTGCAGTTGGCGCAGCAGGCGGCGAAGACCGACGCCGCCGTCATCGCGTTCGCGGGCGTCCACTTCATGGCGGAGACGGCGAAGATCCTGAACCCGACGAAGCGCGTCGTCATCCCCGACCTCGAGGCCGGCTGCTCGCTCGACGAGAGCGCTCCCGCGGCCGAGTTCGAGAAGTGGGTCCGCGCGCACCCGGGGCACGTCGTCATCAGCTACATCAACTGCTCGGCCGCGGTGAAGGCGCTCAGCGACATCATCTGCACGTCCTCGAACGCGGAGAAGGTCGTGCGCTCGGTGCCCGCGGGCACGCCGATCCTCTTCGCGCCGGACCAGCACCTCGGCAACTGGCTCATCCAGAAGACCGGCCGCCCGATGACGCTCTGGCCCGGACGCTGCATGGTCCACGACGCATTCGCGGTCGAGCAGTTGCAGGCCCTCCTCGACAAGCACCCCGGCGCCGAGGTCATCGCGCATCCCGAGTGTCCGGCCGAGGTGCTCGCACTCGCGGACTACGTGGGATCGACGTCGGGACTCATCGCGCGCGTGAAGGCCGATCCGTCGAAGACGTACATCCTCGCGACCGAGGCGGGCATCCTCCACGAGATCCACCGTCAGGCGCCGGACGCGTACGTCATCCCGCTGCCGCCGTCGCGCAGCAACGTGCTCTCGGCCGCGACCGGGGGCCGCGAGCACGGCTGCGCGTGCGCCGTCTGTCCGCACATGCGGCGCAACACGCTGCGCAAGCTGTGGCTCTGCCTGCGCGACATGAGACCGGAGATCCACGTCGCGCCCGACATCGCCGCGAAGGCGCGTCGCGCCGTCGAGCGCATGCTGGAGATTTCGCGGTGACGCAGCCGACGCGCGGTTCCAGGATCGGGGCGTCGGCCGAGGGCGTCCCAGTCGAGGCGAAGCCCATCGTGGCCGACGACCCGTTCCTGGAACCGCGCGTCGGCCCCCGCGACTCCTACGGGCGCGTCATCGACTACCTCCGCATCTCCGTCACCGACCGGTGCAACCTGCGCTGCGTCTACTGCATGCCGCTCTCGAAGAAGGACCTCCCCGAGCGTCCCGAGACCCTGACCGCGGCGGAGATCGAGGAGGTCGTCCGCGCGGCCGCGTCGATCGGCTTCCGGAAGTTCCGGCTGACGGGCGGCGAGCCGACTCTGCGCTCGGACATCGTGGACATCGTCCGGCGGATCGCATCCGTGCCGGGCGTCCAAGATGTGGCGATGACGACGAACGCGGTGCGCCTCGTCGACCTCGCGGTTCCGCTGAGGAACGCGGGACTGCGGCGCGTCAACGTCCACCTCGACACGCTCTCGGCCACGACGCTTCCGCGCGTCATGCGGCTCGGCTCGATCGACGCCATCTGGCGGGGGATCCTCGCGGCCGCGGCCGCGGGGCTGACGCCGATCAAGATGAACGTCGTCCCCGTGAAGGGCATGAACGACGCCGACGTCGTCGAGCTCGCGCGTCTCACGGTGGAACGCGACTGGCACGTCCGGTTCGTCGAGCTGATGCCGCTCGGCTCGGGCGACGAAGCGCGCCTCTCGGTGACGCACTTCGTCAGCAACGTCGAGACGCGCCGCCGCATCGAGGAGACGCTCGGGCCGCTCACGGCGTCGCCGTCCGCCAACGCGAGCGACGAGTCGCAGAACTTCCGCCTTGCGGGTGCCGCGGGCGTCGTCGGGTTCATCTCGCCGGTCTCGAACCCGTACTGCGGGAGTTGCAACCGCATGCGCCTCACGGCCGACGGGCGCTTCCACCTCTGCCTTCTCCACGACGACGACCTCGACGTGCGCGCGGCGCTCCGCTCCGACGCGACGGAGGACGAGCGGCGCGAGCGCGTCCGCGGCATCCTCACCCGCGCCGTCGCGGCGAAGCCGACCGGGCACCGCCTCGCCGCCGGCCTCCACACGCGCGGGCGGCGGATGCATGAGTTGGGCGGCTGAGCCGGGTTTCCAGCGGCACGCTGTCTGCGACGTCTCCCCCGAACGCCGTGTCGGCGTCGAGGATTCGCAACATGCGCCTTGCCTGGATCGTCGCCGTCGTCCTCGTCTCACCGGGTTGTTCGAGCCTGCGCGACCAGGCCGTGCCGGGCTGTCCGCACTGCGGCGACCCTGAGACCCGAACCGGTCCGGACGGACGGGTCGAGGTGGTCCCGAGGTTGAGGCTCGTCTCCTCGAGCGAGTTCCCCGCGCCGCCGGCCGCTGCGACGCCGCCCGGCGACGCGCAAGCGGACGGGCGACGCTGACGGCTCGCCTCGCGGTCACGGACGCCTCACGCCGCGGGTCACGGTGCCGATAGAAACCTCGGATGGCAACACGCGACGTACGTCTGGTGTGCCGTGGCCGCTGACCCGGCACCGGCGTCGTCCGCATCGGACGGTCGCGCGGTCTGCGAGGTCGCCGTCGTGATGCCCGCGTACCAGGCCGCGGCGTTCCTGCCCACGTCGCTCCCCGCGCTGATCGCCGCGGCGAAGGGCGCGCCGGTCGTGGTCGTCGATCCGGGATCGACCGACGAGTCCGCGGCGATCGCGGAGTCGCTGGGTGCGCGGGTCATCCGTCTCGGGCACCGGGCCGGTCCCGCGGAGGCCCGCAACGCCGGAACCGCGGCGGTGGAAGCCGACGTGGTGCTCTTCGTGGACTCCGACTGCGTCGCGCGGCCGGACATCGTCGATCGCGTTCGCAGGGCCTTCGCGGAGAACTCGTCGCTCGTCAGCCTGACGGGTTCGTACTGCGACTCGCCGCCGCACCCGGGCTTCTTCTCCCAGTACATGAACCTCCGCCACCACCGGACGCACCAGCGCGCGAAGCGCGAGGGCGCCGGCTTCTGGGCCGGCTGCGGCGCCGTGCGCCTCAGTGCCTTCAGGAAGTGCGGCGGCTACGACGCCGCGCTCTACCCGCGGCCGATGATCGAGGACATCGAACTCGGCATGCGCCTCAGGGAGCTCGGCGCCACGCACCTCGATCCCGATCTCCAGGTGACGCATCTGAAGCACTGGACGCTGAGGTCCACGGTGACGACGGACATCGTCCACCGCGCGATCCCGTGGTCGCGGCTCATCCTCGAACGCGGCGTGCCCAACGACCTCAACCTGCGGCGGAGCCAGCGCGTCGCGGCGATGGTGGCCCCGTTCGCGATCCTGTCGGTCCCGGCGATCCCCGTCGCGCTCGCGACGCGGCCCGTGTGGGTCGCGGCGCCGCTCGCGATCATCCTCGTGTCGGTGATGCTCAACCTCGATCTCGTGACGTTCTTCGCGCGCCGCCGCGGCCTTCTGTTCGGCTGCGGTGCGTGGTTCTTCCACCAGGTCCACCTCTTCTACAGCGCAGCGACGTTCGCCGTCGTCGCCGTACATCGGGCGCTGACGCGCCGCGGGAGTCCATCCAGATGACGCGAGTGCTCGTGCTCGGAGGAGGCCCCGCGGGTGTCGGCGCCGCGCTGCGCCTTCGCGAGGAGAAGAAGGCCGACGTCGTCGTCCTCGAACGCGGGAACGCGGTCGGCGGCAACGCGGGCAGTTTCGAGTGGAACGGGCACCGTCTCGACTTCGGCAGCCACCGCCTGCACCCGAGCTGCAAGCCGCGGATCATGGACGACATCCGCCGACTGCTCGGCGACGACCTCCTCGACCGTCCGCGGCACGGGCGCATCCGCCTGCTCGGCCGCTGGGTCCACTTCCCGCTGAAGGCGGCGGATCTCGCGCTCCACGCGCCGCCGTCGTTCGTCGTGAAGTCGGCGATCGACGCCGCGACGAAACCGCTGCGCCGTGCGGCGCCCGGCCCGGAGAGCTTCGCGTCGGTGCTCCAGGCGTCGCTCGGGCCGACGATCTGCCGCGACTTCTACTTCCCGTACGCGCGGAAGATGTGGGGCGCGGACCCGTCCGCGCTCGCGGCGGTGCAGGCGCGGCGGCGCGTATCGGCAAGCACGCCGCTGAAGCTCCTGAAGAAGATCCTTTCGCAGGTGCCGGGCCTGAAGGCGCCCGGCGCGGGGCGCTTCTTCTATCCGCGCGGCGGTTTCGGCCGGATCTCCGAGGCGTATGCGAAGGCGGCGGGCGAACTCGGCGCCGACATCCGCCTCGGACACTCGGTGACGCGGATCGAGAAGCCCCGCGCAGCGGGCGCGCCTTGGCGGGTGAAGACCCGTCACGCGGGCGGCGAGACGGACTTCGAGGCGGACCACCTGTGGTCGACGATCCCCGTCACGCTGCTCGCGCGCATGCTCGATCCGGCACCGCCCGGCGACGTCCTCGACGCGACGAAGGGCATCTCGTACCGCGCCATGGCGCTCGTCTACCTCGAACTCGACGTCGACCAGTTCACCGAGTTCGACGCGCACTACTTCCCCGCGGCCGACGTGCGGATCACGCGCCTCTCCGAGACGCGGAACTACGGACTCGTGAAGGTCCCGGCGGGGCGCACGGTGATCTGCGCCGAGATCCCGTGCGCCATCGGCGACGCGATCTGGACCGCGAAGGACGAGGACCTCGGCCGTCTCCTCGCCGAGGATCTCGCGCACTCGGGCATCCCGCTGCCGGTCCCCGCGCGCGCCGTGCACGTGGCGCGCCTTCCGCAGGCGTATCCCATCTACATGACGGGATACGAGCCGTCGCTCGAGAAGCTCGACGGCTACGTGTCGGGCATCGAGCGGCTGCTCTCGTACGGCCGCCAGGGCCTCTTCGCCCACGACAACACGCACCACGCGCTCGCCATGGCGTACGCCGCGGTCGACTGCCTCGCGGACGGCCGGTTCGACGTCGCGAAGTGGGACGAGCACCGCCGCGAGTTCGCGACGCACGTCGTCGAGGACTGAGAGGGTGTGAAGAAACCCCACGCGAGCGACGGTTGAGCCCTGGCGAGCCTGCTGCAAGGCGCTCGCGTGAAGGCAACTCCGCTCAGTTTCCGAGCGCGAGCTACGCAGCAGCGGGCCGCCCGGGCTCAAACTCCCGTCGCTCCGTCCGGCACGCACGAGCCGCGCCGGCGCCGCGCGGGGTTGCTTCACACTCTCTGAGAACGGTCAGCGCGAGTAGACGACCCGGTAGAGGACGTACGGCTCGCGGGAGTTCCCGTCGTCCATGATCCGGTGCGACGTCATGAACTCGATGCGATCGACCAGTCCGGGGCACTTGGCGACCATCTGCTGCGCGTTCGAGGGGACCGTGTACAGGTACCGGGGCCTCCAGCGGGTGGCGCGATCGAGCAAGTGGTCGTTCCAACGGAAGTCGAGCGGCCGGATACGGTCGTCGTAGAGGCCGAGGAAGGACGCGGTCCCCCCGATCACGAGGATCTGCAGGTCCTCGGGGCCGGTCTCCGCGCGGATCCTCGCAACGGCCTCGCGGGCCGCCGAATCGGCGCTGGCGAGGTCGCCGCGGCCGAGCCATGCGGCGTATCCGGGGACCTGGACGGCGATGTGGACGAGCAGGACGCACGCGGCGGCGGCCGTCCGGAGGCGTTCGGGCACGAGCGAGCACGCGACCAGGACCGCGAGGAACGCCAGCGGGAAGATCGCGAAGTAGAAGTAGCGCGCCGGCTGGTACTCGAAGAGTCCCATGAACGAGACGCCGCCGACGCCCCAGAGCAGGAGGGCGATCACCGGTCGCGGCCACGGGAATGCGGGGAAGCGTCCCGCCCGCACGAGGGCGACCGGCACGGCGAGCGCCATGATCCCGGCCAGCGCGAGGCCTCCGGTCGCGAACGCCAGCTTGTAGACGGCCTTCGCCTCGTTGAGCACGCAGGCGCCGAGCGACAGCTCGCGCATGCGCGAATCGACGTGCCACGCCGCGAAAGTCGCCGCCTGCTCGGGCGCGAGGCCCGACGCCGCCTGCTGCAGCGCCCACGTGGCGATCGGCACTCCTGCGGTCATGAGCCCGATGGCCGCGGCGCGGCCCCACCTGCGCTCGCGGAGCGCGAGCACTCCGTCGCCGAGAGCGAGGAGCACCAGCGCCACCATCGTGAAGATGAACGAGACCTTCGAGAAGTACGCCGCGGAGGCGAACAGCAGGCCCGCCGTGCACGCGGCGAACCGGTTCTGCGGACGGGCCCACGCCGCGAGTGCCAGCATGGAGCACGCGGTCCCGGTCGGCTCCACCATCGCGAGGCGCGAGTAGCCGAACGTGTGCAGCGTGACCGCGGCGACGAGACAAGTCAGGAGCGCCACGGGACGCGACTGGACCATCCGCACGAGCACGTAGAAGGCGCCGAGGGTTGCCGTGAACGCGAGCACCGAGACGATCCGGGCCACCGTCGCGCTCACCCCGAAGACCGTGAACGCTGCGGTTTGGAGCATCGTGAACAGCGTGTTGTGCGAGAGCCACGCCGTGTCGTGCTCGCTCGCCCAGTCGCCGAACTTCACGCGGAGCTGGGCGCTCTTCGAGTACCAGCCCTCGTCCGTGAGGAACTCGCTCCAGGTGCCGATGAGGTTGTACGGCGCGTCGATGTCGAGACGGACGAACCGCGCGGCGACGGCCGCGACGAGCGCCGCGAGGCAGAGCCACGTGAAGCGCCCGCCCGAATCGCTCTCGGCTTTCACCCGTTCCCCTTCGCCCTCGATCCCGGTCGCACGGCGCCCCACGCGCCGCTCGCCGGAACTAAACTCTCGCGGCCCTGTTGTACACCGCGCAGATGACCCTTCCCGTGACGTACCCGATGACGAACGCGTAGCCGAAGCCGACGAGGCTCCCGACGAACGTCACTTCGTAGTACGGGAAGTAGTTCGAGAGCAGGCCGAGGTGCGCGCCCACGTTGTCGCCGGCGCGCCACACGAGGATGTTCGTGGCGACGAAGAGCACGAGTCCGAACAGGACGCCGAGGGAGATTCCCCACGCCCGCCCGCTGATCGTCTCCAGGTAGCCCCGAACGGCGCGGTCCTCCGCTGCGTCGGTCTCATGTCCGGTCGTCTGTCCCATTGCGGAATCCCTCACATCAGGTCGTCGAGCACGGTGCGGTTCGCCGCAAGCCGTTCCCGAGTGGCCAGGAACCAGAAGAAGAACTTGATCAGCCGGTTCCTCGCGAGAGCCGCGAGGAACCCGAGCACGAACCCGCACGCGAAGCCCCAGACGAGTCCGACGAAGACGCCGCTCCATGAGGGCTCGTATCCGGGCAGGAAGTTCGTGCCGATGAGCCAGGTGAACGTCACCGCACCCTGCTCGGTCGACGCCATCGCGGAGAGCGCCGCGAGCCCGCCGAGCCAGAGCGCCATCACGGTGCCGATCGCGAGTCCGAAGGCCGACTTCACGACCGCCGCCACGACGACGCGGTGTACGGGCGGCAGCTCGGTGACTCCGGGGATCTCCTCGCTCACGGGCGGCTCGTGCTCCTCTTGGTGGGCGCGCATCATACCTTTGGTCCCTCCGCATCCCGCCTGACGTGCGCGGCGGCACGGCCGCGCCGGGCGGGCAACACACGCGCGCGCACGCGGCGCAGCCAGGCGCGGCGCTCCACGTACCGGCCGAACGAAGCCGAGCCGAACGATTCGAGGCGTCCCGGCTCTCGCAGGTAGTACGCGTCGAGACGCGGCATCAGGTGGGGGTCGCCGTCCGCCGCGAGGACAGCAAGCTCCGTCGTGCACGCGAGCCGGTACCGCGGGCGCACCGCCGCGGCGGTCCGCTCGTCGTGGTCGCCGTACGGATAGCAGAACGTCGCCGCGTCGGCGCCCGTCTCGGCTGCGATCCGCTCGCGGCACGTGACGAGTTCGTCCGCGAGGGCGTCGTCGTCGAGCGACGGGAGCGAAGCGTGCGTCCGCGTGTGCGAACCGAGCTTTGCCCCTTCCTCTGCGACGCGGCCCGCCGTCTCCCAGTCCATGAGCGGGAGCTCCGGGATCCCGGCCTCGCTGCGCCCGCCCCAGCGGTTGTCGCGGCCGGCGTGGTCGCTCACGAGGAACACGGTCGCGGGAAGACCGGCTGCTGCGAGACGCGGCCACGCGACCTCGGCGAAGTTCTCGAACCCGTCGTCGAACGTCAGCGCCACGGCGTGCTCCGTCGCGGGGACCGCGGCGAGCGCTTCGAGCGGCACGACGCGCACTGAGCCCGAGGCGAGGAACGCCACGTGCCGTGCGAACGCGGACTCGTCGAGCGAGATCGGCGAGCCGCTCGGATCGATCGAGTGGTAGGTGAGGATCGCTCGCATCGGTCGTTCAGCTCTTCGCCGTCTCCTTCGGCAGACGTCCGCGCTGGTCGCAGAGCACGTCGTCCACGATCGTCTCGAGCGAAGTCTCGCACCGGAACCCGGTGACGCGTGCCAGCTTGCTCGCGTCGGGCACGCGGCGGGGCATGTCCTCGAAGCCCTCGGCGTAGGCCTTCTCGTACGGAATGAGCACGATCTCCGACGGGCTCTTCGACCGCTCCTTCACCATCCGCGCGAGGTCCATCATCGAGATCTCCCGCGTCGCGCCGATGTTGAACACCTGGCCCACCGCGGCGGGCGCGCCGAGGAGCCTCGTCAGCGCCTCGACGGTGTCCTTCACGTGGCCGAAGCAGCGCGCCTGGCGGCCGTCGCCGTAGACCGTGATGGGCTCGCCCTTGAGCGCCTGGCGCGCGAAGTTCGGCAGCACCATGCCGTAGTGTCCGACCTGGCGGGGACCGACGGTGTTGAAGAGGCGCGTGATGATGACCGGCACCCCCTTCTCGCGCTGGTACGCGAACGAGAGCCACTCGTCGAGCGCCTTCGAGCAGGCGTACGCCCACCGCGAGCGGGTGGTCGAGCCGAGGTTCAGATCGTCCTCCTCGCTGAAGGGCGTCTTCACGTTCTTGCCGTAGACCTCGGAGGTGGACGCGACGAGCACGAGCTTCTGCTTGCGCGCGGCGGCGTCGAGGACGACCTCGGTCGCGCGGACGTTCGTCTCGATCGTGTGGACCGGGCGCTCGACGATGAGTTTCACGCCCACCGCGGCGGCGAGGTGCACCGTGCAATCGGCGCGGTCCACCAGCTCGACGACGAGCGGCGAATCGAGCGCCGAGCCGATGCGGTACGAGAACCCGGGCTGCCCCTCCAGGTGCTCGATGTTCGCCATGCGGCCGGTCGAGAGATCATCCAGCGCGATGACCTGGTGGCCGTCCCGGAGCAGGCGCTCCGCGAGGTGCGACCCGATGAACCCGCACCCGCCCGTGATCAGGAACTTCATGTGCTCACCGTCTCCGTCAACGCGTGTTTCGTGTGTTCGATTCCCCGGCGCTCCGCGATCCGGCGCACGAGGTCGAGGTATCTGGGGACGACGGCCGCCTCCGACCAGAGGCGTTGCTGCGCCTCGAGTCCGGCGCGTCCGAGCGCGCGGCGGCGCGCCGGGTCGCCGAGGATCCGCCGCATGGCCGCGAGAAGGTCCTCGGGGCCGTCGAAGAGCTCGCCGCCGCCGGACGCTTCGACGATCTCCGGGAAGGGGCCGATGCGCCGCGCGATCACCGGCGTGCCGCGCTTCATCGACTCGATCAGAATGATCCCGAACGTCTCGAAGCAGACCGACGGCACGACGAGCGCCTGCGCGTGGCGGTACCAGCGCGCGAGGTCCGCCGGCGCGACGCGGCCCTTGAACTTCACGCCGGGCGCGTCGGCGGCGAGGCGCCGCAGCACGTCGCCGTAGTTGCCGTCGCCGGCGATGACGAGGTCCGCGTCCTTGAACGTGCGGAAGAGCGGGATGACGTCGTCGAGCCCCTTGATCGCCTCGAGGCGGCCGACGAAGAGGAAGTACGGCCGCTCCTGCGGCGGCTCGTCGTCGGGAGCGCTCGCCTCCGTCGCGTCGTCGGGGAGGAAGTAGGGGAGCACTTCCATCTCGCGCGGGAAGCCGAACTCCTTGTGCTTCGCGCGGCTGAACTCGCTCATCGCGATGAA
>JANNHP010000416.1:0-6350 GCA_031404455.1 Planctomycetia bacterium | reverse complement strand
TGTGTCGGGGCTCGGCGAGCTGATCGGTTCGCTGCACGTCCTCGCCGGCGACTGGCGGCTCTACAAGACGCTGCTGCCGATGCTCGAATCGATCACCGGCGAGGAGATCCGCGAGGTCGCGCGGAGGTTCTTCCGCCGCGCGAACCGCACCGTGGGCTGGGCGCTGCCGCGCCCCGCCGGCGCCGCGCGCGCGCCGCTCGCCGACGACGACGTGCACGAACTCGGCGCGCCGCCCGCCGACGCGCGCCCCGACCCCGCGATCCTCTCTCGCGAGGCGCCGCGCGGGAAGTTGCGCATCGATCTCCCCGTCCGCAAGCTCACGCTCGCCAACGGGCTGACCGTGCTTCTCATGCAGCGCCGCGAGCTGCCGGTCCTCTCCGTGCGCGCTCACGTGGAGGGCGGACAGGTCCGCGAGGCGAAGACCGGGACGGCCGCGTTCGTCGGCGAGTGCCTCGACGAGGGTGCCGGCGGCCGCGGCGGCCACGAGATCGCTGAGATCGTCGAATCGGCGGGCGCGGCTCTCGCCACCGGCTCCGTCGGCGCGTCGCTCAGGTGCCTCGCACGCGACGCGTCGCGCTGCCTCGACGTCTTCGCCGACGTGCTGCTGCGCCCCGACTTCGCCGAGGATGTCGTCGAGCGCAAGCGCGGCGAGCTCGTCTCCGCGGTCGCCGCCGAGGACGACGATCCGAGCTTCACCGGCCGCGCGCGGCTGCGCCGCGAGATCTTCGGCGCTCACCCGTTCGCGCGCCGCGACAAGGGCGGCGCCGCGGAGCTGCGCGCGGTCACGCGCGACGACCTCGTCCTGCACCACCGCAACCTCTTCGTGCCGCGCAACGCGATCGTCGCCGCCGTCGGCGACTTCGAGATGGACGCGATGGAGGCGGAGTTGCGCGCCCGGTTCGAGGGCTGGGAGGACCGCCCGGCGCGGTTCGAGGCGCCCGCCGCTGCGGTGCTCGGCGCGGCTCGCGAGGTCCACGTGGAAGAGGACCGCGACCAGCTCCATGCCTACCTCGGACACCTCGGCGTGCGCCGCTCCGACCCCGACTGGTACGCGCTGCTCGTCGCCGACTTCATCCTCGGTTCCGGGCCGGGCATGACCGACCGCCTCTCGCGCAAGCTGCGCGACGAGATGGGCCTCGCGTACACGGTCTGGGCGCGCATCGCGCGCGGCGCGGACATCGAACCCGGACTCTTCGCCGCGTACATCGGCACGGCGCCGGCGTCGCGGCGGCAGGCGCTCGACGCGATGCGAGCGGAGATCGAGCGCTTCGTGAAGGGTCCGGTCGAACCGGCCGAGGTCGACGACGCGCGCCGCTACCTCGTCGGCGGGTTCGTCTTCGGCTTCGAGACCGCCGAGCACACCGCCGACCAGATCCTGCAGATGCAGCGCCTCGGCCTCGGGTTCGAGCACCCCGCCGAGTTCGTGCGGCGCATCGAAGCCGTGACGCCGGACGAGGTGGAGGCCGCGGTGCGGCGCCACATCTTCCCCGACCGCCTCGTCACCGTGACCGTCGGCCGCGGCGGCTGATCAGCGCAGGTCGATCTTCACGACCGCGATCGACGGTCCCCACTCCACGCTCGCCTTCGAGTCCCCGGGCAGACCGAGGTAGCGCAAGACGGCCGTCGTCGCGCGCCGGTCGCGCTCGGCGCCGGGCGGCCGGTCGAGCTGCGCGATGGCTTCGTCGAGGAGAGGCGTCTCCTCGTCCTCGAGCTGCCGCTGCCGGTTGACGCGCTCGCGTTCGAGGACGACCCAGGCCGCGCCGCGCGTGCGCACCAGCGCGCCCGCGTCGTCCGGCGCGATCGAGATGCTGCGTCCCGCGAGCTCCGTGAGGCCGAAGGGCCAGCCGTACGCGTGCGGGATCGCGACCTTGCCGAAGTCGCGAGCGCCCTCAGCATCGACCCACGCGCGGGTCGTGAGGTGCCTGACGTCGGTGCGCGCGAACAGCGCCGGATCGCAGCGGATCAGCATCTGCGTCGCCTGCGCCTCGCCGTGCACGAGGACGAGCGGCGGCGTCCCGTCGCGGCGGGCCATCGCGTCGAAAGTCCCGTTGCAGACGTAGCGGTAGCTCGCGGTGTCCTTGGGGAAGGCATCGCCCGCTGCGGCCATCCCGGCGACGCCGACGGCGAGCGATCCCGCGACGGTCGCCGCGATCGCGCCGGCGAGCACCGCGGCCGCGCGTCCCGCGGCTCCGCGGCCCCGCGCGAGGACACCGTGCTCGATCGCGGCGACGAACGCGATCGGAAGCGTCGACGCCGTCGCGTGGAGGTAGCGGTCGTTGAAGACCGACACGCCCATCCTCGAGATCACGCAGAGCGCGACCGGGGGGACGAGGCCCGACGCGAGGAGCGCCGCGCGCTTCCACCAGCCCTCCCGCTCTCCGGCGGGCGGCCTCGTCAGCATCAGCACCACGACGAGGCCCGTGCAGACGAAGAGCACGCCCGCCCGCATCGCCCACGTCGCCCCGCCCTGCCGCACGTCCACGCCGCCGATCCGCGCGAGCACCTCCCATGGAGTCGTCTTCACGTTGAAGTAGGGACTCCACGCGATCCCGGCGGTGTACGCGGACGCGTGGACCTGCGTGGACGCGTGCACCCGGAGCACGGGCGGCAGCGCCAGCGCGAGCGACAGCGCGAACCCCGCGGCCAGAGTGCCGAAGTTCCGGAACCGCCGGACGGCCGGCACGAGGCAGAGCGGCGCGAGCGAGAGCCCGAGCGCGGGGAACGTCCCCACGGCGACGCCGCCGAGGAGGAGCACCGCGAGCGCGCGGCGCCGCGAGATCTCCCGCGCGCCGAGCACCAGCGCCCAGATCGCCATCACGAGGAGCATGGCCGGTCCGTACGTGTGGATCTCGATGGAATGACGGACGTAGAACGGGTCGGCCGCGAAGACGAGCGCCGCAACGAGCGCGGCACGGCGTCCGCACGCGGCGCGAGCCGCGAACCACGCCGCCGCGACGAGCGCGACGCCGAGGAGTCCGCCGTATCCGCGCATCGCGAGGATCGTGCCGGTGCCCACGACGGCGGTCCACGCCTTGTGGAAGAGGACCAGGTACGGCGACTTGATCGGGTCGAGGTACGCGAGCCGGTCCCACGCGCCGTCCCACGAGAGCAGCGACATCCGGACGCGCGTCGTCTCGTCGAGCCAGAGCTCGCGACCGGTGAGGTGCGGCCACCGGATCGCCGCGGCGAGGACGAGGATCGCGCCGAGGATCGCCCAGTCGGATCGCCGGGTGCCGCCGCGGTCGTCGTGCCGATCGCCCATGGCTCAGCCCACCCGCCACGCGAACATCTTCGCCATCGCGTAGTTCCAGAGCGCGCCCACGAACCCTCCGACCGGTGCGGCGACCATCCACTCCGCGTCGTGCTCGTAGAGCGTCACCGTGATGCTGTAGCTCGCCAAGGCCCCGACGACGCAGACCGCCTGGTACCTCAGGAACACGAAGATCGCCTCGCGCCCGATCGCGGCGTGGTCGCGGAACGTCCAGCGGTTGTTCAGGACGAAGTTGCACACGATCGCGAGCTCGGTCCCGAGGGCGACCGAGAGCCCGAACGAGAGCCCGAGCCCCTTCCAGCACGCCGCCACGACCCCCATGCTCACGAGCGCTCCGGCGAGTCCCACGGTGCAGTACTTCGCGAATCTGAGGGGGACGAAGCGTCCGAAGGTGCGTCCGTAGAGGAAGACCAGGTACTCCTCGACGACCGAGCCGGACATCTTGCTGTCGCCCGTCCGCCGCGTGCGGAACGTGTACGGCACCTCGACGGCGGTGAGCCGCGGGTCCGAACCCAGGATCTCCACGAGGAGCTTGAACCCGCGCTGCGACACGCGGCGGGCGGCCTCCCGCGCGAGCGACGTCCGGCACACGAAGAAGCCGCTCAGCGGGTCGGTCACGTTCTGCGAGAGCACGCGGCGCGCCGCGACGGTGGCGAGCCGGCTCATCTTCTCCCGCCCCTGCGCCCACGCGCCCACGCTCCCTTCGTCGCAGTAGCGCGAGCCGATCGCGATGTCGGCCCCGGCCTTCATGCGGGCGAGCATCTCCGGCAGGATCGTCTCGTCGTGCTGCAGGTCGCCGTCCATCACGGCCACGTACTCGCCGCGCGCAGTGAGCATGCCCTCGAACGCGGCGGAGGACAGTCCCTTGCGGCCGATGCGGTGAACGAGCCGGACCTCGGGGCGCTCGCGGGCCAGGAGTTCCACCTCCCGCCACGTCCCGTCGGGTGAATCGTCGTCCACGAACACGACCTCGTGCGAGATCCCCGCCCGCGTCATCACCGCGGCGAGGCTCGACGCGATCTCGCGCACGTTCTCCCGCTCGTTCAGCGTCGGGACCACGATCGTCAGTTCGGGCACGACGCTCAACGCGGCCTCTCGCCGACGCCGAGGAGGAGCGCGCCAGGTAAGAGCGGCACCCGCTCCTCGAACCGCGCGACACGGTCCGACATCCGCCACGAGAGCGCCGCGGCGAAGGGCGCCGCGCGCAGGAACGGCGTCACCTTCACGCCGCAGAGACCCGCCGCTTCGAGGCACTCGCGCAGGGAGCGGGCCTTCAGGCGGGTGACGTGCTGGTGCTCGTAGTCCACCGGCGAGAGCTTCCCGACGAGCCACTCGAGCAGCGGCCAGTGGCTCGCGTAGTTGGGCGTCGTCACGACGAGCCTTCCGCCCGGACGGAGCGCCCGCGCGGCCTCGCGCAGCGCCGCGACCGGATCGGCGAGGTGCTCGACGACCTCGATCATCGTCGCGACCGCGAACGTGCCGTCCGGGACGGGCAGGCGCCCGTCCGTCATCACCTCGAACCGCCGCGCCGCCGTGCCGTGGACGCGGCGCGCGAACTCCACCTGCTCCGCGGCGACGTCGAGCCCGAGGCACTCGCGCCCGTCCTCGATCGAGCCGAGGAACGTCCCCGGGCCGCAGCCGACGTCGAGGAGCGGCGCGAGCGCGCCTGCTTCGCGCCGCACCGCCTCGAATTTCAGGTGGTGCCACTTCGACTGGACTCCGCGGCGGCGGCGATAGACGTCGTCGTAGTAGCCGGGTGCGATCTGCCCGTAGTCGAAGGGTGCCGGTGCGGTGGTCATGGGGTGGCGGGCGGAGCATCGTAGCCCCGTCACCCGCGAGCGTCCGCGGCCGACCAGGGGACACGGGCCGTGCCCCACGGAAACCGTGCGCAAGGCGCGGCCCGTCGATGACTGAACAAGTGGCGCGGCCGACGGCGCCCGAACTCGCCGACGACGCCGCCGCCACTGTCTGGGAGTCCGGCCGCCGAGGACGTCTTCCTGCGGCGGACCCTTCTCGGACGGACTCCTAGACCGAGTCTTCGAGGACGCGCCGGATCATGTGCTCGTCGGGCAGGCGGTGCGGACGGACCCAGGGCTGGAAGAGGCCGTTCACCGCGATCGCGCAGGAGACCCCGGACCTGAGCACGTTGCGACGCTTGTTGCAGTCGGTCTCGTAGACGACGACGTCGCTCTTCATCCGGTCGCAGATGCCGCGGACCATGTCGAACACGTAGCGGTCCCACGGGCAGCGGTCGGCGGCGAACAGGTCCACGCGGGACTTCCCCGGGATGCGAGGCAGCTTGCGGTCCACCGCAGCGAACTTCGGCGGGTCGCCGGGACCGATCTGCCTCCACCAGAGCACGCGCTCGAACCCGTTGACCTCCGACGCCTCGTGGACGGCGTCGGCGAACCCGCACGCAGTCCAGACCTTCTCCCGGGCGATCACCGCGAGGCCGCGCGACGACGGCAGGTGCGACGCCGCGTGCTCGATGAGCGCCGCTTCGACCTCCATCCGCTCGAGGAGCTCCGGCACCCGCACGCACTGGACCACGTGGCAGCTCTCGCCCTCGAGCGGCGCCAGCGCCTTCTCGATCGGGTGGTACTCGAGGTAGCCGACGAGCATGCCGTCGCGATACGCCGCGTGCGCCTTGCCGCCGGCCGCCATCTGCTCGCGCAGGAGCGACAGCTTGCAGCGCGTCGAATCGAGCTCCACCTCCCGCGTGAACGCGCGCGGCCGGTCGGAGAGCGACTTCCCGGCGACGCAGAGGCGCGCGGCGTCGGGCAGGTTCGACGAGGTGATGTCACGGATCTCGAGCATCGTGGGATTCCTCGGCCAAGGGGACTCGTCGCTGGAGTCTCGGCCCGCCGCAACCCGTCGCGGCGGATATCCCTACGCAGGCCGTCGCGACCTTCCTAATCTCGCTGCCCGGTTGCCCCCATAGCTCAATGGATAGAGTACCGGCCTCCGGAGCCGGTGGTTCAGGTTCGAATCCTGATGGGGGTACCAGCGATTTCGTAACCACTAGATCCCGCTGTGACTTACGGCAGCGCTCCGCATCCATAGTCCCAGCCATAGTCCC
>JANNHP010000415.1:0-8621 GCA_031404455.1 Planctomycetia bacterium | reverse complement strand
GACATGGACTTCATCGCCCCCAGCACCACGGAACTGGATCCCCCTGCAAACGTCACTAACCTGACGGCGATGACGCATGCGTCGCCCCTACAGTGGCAGATGCGCCGTCCCTTACCTGTCACGCCTTGATGGCCCGTGTCCCGGCTTCAGCCGCGTCGTTCGACGCCGCGTGGCGCATGCGCTACGCTTGGAGTGTGAGCATCAGGAACCTCCGCGTAGAGATCGTTCTCGAACCACAGCTCTTCGCCGTCGTGAAGCAGTTCGCGCGCGAGCACGGCGCTTCGCTCGCTCAAGAGGCGCAGGACCTGATCCGCGACGCCATCGAACTCCACGAGGACCGCGCGCTCGACGGAATGGCGGAGTTGCGCCGCAGTTCGTGGAATCGCAGGACGGCGTTGACCGCTACGAGCGTGCGGGCTCAGTCGAAGCACCGGTAGGCGGTCCGGGCCGAACTCGGCTTCTCATTCCGGAGACAGCGTTCGAGGGCCGAGAATTGGAGATTGGGGATCGTCCCCGAGGGGGCGACGTAGCGAGGGTGGATGCCTCCGTTCGCATCAGGACGGGTGGTTCCATCCGAGGAGCAGCAGCTCGAGCGCTTCGTCGAACGACGGCGCCACGAGATCGAATCCCTCCCAGAGCACGTACACCCTTCCCGACTCGTCGATCAGCAGGTGCCCGTTGCTGCGATGGACCTGTCCGAGCGGGTAGAGCTTCATGCCGATCTGACCCTCGAGGTCGGGGTAGCCCTTGAATCGGCGATCTCTCCACATCGGCCGCAGGTCGAAGTCATTCCTGGAGGAGTCCACACCCGGTCCGACTTCGCCGAAGCGAAGACCGCCGAACTCGGCGAGCACTTGACGTGCCCCGGGGAACGGCCGCGTCGGGAACGTGTCGTAGATGGCCAGATCGAAAGTCCTCCCCTCAAACCACCCACCGCGGCGCAGGATCGACTCGACCTCCGGTGAGAACCTCGCCTTCATGTGACTCCCGCGTGCCGGGGACGGCTCCCGAACTCGCGCTCACTTCCCCGCGCGCGCCGCCATCAGGTGCGGCTTGTACCCCAGCACGAACTTCCCGAGCGTGGGGTACGCCTCGTCGTGCCAGCCCATGGACTTCATCTCGTCGTACGCCTTCTGCGGCGTCCAACCATCGACCTCCATGCGGTAGATCGCGCACATCGTGCCGGTGCGGTCCTTGCCCGCGGCGCAGTGGAAGAAGACCGGGCGGCGCGCGGGGTCCGTGACGGCGTCGAGGAACGCCTTGATCTCCGCGTCGTTCGGCGGCGAGATCTTCAGCTTGGCCGACATCGGGATCGTCACGACGTCGATGCCGTGCGGCTTCGCGAGCGGCACGTCGTCGTGCTTGTTCCGCAGGTTGACGACCGTCTTGATGCCGAGTTCCTTCAGCTTCTTGAACCCCGCCTCGCCGGGCTGGGCGCCGCGGTAGACGCCGTCGGCGATCATCGCGAAGTTCTCGATCGGGACGCCCGCGGCCTCGGCGCGCGGCGGCGCGTCCGACGAACCGGACGAGTCCGAGCAGGCCGGCGCGAACGCGAGGACGAGGGCGAGGAGGATGGGTTGGTGTCGCATGGGCGGGAGTCTATCGGCGCGAACGGGGGACGACAGGCGAGGGACGATCGAATCTCAGATGTAGGGGCGGGTTTCAAACCCGCCCCTACCAACACACGTGAGGTGGCAGACAGGGAGACCGACACCGTCCGGCGCCGTCAGCCCCTCACTGCACCGTGCCGTCGATCGCGAGGAGCTTCTGCTTCTTCCCCGCCGTCCCGACGGCGATCGCGTTCGCCGTCAGCGACGCGACCTTTCCCGCCAGGTTCACCTTGATGTCGATCGTCCCGTCGGTCGGGTTGAAGCCCGGCGCCGCGACGAGCGTCAGCTTGAACGTGCCCTTCGAGAGGTCGAGCGTGAACGTGTTCTTCGCCGCGTCGGTGACGGTCAGCTTCTTCACGAGGCCGGTCGCGGTGTCGAGCTTCTCCTTCACCTTCGACGTCGCGCGGTCCTCGGGACGGAAGTACGTAGTCCCGTCCACCTCGACGGTGACCTGCGGCGACGTGCCCGCGGGCAGCGTGAAGGAACCGATCGAGATCGCGGCGGTCGTCACCGAGAGCGTCCAGTCGCCGGTCTTCGTGACCTTCGTCGTCCCGGCGGCGAGACGGAAGCGCGGCGGCGGCGGCACCGGCACGGAGCTCGAAGAGACGAAGTCCACCTTCACGTTGCGGTCGGTGACGACGACGTTCGAGACGACGACCGGCGCGGGCAGTCCGCCGCCCGTCGCGGTCACGTCCCACGTCCCCGGCGAGACGACGAGGTTGTAGCCGCCCGACTTCCACGTGAGCGTCTCGACGCGGGCGTTGTCGCCCTGACGGATCGCGACGACCTGCGTGCCCCAGAGGCCCTCGCCCGGCGTGTAGAACGAGTTCGCGGTGACCTCGTCGGCGTACGCGACGCCCGTGATCTGGATGCGGTTCGTCGTGACGAAGTCCTGCGTGCAGATCGCCGCCGTCTTCCCGCCGAAGACGCCTCCGCCGACGCCGACGCCCACCTCGTCGCGCGAGCCGTTGAGCATCACCTTCCTGTGTCCGCGCCCGACGACTTCGAACGTCGCCGTGAAGTCCTTGAAGAGGAGCAGGTGGAGCGCGTTCACCGACGTCGCCGTGATGCCCGTGCTCGACTGCGACGCCCACGAGTTGTTCTCGGCGACGCCGCCGATGAAGCTCGCCCCGGCCGCGTTCGCGCGACCGGTCGGGTCGAGGCCGTTCGATCCCACGTGGGTCGGCGGCAACTGGCTGAAGTTGGCGAAGAGGTCCTTGTTGTGCAGGCGCGCCGCCCGGGTGAGCTCGAGGTTGACGGCGAGAGGTTCGCGCGCCTCGTTCGTCAGCGTGCCGGCCGCGAGCCCCTCGTTCAGGTTGATGCCGAACCGCGCGGCCTCGGCGTCGGGGTTGGCGCGCGTGCGGTTCAGGACCTCGATCATGTACTGCTCGGCGCCGGTCGGCTCGTCGGCGGCGTCGGCGAACGCCAGCGGGACGGAACCCGCCATGCCGAGCGCAAGGACGGCGGCGACCCCGGCGACTCCCAGGCTGACGTGCGGCTTGCGCGTGACCATGTGCATCTCCTCGCGGCGTCCGGCGGACCTCGTGCCCCGTTCTCAACGCTAACGCACGCTGCAAGGCCCGTGTCCGGCCGGATCGACCGCTTCATGGGAGAACGGGGTCGGCGGCGGGAGCCGACAGGGGAAATCGGAGGGCGGAGGGGACAGCTCAGCAGCTCTCTCGGTAGGGGCGGACCCCCGTGTCCGCCCCCGGTCCATTCGGGACCGACGCCCGTCGTGTTCGCAACGTGGGGCGGACACGGGGGCCCGCCCCTACCGAGACGATGTGACCGCGATACCAAGGCTGCCGGTCGCCTATCCGTCCGGCTGAGCCTCGTCCCCCGCCCCCCGCAGCCTCCGGCGCACCAGCGTCCAGAGGGCGTCGTCCGTCAGGCGTCCGTCGAGAAGATGGAACACGAGCCCCCGCTCCTCGGGATCGGCGACCCGCAGGACGGCGAGGGCCTGGTCCTTGCGCGTCGGGAGGTCTCGGACGGCCGCGTGCGCCTGCTCGACGCTCGCCCGGAGCGACCGGAAGTGCTGGAGCAGGTTCGCCGCGATGTCGTCGGCGCGCGCCCGGGCCGCGCGCGGCATCCGCGCGGCGAACTCGTCGAGGCGGCCCGTACGGATGAGGTCGAGGACGACGGTGTCGTTCAGCGCCGAGATCACCGGGTGCAGACGCAGGTACTCGCCGCCCTTCACCTTCACGCGCAGCGGACGCGGACCGCCCCAGTACGAGACGACGTACCCCTCGCCGCGCGGATCGACGGGCATCTCGCGCGACACCGCGACGTCCACGCGGACCGGCCGCGAGAGGCCGAAGCGCGCGGCGATCGCGTCCACCTCGGGCGGCGGACGCTCGCGGCCGTCGAGGTCCACCACCGCGAGCAGCACGACGTCGCGGCGGTCGGCGTAGTCCACGACCGAGACGTTCTCCGGGAAGATCACCTCGCAGACGAGCGTCGCGGCGGCGGCGAGCTCATTGAGTCCCGCGTGGGTGTCGAGACCGCGGCGCGCAATCTCCTTCTCGGCCCATCGGGCCTGCTCCGAGTCGAACGATCCGGGCGTGGCGCAGCGGACCCGGCCGTCGCGCAGGTGGATCGACACGCAGGAGCCATCGAGCTTCTCCTCGACGCGCGGCGGATCCGCCGGCAGGTTCTCGAGGCGCGTCTCGTCGTCCTCGTCCAAGTTGAAGAACTTCGGGATCGGGCGGCAGACGATCCGCACCGTCGGCACGTGGAAGACGACGCCTCGCGCGGCGCGGCGGACCTCCGTCCACTCGCGCGAGAGTTGCTGGACGGTGTTGTACTTGAAGAGGGCGTGGTCGCCCGCGTCGCGGCGGTTGACGCGCCGCTCCGCGACTTCGCGCAGGAAGGCTTCGAAGAGGACCTCGTCGGCGTGCGGCACGTCAGCCCGTCCTCTTCACGAGAGTTCGCACCTGGCCGGTCCTTCGACCCGATGGCGGCGTTGCTCCCTTGCGCCGACCTGCCGAGGTCGCCGCTGCGGTCGCGCCTTGCCCTCGGGCCGAAGTCCTCGGCCAGGAAGTTCTGCCTCGACTCGGAACTCGTCGAACGTGCGCCACTCTCGCGATTGCTCCGGCGTTCTGCGGCGATCCACGCGAACCCTCGTGAAGAGGACGGGCTACTCCGCGTACACCTTCACGTTCTCGCCGACCCAGTTCAGTATCCCGCGGAGCGCGTCGTAGTCGGGGTGCTTCATCCGCACCCAAGCGTTCGCCATGTAGCCGCCCTCGACGGGCTGCGTCGCGTGCCCGCGCGGCGGGAAGTGCGAATCCACGATGTGCTCGCCGTAGCGGCGCTCCATCGCATCCACGCCCGCATAGCCCGAGATGCGGCCGTCCTGGCTCGGGCGCAGCGCGATCATCCCGGCCGAGTACTTCCGCGACGGCGGCTGCGTCGGACGTCCGTTCACGATCGCCGACGCCCACTCGCGGAAGAGGTCGAAGTCGTTCGCGGCGCTGTAGAGGTCCCACACGCCCACACCGGGCGGACGGCAGCCGATCTCCGAGAACTTCAGCCCCTTCGGGCTCGCGAACCACTCCATGTGCGTCGCGGACGTGCCGATGCCGAGCGCCCGGATCACCTTGCGCCCCATGTCCTTCACCTCGTCGTAGCCCGACTCGGAGAGCCGATTCGTCGTGATGATCTGCGGCGAGATCCAGCGCGATCGCATGGCTTCGAGGACGCCCGGGTAGTAGTGCGACGCGAAGTCGTGGACGACGCGGCCGTCGATCGAGAGCGTGTCGTAGAAGCCCTCGTGCCCCTCGATGAACTCCTCGACGGCAACCGGCGCGCCGCGGTCCACGTGGTGGCTGACGATCGCGGCTTCGAGGCCCGCGGCGTCCTCGATGCGCACGGTCCCGGACGCGCCCGCGGCGCTGCGCGGCTTGACGATGAGCGGGTAGCCGACCTTCTTCGAGAACTCGCGCATCTCGGCGGGATCGCTCGTTCCGAGCGACTGCGCGCACGGGACGCCCGCGGCGCGGAGCGCGTCCTTCATCGCCGGCTTGTCGCGGCAGAGGTACGCCGTGCGCACCGACGTGCCCGGGATCTTGCATTTCTCGCGCACGTGCGCGACCGGCAGGATGTGCGCCTCGACGGTCGCCTCCAGACGGTCCACCCACGAGCGCGCCTGGACACGCTTCACGGCGTCGAGCATCGCGTCCTCGTTGACGACGGACGACACGCGCTCGAACGCGTACATCCAGCTCGAGAGCTCGGCATCGGGCGGGTGCTCGCCGATGCCCGTGATCTTGGCACCCACGTCGTGGAGGGCGCGGACGAACTGCCGCTGGTTCGCTGGGAACCTCGGCTCGACGAAGAGGACGTGCATGGGACCTCCCGCGCGGACGACTCTGGTGCGGGCCGCGCCCGTCGATACCATCCCGCCGCGTGCCGCCGATCGTACTGCTTGGACCTCAGCGCCTCCAACGGACGCTCGGCGCCGTCGTGGACGCCGTGGGAGTCGATGGCGATTTCGCGGCCGTCACCGCGGGGTGGGAGGAGCGCGAGGACGAGATCGACGAGCTGAAGGCGCACCTCGACCGGCGCGTCGTCAACCTGAGGCTCTACGCGCGCGCCGAGGAGGTCCTCCGCGAGGACCCGGAGTTCGCGGGGGCCTACCGCGAGCGCCGTATCCGGCTGCGCGAGCTCGCCACACACCACCGTGTGCGGCTCGACCACTTCGAGAAGGCCGTCAGGAAGCTGATGAAGGCCGACGGGCGTCCGGATCTCCTCGAACCCGAGCAGAAGGACGCGATCGAAGATCTCCGCCGTCTCGACGCCCACCAGCGGCAGCGGATCGTCGAGATCCACGACGAGTTCGAGGCCGAGTGGAAGCCGCAGGAGCGCGACGCCGTGATGCGTCACCGGCGCGAGGTGATCCGCCTGCTCGAATCGTGCGAGGCGCTCACGATCGCGGGCGGCAACGTGGCGGTGCTCATCAACCGGATGCGGCTCTTCGACCTGCACTCGCACCTCGGACACCTCGCCGTGTTCGCCTGGTCGGCGGGCGCGATGGTGTGCTCGGAGGAGATCGTGCTCTTCCACGACGACCCGCCGCAGGGTGCCGGCCACCCGGAGATCTTCGGCGAGGGCTTCGGACTCGTCCCGGGAGTGCTTCCGCTCCCGCACGCGACGAAGAGGCTCAACCTCGGCGACCGGGTCCGCGTGGAGACGTTCGCGCGGCGGTTCGCGCCGCTCGTGTGCGTCGCGATGGACCGCGGGCACGGCCTCCTCTGGGACGGCCGCAAGCTCCGTCCGGCCGCGGGCGGCGCGCGGCGGTTCACCGAGGACGGCGAGGTCGTGGAGATGTTCCCCTCATGACGCTCGCGATCCTGGAGCTGCTGGAGGCGAACGAGACGCTGCAGCCGGCGGCGATCGACGCGTTCCTCGAGAGGAACGGCTCGCCGATCGTCGAGGGGCCGACGATCACGTTCCTCTACCGCGGCCGCGCCGACGGCGTGCGCCTGCGCCACTTCATCTACGGGCTGCCGTCGTCGCAGGCGTTCCGCCACATCGCGGGGACCGACCTCTGGTACCTCTCCATGGAGGTGCCGCGCGGCTCGCGCATCGAATACAAGCTCGAAGTGGACTCGCGCGGCGGCACGCGCCTCATCCGGGATCCCCTGAACACGCACCTCGCGCACGACCCGTACGGCGCGAACTCCGTCTGCTTCGGCACGGGCTACCACACGCCCGACTGGACCAAGCGCGACCCCGAGGCGCGCGAGGGGACGCTCGAGGAGATCGCGTTCCACTCCGAAGAGTTCGGCGAGGAGCGGACCGCGCAGATCTACCTGCCCGCGCGGATGCGGGCGACGCGAAGCTATCCGCTCATGATCTGCTTCGACGGCGCCGACTACCTGCGATTCGCGCACATGAAGACCGTGCTCGACAACCTGATCCACCGGTACGAGATCGCGCCGATGATCGTCGCGTTCACGCACTCGCAGCACCGCATGAAGGAGTACGCGGCGGACGAGCGCAACGCGCGCTTCGTCGCCGAGGAACTCCTTCCCCAGGTCGAGAACCGTTACCCGGCGCGCGGACGCGCGAAGGACCGCGGGCTCATGGGTGCGAGCCTCGGCGCCGTCGCGTCGTTCCACACCGCGTGGCGCAATCCCGGCACGTTCGGCAACCTGCTGCTCCAGTCGGGGTCGTTCGCGTTCACCGACATCGGGAAGAACCAGAAGAGCCCGATCCTCGAACCGGTCGTCTCCTTCGTGAACGAGTTCCGCGGCGACCCGGGCAACGTCGTCGAGCGCATCTTCGTCAGTTGCGGAACCTACGAATCCCTCATCTACGAGAACCGCTCGCTCGTGCCCCTCCTCCAGACGACGGACATGGAAGTGAAGTACGTGGAGGCCCGCGACGGCCACAACTGGGAGAACTGGCGCGACCGTCTGCGCGAGGGGTTGAGCTGGCTCTTCCCGGGGCCGATCGGGCTGGTCTACGAGTGAAGGCGTAGGGGACGGTCCCCAAAGATCAAACGCGCTGCGATTCCCACTCGGCTCCGCCCAAACGGACCGCGCGCGTTTGAACTTTGGGGACCGTCCCCGGCTCGGACAGCCGAGGACGGCACGCCGCGCCAGCGCCGCGACGTGTCGGAACTCAACCCGGCCTGGACGATGCCTCGGTTGGACGTTCCGAAGTAGGCGCTCGGCGCGCCTCGCGCCGAGCGCATCGGAAGTTGACCCGCCGACCTCCGGTCGCTACTTCCGGTCCCCCGGAGGACGCGACATGGCGAACGTCACCAAGCGGATCGGTCTCTCGCTCGGCGCCGACATCTGCTGGCCGATCTGCTACGAGGAGATCGTCCGCCGTCTCGACCTCAAGGTTCCCGTGAAGAAGGACGTCGTGTCCTTCGCGGTCGATCGCGTGCGCATCGAGCCCTTCGACCTTGCGGCGCCGTGTCCGTACGACGTCGTCCTCGACCGGCTCACCCACTGGTACATGCCGACGCGCGAGTGGGTGAAGAAGGCGGTCGTGATGAAC
>JANNHP010000414.1:0-4994 GCA_031404455.1 Planctomycetia bacterium | reverse complement strand
CGGCGCGCGATCGGGCGGTGCCGGCGGAGCCCGACGCGCGCACGAGACCGGGCCCCAATCCGCGGGGCGCCGCCCGGCGTCGCGCGCGCGCGCGACCGCACCGAGGGCCATTGAAAGTCTCTGAGGAAGCCGCGCCTCGCGACTTCCTCAGAGACTTTCAGTCGAACGACAACTCGACGACGTTCTCCTGCTCGGAGGCATACGCGCCGTTCACGTAGTCGAGCACGCGCTCGTCGCCGCGCAGGTGGGCGAGGAGCCACGGGATGACGTAGGTGCGAGCCACGCGCTGCTGGACTGCCGGTTCGTCGCACGTCGCGGCGTCGTAGTCCGAGCCCGCGGCCGCGAGCGCCGGGACGCGGTCCGCGTAGCTCGCGCTGCAGTGGCCGGCGATCTGGACGTACGCGCGCGGCTTCGGAGCCGGGTCGAAGTACCGCTCGCGGCAGGCCGACGGGTCGGCGAGCGCGTCGCGCGTCCCGGTGAGGACGAGCGTCGGCGGCCAGGCGCCGCTCGTCGCGTCGGGGGGATACGGCACGTAGGGGCTGAAGAGTCCCGACTGGATGAAGAGCGGCTGCGGCCCGAGGCCGACGGCCGCCTTGACGCGTCCGCCCGTGCTGGAGCGCGCCGCCGCGACGATCGCGGCGCCGCCGCCGACCGAGTGTCCGACGAGGCCGAAGTCGTTCACGCGGAGCTGACCGAAGAACCGCGAGGAGGTGTTCGCGTTCTCTCCGGCGAGCCAGTCCACCGCCCCGAGAATCGTGCGCAGGTGCGGCTGGCCGTCGGGCTTCTGCGGGTCCGGTCCCGGCGCAGGATCGATGTGGTCGAGGATCGCCACGACGAAGCCCCAGGAGGCGATCGTGCGTCCCCAGCTCTCGTAGTCGGCCGCACCGAACTGTGCCGCGTGCGCGAACACGACGGGCGGGAACGGTCCGCCTTCGGCGAGCGTGCCGCCGGCGCCCGGGTACCAGACGATCGTGTCGCCCGCCTCGAGGGCTCCGGTGGTCACCGGAGGCGGGAACGCGGCGCTCTCCACGGCGAACGGGCCCGCGTCGTCCACGCCCGCGAGGCGCGCCGTGTTCCCGCCCGTGTCCGGCTGACCCCAATAGCGGTACCCATCGACGAGCGGAAGGCGGCCGAAGAGCACCTGGGGCCCCGCGTTGTAATCGGTGTAGGTCACGACCTCGATCGGGCGGTTCGCGATCGGTTCGAGGATCCCCTCCGGCAGCTTCGTGCCGACGAGACGGAATCGCGCGCGTCCCTTGCGGTCGGTCCGCGCCGTGCGCAGCACCGGGTGGTCGTCCTGGGTGAAGCGCACGGCGTAGAGCGAACGGCGTTCGAGTCCGGACAGCCGGAAATCGAGATTGCGACCCGTGTTCGTCAGCCGCAGGGTCACGTCTCCGGACGCCTCGGCGAGCGGGGCGTTGCGGGGCTGCACGAGCTCGCGGCGCGCTGACGGCGCCTTCGCCCACGCGAACGTCGCGAGCAGCGCGAACGCGACGACTACGACCCCGGCCGTGCGTGCCCTCATGGCCGGGAGTCTACAACCCCTGGGAAGCCCCCCGGGCAGGGCGAAATGTCCTGTCACGGGCGGTCTCCGTGGTGCTTCTCTCCGTCGGCGCGGCGGCGGCGGCCGGGCCGGCTCCGCACGCCGCCCGGGGCGGGGCGGCCACGCCTATTCGAACACGCGTTCGGCGGCGTTCGACTGCTCGGCGGCGTACTTCCCGTCCACGTAGTCCGTGACGCGCGTGTCGCCGCGCAGGTGGAACATCAGCCACGGGATGACGTAGATCCGCGCCTCCTGGAGCTGCGAGGCCTGCGTCGTGCACGTCGAGGCGTTGTAGTCGGACGCGATCGCCGCGAGTGCCGGGATGTTGTCCGCGTAGTTCATGTGACAGTGCCGGTCGAGCCGGACGAACGCGCGCGGCGCCGCCGCCCCGTCGAAGTAGATCGACCGGCTGTTCGAGGCAGCGACGATCAGGTCCTGCGAGCCCGTGACGACGAGCGTCGCGGGGCGGAAACCGCTCGCGGTGTCGGGCAGGATCGGCGTCGGCGTCGTGAAGATGCTCGTCTGCACCGAGAGCGGCGCGGGCGCGAGCCCCACGACGGCCTTCACGCGGCCGAGCGTGGCGCTGCGCGTCGCCGCGACGATCGCGGCCCCGCCGCCGAGAGAGTGGCCGACGAAGCCGAACTTCTGCGCGTCGAGCTGACCGAAGAACCGCGACGTCTGATCGGCGTCCTGCGCCACGAGCCAGTCCATCGCGCCCAGCGTCGTCTTCACTTCCTTCTCGTTGTCGGGGAGGAGGAACGGGTCGGCGTGCCCGGGCACGGCGACGACGAAGCCCCACGACGCGATCTTCGCGGCCCAGTCCTGGTAGTCGCCCGAGCCGAGCTGGAACGCGTGGACGAGCACGACCGGCGGATACGGCCCGCCCGCCGCGACGGCGCTCCCGGCGCCCGGATACCAGACGACGGTGCTCCCCGGCGCGAGGCCGCCCGTCGCGGTCGGCAGCGAGAACGTCGCCGACGTCACCGCGAACGGCCCGTCGCCGTCCACGCCCGCGAGACGCGTGGTCGTGGAACCTCCTCCTCCTCCGTTGCCACCACCGCCCGCCGCCGTGTCGTCCCAGTACGGGAACGGCGCGACGATCGGGATGCGGCCCGTCAGAACCTGCGCGCCGGGCACGGCATCCGTGAACGTCACGACCTCGATCGGACGGTTCGCGATCGGTTCGGTGATGCCCTCGGGAAGCCGGTGTCCGCGGAACCGCAGGCGCGTGCGCCCCTTGCGGTCCGTGCGCATCGAGCCGAGGACCGGGTGATCGCCCTGGTCGAAGCGCACGGCGTAGTGCGACCTCGGGTCGAGCCCGACGAGGCGGACGTCGAGCGACCGGCCCGTTGCGGTGATGCGAAGTCGCACGGTGCCCGCGGCTCCGGCGACCGGCGCCGGCTCGGGACGGACGAGATCACTCGTCCCCTCCGGCGCCTTCGCCCACGCGAACGCGGCGGCGACGATGACGGCGCCGAGTGCCAGGAAGGCGAGACGTGGGTGCATGGGGTGGGAGTGTACCGGCGACTCGCGCGGCGTGGGTCGCGCCGGGGGCCCCGGGGTTCTGCGAGTCTTTGAGCCTCTCAGGTGAAATGGGCGCCCGACGGAGGACATCCAGTGACGCGCAAAGAGAAGGTCGTGATCGCGAACTGCGGAGGCTTCTGGGGCGACGACCCCACGGCCGCGCGGCGTCAGGTGCTTGGCGGGCCCATCGACTACCTGGTGATGGACTACCTCGCCGAAGTGACGATGGCGATCCTGCAGAAGCAGAAGGCGAAGAAGCCCGACGCGGGATACGCCGGCGACTTCCTCGTGCAACTCCGCGAGGTGCTTCCGGCGTGTGTCGAGCGCGGAGTGCGGATCATCGCGAACGCGGGCGGCGTGAACCCGCTCGCGTGCCGCGCGGCCGTCGAGAAACTCGCCGCGGAACTCGGTCTCGCGGATCGGGTGAGAGTGGGCGTCGTCCTCGGCGACGACATCTACCCGGACCTCGACGCGGTGCTCGCGTCCGGCGAGACGCTCGCGCACATGGACACCGGCCGCCCGCTGACCGACATCCGCCCGAAGGTGCTCTCCGCCAACGTCTACCTCGGCGCGGCGCCGATCGTGAAGGCGCTCGAGATGGGTGCCAACGTGATCGTCGCGGGCCGCGTGACCGACACGGCCGTGACGCTGGCGCCCTTGATGCACGAGTTCGGCTGGGCGCCGGACGACTGGAACCGTGTCGCAGCGGGCGTGATCGCGGGGCACATCATCGAGTGCGGCACGCAGTGCACGGGCGGCAACTTCACCGACTGGAAGCTCGTGCCGAGCTTCAAGGACATCGGGTTTCCGATCATCGAGGGGAGTCCCGAAGGATCGTTCGTCGTCACCAAACACCCGGGCACCGGCGGTCTCGTCAGCGTCCACACGGTGAGCGAGCAACTCGTCTACGAGATGGGGACACCCGCCTACATCTCCCCGGATGCGATCGCGCGGTTCGACTCCATCACGCTGACGCAAGAGGGGCCGGACCGTGTGCGAGTGACCGGCGCGCGGGGCGCGCCCGCGCCGCAGATGCTGAAGGTCTCGATCAGCTTCGAGGACGGTTTTCGCGCGTTCGGACGGCTCATGATCGCTGGGCCCGACGCGCTCGCGAAGGCGAGGAAGGTGTCCGAGGCGTTCTGGGAGTGCGTGGGCGGGAAGTCGCTCTACGCCGACGCGCGCGAGCAGTTCATCGGCTGGGACTCGTGCCACGCGCCGCTCGCGAAGGAGGAGCCGGGCGAGGTCCTGGTGCAGTTCGCCGTGCGCGACGCGGACGAGAAGAAGATCAACGGCCGCTTCGGTCCTCAGCTCGTGCCGCGCGTGCTCGGCACCGTGCCGGGCATCACGTACCTCGCCGACCAGGGGCGTCCGCGCGCCAGCGAGGTCGTCGGCTACTGGCCGGCTCTCATCTCGCGACGGTGCGTGAAGCAGCGCGTGATCGTCGGCGGCCGCGAGGAGTCCGTCGCGCAGCCGGCGCTGCCGCCCCCGAAGACGGGGCCGCTCCCCGACATGTGGGAGAAGACGGGCGAGGTTCCCTGGCCGAGCGGCCGCCGGGTGCGCGTCCCTCTCTCGCGCATCTGCCTCGCGCGTTCGGGTGACAAGGGAGACACCGCGAACATCGGAGTGATCGCGCGCAACTTCCCGGTGTTCGGGTGGATCGCGCAGAACCTCACCACGGAGTTCGTGAAGGAGCGGTTCGCCGGAATCTGCCTGGGCAAGGTGGAGCGGTTCGAGGTCCCGAACCTCTTCGCGCTGAACTTCCTCCTGCACCAGAGCCTCGGCGGCGGCGGCACGCTCTCGCTCTTCCTCGACGCGCAGGGCAAGACGTACGCGCAGTACCTGCTCGCGGCCGAGATCGAGGTGGACGACGCGCTCCTCGTGGGACTCCCAGCGTGACGCATCCTGTCGTCGCGCGACTGCACGAGCG
>JANNHP010000413.1:0-14690 GCA_031404455.1 Planctomycetia bacterium | reverse complement strand
GCCGAACGCATGGCGGGGTTCGTGTTCCTCAGTGAGAAGTGTCGGCGCAACAAGGACGACTGGTCCCCGCCGTCGGACTGGAACTCCATCTACAGCGTCAAACAGACGTACTCGGTCGAGTGGGCGAAGGCGCTGAGGAAGTCGAAGGTCGAAGACGCGTGCCGCGCCTTGCATTCAGCCACTCGGCGCCGGCTTCGCGGGGCCGTCCCATTCTGTTAGGGGCTCTGAGGAACCTGGCACGCGATTCCGGCGTGTCCCGCGCCGTGGGCGACGCGTGTGCCCGGACGGGACCTGCCGGAGATTCGCGCCAGGGAGCGCAACGCTAGCAGTTTCGTCGGCTCAATTCTCCGGGTCGTTCTCGTTCGGCCGTCGCATACGATGCCGCGTTCCCCGGAGGTTCTCCTTGTCCGACGCACTGCTCTCCGCTCTCAAGCGGCGTTTCGCCGCGCAGGCGGAGCTGCTCCCGAGCCTTCTGCCGGCCCTCGTGTCCGGCGAGCCGACGCCCTTCCTCGTCCGCTACCGCCCCGACGCGCTCTTCGGCGCGCCGGAGGCAGCGTTCCGGAAGCTGCGGCAGGCGGCGCGCGAGGAGCGCGAGACGTCGCGACGCCGCCAGAGCGTGCGGCGCGCGCTCGAGCTCGCGGGCGCCCTGACCGAGGACCTCGGGAAGCTGCTCGACGACGCGAGCGATCCCGCGGTGCTCGAGGACATCGCGCGGCCCGTGCGCGCGGCGAAGGCCGCTGAGGGCGAGGGCAAGCCCGCCGAGGACCCGATGCGCCCCGTCGCGCGGCAGGTTCTCCTCGGAGAGACGGCCGCCAAGCCCGCCGTCGACATCGCCGCCGAACCAGCCGGCCAGCCGGCTGGCGACATCGCCGCCGAAACAGCCGGGGAACCAACCGGCCAGCCCGCTGGCGAACCCGCTGCCGAACCAGCCGGGCAGACCGTCGACCAACCCGTCGACGCACCTGTCGGCCAGCCCGCGCTCGAGCCCGCCGCCGACGCCGCGACGCAGCTCGCCGAACTCCTCGCCCCGTACTGCGGCGCGGACGGCGCACCGCCCACCGCCGACGACCAGCGCGCGCGCCTCGTCCGGCTCGTCGCCGACCTCATCGGAGACGAGCCGCTGCCGCGCCGCGCCGTCAGGGCCGCGGCCCGCCGTACCGGCGAGCTCCAGCTCTCGCTCGAGGGACGCAAGGAGGCGAAAGCGGTCTACAAGCCGTTCGCCGACGTGACGAAGCCGTTCTCGAAGATCCCGTCGCGCATGCTGCTGCTCCTGCGCCGCGGTCAGAAGGCGGGTGCGGTCCGCGCGAAGCTCATCCTCTCGGACGAGGAGAAGGCGGCGCTCCTCGCCGGCCCGCTCGCGCCGCGCGAGGGCCACCCGTACGCCGACCTAGTGAAGGAGGCGGCCGCCGACGCGCTCGACCGCGTGCTCGTGCCCGCCGCGATGAACGAGGTGCTGAAGGAGAAGAAGCGCGCTGCGGAGAAGGCGCTCCTCCCGCTGTTCACGCAGGCGCTGCGCGAGAAGCTGCTCTCGCCCGCCGCGGGGCCAGTGGCCGTCGTCGCGGTCGTGCCGGGCGCGACCGGCACCTGCCGGATCGCCGTCGTCGACGCGCAAGGCCGCGCGGGCGCCACCGTGGCCGTCCACCCGCTGCCTCCGCGCAACGAGACCGAAGCGGCCGTCAAGGTCTTCGTCGACACCGTGAGGGAGAGCGGTGCCAAGATCGTCGCCGTCGCGGCGAGCGGACGCGCGCGGGCGCTCCGCGAGTGGGTGATGGCGACTCTCGCCGCCAACCTCGACCTCGGTGCCGTGCCCGTGCTCGTCAACGAATCGGCGGCGGTCGCCTGGTCCGAGTCCGAGTCGGGCAAGGCCGCGGAGCCGGAGCTTCCCGCCACCGTGCGCGCGGCGCTGTCGCTCGGCCGCCTCGTCCAGGACCCGCTCGTCGAGGCCGTGCGATACGACCTCTGCGAGATCCCGCTCGGTCCGAACCAGGGCGACGTGGACCAGGGCGAACTGCGCCGCCGTCTCGACGAGATGGCCGAAGCGTGCGTCGCCTACGTCGGCGTGGACGTGAACTCGGCGCCGGCGGTGCTGCTCGCTCGCGTGCCGGGTCTCGACGCCGCGTCGGCTTTGAGGATCGTCGCGTGGCGTGACGCGAACGGTCCGTTCGCGACGCGCGCCGACGTCCGCAAAGTCGAAGGCCTCGAGGAGCAGGCGTGGCAGTACGCCGCGGGCTTCCTGCGCATCAAGGGCGGGGTCGATCCGCTCGACGCCACGGGCGTGCATCCGACAGGCGCCACGGCCGTCCACGCGATCGCCGTGAAGCTGGCTGTCGAGCCGGCGGCGTTGATCGGCCGCGCCGATCTGCTCGCGCCGCTCGACCCGAAGGAGTTCGCGAGCGAGGTCCTGACCGAGGGCGACGTCCGCAGCGTCCTCGAGGAGCTCGCACGCCCGACGGGCGACCCCCGCGGCGGGTTCGTCGCTCCGGCCTTCAACCCCGGCGTGGGCCGGACGAAGGATCTCGTCGCCGACATGCAGATCGACGGCGTCATCACGAGCCTCTCGAAGTTCGGCGCGTTCGTCGACGTGGGCGTCGGTCAGGACGGCCTCGTTCACGTGTCCGAGCTCGCGCACCACTTCGTCCGGGACCCGGCCGACGCGGTCGCCGTCGGGCAGCGCGTGCGCGTGAAGGTCGTCGCCGTGGACAACGCGAAACGCCGCATCTCGCTCTCGATCAAGGCGCTCCTCCCCGTGCCCGAGAGGCCTCCGGAGCCCGCCCCGGGCGAAGGGCAGCAGTTCGGCGGACGCCGCGACGGCGGGGGCGCGCAGGGCGCGATGGGCGGCCCGCGACGTCCGCAGCGTCCGCGTCCCGAGGGATCGCCTGCGGGCGGCGGTCCGCACGAGGGCCGCGGCGGCGAGCGCCGGGGTCCAGGCGGCTTCGTCCCCGAGCGTCCGGGCACGGCTCCGCGCCGCGCGCAGCGCCGCGGCGGGTTCGGGGGCGGCAAGCCCGCCGGCGGGGCTCCCGACGCCGAGATCGACCTCTCGCGCGACGGCGGCACCGGCAGCTTCGGAAACCTCACGGGCGGACGCGGCGGGGGGCGTGGCGGCGGCGGCGGTGGTGGCGGTGGGGGGCGCGGCTTCGACCGTCCCGAGCGCGACGACGCGCCGCAGCGTCGCCGTGACGGCCCGCGCGACCTCGACCCGTTCCAGCAGCAGCTCGCCGCCCTGAAGGCGAGGCTCGGCATCGGGCAGGAGCCCAACGCGCCCGCCGTCTCCGAACCTCCGCAGGCGACGGACCCTGCCGGGGACGGCGATCGTCCAACCGCGTGAGATGAGAGAAGTCACGCGTTGGGTGCTCTCGGCGGTCGCGTTCGTCGCCGTGGCAGTCGCCGAGGCGACCGGGCAGACGTCGCTCGAAGGCGAGACGGCGCCCGAGATCCAGGTCCGCGAGTGGATCCACGGCGACGGCCGGACGACGCTCGCCGACTTCAAGGGGAAGGTCGTCCTCCTCGAGTTCTGGAAGACGCGCTGCGGCGCCTCGCGCGGCGAGATCCGTCATCTCGCGAAGCTCGCCGACGATCTCGGCAAGAAGGGGCTCGAGATCGTCGCCCTGACGAGCGACGACGACCGTGCCTCGCTCGCGCGCTTCCTCTCTCACGCGGACCCGTCGCCGAACTACCGCATCGCGATCGGCGGTGCGAGCGGCTACGCCGTGACGCGCGTGCCGTGCGCGGTGCTCATCGGCGCCGACGGCAAGGTGCTCGTCGACGGCACGAGCGGGCGCACGTTCTCGGACCGGGACATCCTTGCCGCGCTGAAGGCCGTCCGTCCCGCGTCGGCGGACGACGTCGAGGCGCAGGCCGCGCGGCGGCTCGCGTTCGCGGAGACGTTTGCGAAGGACCGTCTCTTCGCGCGCGCCGAGTTCGAGCTGACGCAGATCGTGAAGACGTGCGCGGGCGCCCCGTCTTCGAGTCGCGCCGAGGCGATGCTGAAGTCGTTCGAGACGGGCGAGGCCGCCCTCGAACTCGATGCGCAGAAGGACGTCGCGCGTCTCGCGGGACTGAACGCCACGCTCGAGCACGCAGCCGAGAGGCCGAAGTCGTCGGAGGCCGCCTCGCTCGCGAAGCGCCTCTCGAAGAAGGCCGACGAGATCCGCGCGAAGACGCCGCGCGCGGCGGCGCTCGCGGAGGAGTGGGCCGCGGTCTACGCCGAGCCCTGGAAGTAGCGCGCGTCAGCGCCTGAGGCGCGGGTCCATCGCGTCGCGCAGGCCCTGGCCGAAGAGGTTGAAGGCCGTGAGCGTGATGAAGATCGTGAGGCCGGGCCAGAGCACGAGGTACGTGAGCCCGTGCGTCACGTACTGGCGGCCCTGGCTGACGATCTCGCCCCAGGACGGCATCGACGTGTCGCCGAAGCCGAGGAAGGAGAGGCTCGTCTCGGTGAGGACGGCGCCCGCGATGCCGAACGCGACCGAGACGAACACCGGCGCGACCGCGTTCGGGAGGATCTGCCGGAACATGATCCGGCCGGTCGGGACGCCGAGCGCCTTCGCCGCCATCACGTAGTCGAGCGCCTTGCACTTCAGCACTTCGCCGCGGATCAGGCGGTAGATGCCGGTCCAGCCGAAGAGGCCGATGACCATCATGATGTTGAGGATCGACTTCTCGAGGAACGAGATCACCGCGATGATCACGAAGAAGGTCGGGAAGCACATGATGATCTCGGTGAACCGCGAGAGCGCGAGGTCCACCCATCCGCCGAAGTAGCCCGCGGTCACGCCGAGCGTGAGGCCGATGATCGACGCGATGCCCATGGCGATGACGCCGACGAGCACCGCGACGGCGCATCCGTGGATGATGCGCGCGAGGACGTCGCGGCCGGTGTCGTCGGTGCCGAGCTTGTGGACGTCGTCCGGGTGCGACTTCAGCGCGGACGCGTCGAACCGGCTCGGGTGCCACGGGACGGGCGGCATGAGGCTCCACGACACGTTCGCCGCGTCGTCCGCGAGCGCCTGTTTCCACGTGAGCTTGCCGAGGTCGGGGTAGTGGTCGCCGAACGGGAAGGAATCGCCCACCTTCCAGCTCTTCATCGCGTTGCGCATCGACTGCCACGGCACCCAGATGTCCACGTAGGTGGTGAACGCCGGGAACTGCAGCTTCCCCTTGTACTTCACGGCGATCGGGGCGTCGTTCGCGATGAGCGGTGCGAGGAACGCCGTGAGCACGATGGCGGCGATGATCCAGAGGCCGACCATCGCGTCGCGGTTCTTCTTGAGCTGCGTCCAGACGATCGCCCAGTAGCCCGGGCTCTGCAGCTTCTGCCGCGCTTCGAGGTCCTCGCGGGAGACGTCCTTCGACTCGCTCATTCGTGGGAGATCCGGGGGTCCACGACCACGTAGAGGATGTCCGAGACGAGCACGCCGAGGAGCGTCAGGAAGGCGCTGAACGTCGTCGTCGCCATGATCACCGGGTAGTCGCGCTCGAGGATCGCCTGGAAGCCGAGCTGACCCATGCCCTGGATGCTGAAGATCTGCTCGACGATGACGGAGCCTCCGATCATCGCGGGCAGCAGACTCGCGACGAGGGTGATGATCGTGATCATCGAGTTGCGAAGGGCGTGCTTGAAGACGACGACGTGCTCGGGCAGGCCCTTCGCGCGCGCGGTGCGGATGTAGTCCTGCGCGAGCGTCTCGAGAAGGCTCGTCCGCGCGTAGCGCGAGAGCGACGAGAAGCCTCCGTACACCATCACCGTGATCGGCAGGACGAGGTGGAGTCCCCAGTCCTTCAGCCAGTCGAGGTAGCTCATGTTGACCGAGTTCGTCGAGTGCATCCCGACGCACTCGAAGATGTTCAGGGCGCGCTCGGAGCTGAAGTTCATGATGAGCAGCGTCGCCACCCAGAAGCTCGGCAGCGAGTAGAGTAGGAAGAGCACGATCGAGCTCGCGACGTCGAAGAAGGAACCGCGCTCGACCGCCGCCTTCACCCCGAGCGGGATCGAGATGCAGTAGATGAGGAAGATCGCGATCGCGTTGAGGCCGATCGTCACCGGGAGCGCGTCCTTGATCTTGTCGATCACCCTCTCGTCGTCGCGGAACGAGCGGTCGAAGTCGAACCGGGCGACGCGAGAGATCCAGGTGCCGTACTGCTTCCAGACAGGAACCTTGCTCCACGAGTCGGCGGCCGACCAGAGCGTCGCGCCGTCCGGCGAGACGAGCAGAGCCGAGACGTCGCCGGTCTTGTCCGCAGTCTGCGCCACGCCGCGCTTCTCCACGACGTCCCAGCTCCGGATCGTCTCGTCCCGGCTGCCGGTGAAGAGGGTGCGCCCGTCCTTTGCCCAGGCGACGGTGCTGACCGCCTTCCAGTGGCCGTCCAGCACTACGGGCTCGGCGGCGCCGCCGCCGACGTCGAACACGTACACGCGGCGGTCGTCGCACGCCGCGGCGAGCTTCGAGCCGTCGGGCGAGAGGGCGAGGGCGCGCACGCCGGCGCCCGCCGAGCCGGTGACGCGCGCGAGCTTGCCCGCGACGACGTCCCACTCGCGGACCTTGCGGTCGGAGCCGGCGGACCAGACGCGGGCGCCGTCCTTCGAGACGGCGAGGGCCGAGGCGGCGGACGTGTGGTCCTTCCACTGCGCGACGACCTCGCCGGAGGGCGCCTCGTGGACGCGCACGAGTCCGTCGTCGCAGGCAGAGACGACGCGGCGGCCGTCCGCGAGCCAGACGACGGAGTGCACGGACTTCGGGAGCGGCTTCGACGCGCCGAGCGCGCGGCCGTCCGCGACCGCGTGGAAGCGCACCTCGCCCTCGGAGTCGGCCGATGCGATCGTGGCGCCGTCGGGCGACACGGCGAGTGCCCACACTTCGCCCGCGTGGCCGGAGATCGAGCGGACCACCGTCCCGTCAACGGATTCGAGCACGTGGACGAGCTTGTCGCTCGTGCCCGCGAAGACGAGGTCGCCCTTCGACGACGCGGCGAGGCACTTTGCCCACTGCGCGAATTCGCCGAGACTTCCCGCGCGACGGACGGGCGGCAGTTGCTTGCCCGCCGCGGCGGGCGGCGCGCCGCCCACGACCGAGCTCGCCGTGTCCCAGGTGCCGACGCTCCGGTCCTCGACGAGCATGCCGAGGAGCTTCTTCTTCGTCTTGATCGCGTCCTCGCGCCGGTCGCGCGCGCCCGCATCGCCCGCCGCCTCGGCGCCGCCGTCCGCCTTGCCCATCGACGCCGCCACCGGATCGCCGGGCGCCGCCTGGATGATGAAGAACGTGACGAGCGTGATCCCCACCAGGGTGATGAGCATCGCGAAGAGCCGTTTGGCGAGGTAGAGGAGCATGTGCTTCTGAAGGCCCGCCTAGCGGTGCAGGACGTCCTCGGGCTTCACCCACATGTCGAAGATCTGCATGCCGGTCGGGCGCACCTTCGCTCCCTGGATCCGCTTGTTCTGCAGCACCGCGACCGTGCCGTGGATGAGGAGCGTCTGCGGCTGGTCCTCGTAGAAGAGCTTGTTGAACTCGTGGAACATCTGGGTGCGCTTCGCTTCGTCGAACTCGGTCGTCATCGCCTCGGTCAGGGCGTCGACCTTCGAGTTGCGCCAGCCCGAGGCGTTCCCGCCGTACGGGACGTCGTGCGAGGAGTGGAAACCGTCGGCGTAGAGGTCGATCCACGGGTCCGCCCACGAGCTGTAGAGGATCGCGCCGTCGAACTTGCGGGTGTAGTAGTCCTCGATGAACGTGGCCCACTCGAGACCGTTCTGCTTCATGCGGATGCCGGCCTTGTCGCACGCGTCCGCGAGCATCTCGCCGACGCGCGTGTAGAAGCGACGACCCGAGGGGAACTTCAGCTCCCACTCGAGGCGGACGCCGTTCTTGTCGAGGACGCCGTCGCCGTCGGTGTCCTTCCATCCCGCCTCGGCGAGGAGCTTCTTCGCGCCCTCGATGTCGAACGGGATGGGATCAAGATCGTTGCTGTACGTCGGGTACGTCCGTTTGGACCGGCACACCGCGATGGTCCCGTTGCCGCGTTCGATGTCGTTCAGGATGAACGCGCGGTTCGTCAGCATCGTCATGGCTCGGCGCACGCGCGCGTCGTCGAAGGGCGGCTTCCTGCAGTTCCAGTAGATGAGCGAGCAGTCGAGGGCGATGTGGTCGTAGACGTAGTGATTGGAGATCGAGAGGATCGTCGGGTCCTTCGAGAGGGCGTCGGTCCAGCGGTCGTGGTCCACGACCTGCACGTCGAAGTCCTGCTTCCGGAACGACTCGTCGGCGGCCTGGTCGTCGTTGATGAAGATCCAGCGCAGCTTCACGAAGTTGTTCCACTCGGGGTAGCACTGCATCGCCCAACTGAACGGGTTCTGGACGAGGTTGACGAAGTCCCGGGAGAAGTCGTCGTCGGAGGCGACGTAGTACGCCCCCGTGCCCGGACAGGGGATGCGAATCTTGTTGAACACGTCGCCGAAGCCCGGCTTGCCCGGCTCGGTCGAGTACTTCGCGATGTCGAGCTTCTTGGCGAAGACGGGGATCTCCGCCTCGTACCAGCCCTTGTTCAGCACTCGCAGCGTGACGCCGAACGAGTAGATGCCCTTCCAGGACTTGGTCTTGTACTTGACGACGACCGTGTGCGGGTCGGGCGCCTCGACCGATTCCACGGACTCGAACTCGCTCCTCAGGTGGTCCGCCTTGACTCCCGGATCGCGCATCACGTCGAAGCTGAAGATCACGTCGGCGGCGGTGAACGGACGTCCGTCGGCGAACTGCACGCCGCGGCGGAGGTGGTAGGTGTAGGTCAGCTTGTCGTCGGACACTTCCCAGTGGGTCGCGAGACCGGGCTGGACCTTCGGAGGCGCGTCCGGATCCACCGCGATCAGGCGCCCGAGCGTGTAGCCGGTGATGTTGGCGGTGTCGCCCTCGTTGGTGACGTAGTAGTTCAGCGACTTCGGCGCCGAGTTGCGGCGGTTGACGTACCAGTCGTTCTGCGGGCGCGGCTTGTCCTGGAGGCGCAGAGGCGCGCCGGAGACGGCGCCCTCCACGTACATCACTTTCGCGCGCTTGCCGCCCCAACCGACCGCCTCGACGTCGCTCGCGGCACCGGGCTGCCGCGACGAGGTGGACGTCGACGGCTGCGCCGGCCCGGAGCCTTGCGCGGGCGCTTGCGGCGACTCCTTCGCCTGGAGCTGGATGATGCGCTTCTCGAGCCGGTCGTTCGAGCACGTGACCATCACGGTGCTGACGAGCACTCCGGCGAGGAGCAGCGTCTGGACGATCGCGAGCGTCGGGGATCCTTCGGCCATGGTGCGCCGAGTGTAGTGACGCGGGGCACCCGTCTCTAGCGCCGAGTTCGAGGGCCTTCGCGCCGCTTGCGCGCCTTCGCCCAGAACGCCTTCTGGGGGTCGTTCGGCGTCTTGACGCGCGGGGCGCCCTCGCCCTCGTCGCGGCGGCGGCGTCGGTGCTCGATCGGCTCCGCGAGGGGATCGACGGACGGCGGCCGCTGCGCGTAGTCGAAGCCCGCGACGGGTCCGATCTCGAACCGGAAGCCGAGCGTGCGCGAGTCGCGGCGCAGGCGGACCTCCTCGTCGAGGGCGGCGAGCGTCATCGCGATGCCCTCGCCGCCGACGCGCGCCGTGCGGCCGACGCGGTGGAGGTAGGTGTCGGTGGCACCCGGGACGTCGAAGTTGACGACGTGCGTCACGCGCGGGATGTCGAGCCCGCGCTCGGCGACGTCGGTCGCGACGAGCGCCTGCAGTTCGCCGCGGCGGAATCGCGCGAGCGACTCCTCGCGCTCCCGCTGTGTCAGCTCGGAGTGGAGCGCCGCCGCGCTGACCCCGGACTCGACGAGCGACTTGGCGAGGGCGCCGCAGCGGTGCCGCGTCTTCGCGAAGACGAGCACCGATTCCCACGTCGGGTCGTTCAGCAGGTGGACGAGGAGCGCCACCTTCAGCGGCGCGCGGACGATCGTGGCGCGGTGGGTGAGACCCGCGGGCGTGGAGGAGACCTGCTCCGCGTCGCCGACGCGCATGCGCACCGGGTCGCGGAGCAGGTCCTTCGCGAGCTTCTCGACGCGCACGTCGATCGTGGCCGAGAAGAGCAGCGTCTGACGGTCGGCGGGCGTCTCGCCGACGATGCGTCGCACGTCCTCGACGAAGCCCATCTCGAGCATCCGGTCGGCCTCGTCGAGGACGACCGCGCCCACGTGGTGGAGCTGGCAGTTCCCGCGCCGCATGTGGTCGAGGAGGCGGCCGGGTGTCGCCACCACGATCGGCACGCCGCCGCGCAGCGCCTTCGTCTGGTCGCCGAAGCCGACGCCGCCGTAGATGGCCGCGCAGGCGATGTGCGTCGACTTGCCGAGCGTCTCGGCCACGCCCGCGACCTGGAGTGCCAGTTCGCGCGTCGGCACGAGCACGACCACGCGGACGCCGCGTCGCTTCGGCCCCGAGACGAGCAGCGACTCGATCGGCGCGAGGTAGGCGATCGTCTTCCCGCTGCCCGTCTCGGCCGAGACGACGACGTCGCGCCCGCCGAGGACCGCTGGGATCGCGGCCGCCTGCACGGCGAGCGGCGTCTCGAAACCGGCGCGGCGCAGGCCCGCGAGAACGCGCGGATCGAGTCTGAGATCGTCGAAGCGCAGGGCGTCGTCCACGCGGGGAGGGTGCGGGCCGCCCCGCCGCGCGGCTACTTCTTCTCGATCACGTCGGCTTCCCAGCGCAGGTCCTCGGCGAGATCGGGCGGGGCGAGACGGGCCGCTTCGCGCAGGCAGCGCGCGGCCTCGGCCGGATCGCCGGAGCGCGCGAGGGCGCGGGCCTTGTCGCGCATCCCGTCGATGGGATCGGGCCGCGTGAGCGTGGCCGTGAGGAAGCCGACCGCCGCGGTGAGGAAGGCCCCGGCGAGGAGCGTCGCCACGTGGCGGGGACGGGGCGCGGGCGGGGGGAGGATCTCGCTCGAGGACGGCTGCGCCCACGGACGGGCGGGCGCCTCGATCGTGCCGGTGGTGCCGTCGCCCTGCGTCGTCCCGGACGGGAGATGTTCCGCCGCGGCGGGGACAACGTCCGCCGCGGGCGCCGCCGTGCCGGCGTCGAGCGCCTCGGCGAGGTGCGCCGCGAACGGCGGGTTGCCCTTCTCCACGAGCATCAGGTCGATCAGGCACTCGTTCCAGTTGCGGTAGCGGCGGGCGCGGTCCGCGCGGCCCATTCGCCGCAGCACCTGCGCGAACCCGGGCGACACCTCGGCGCCCGAGAGGCGCGGGTCCGGAAGGTCCATAGTCTTCGCGTCGTCGAACGCGCGCTTCGCGGGTCCCGAGAACGGACGGCGCCCGGCGACGCAGTGCCAGAGCGTGCAGCCGAGGCCGTAGATGTCGGCGCGTTCGTCCACGTCCTTCGGCGTCTGGAACTGCTCGGGCGACGCGTAGCCGGGCGACCCGTACGGACGCGCGGGGTCGTCGCCGTTCGAGAGCGCCGTGAGCCCGAAGTCGCAGAGCTTCACCTGTCCGTCGGGCGTGAGCATCAGGTTGCCCGGCTTCACGTCGCGGTGGATCACGCCGAGACGCGCGCAGTACGCGAGCGCCCTCGCCGCGTGGATGGCGATCGCCAGCATCTCGGCCTCAGGGACGCGGCGATCGCGGCGTCCGCGCTCCGCGAGGCTCTCGCCCGCGACGTGCTCCATCACGAGGTAGCGGCCGTACGCGCACTCGCCGGCGTCGAGCGCGCCCACGACTCCGGGGTGCTCGAGCTGGAGCATCACGGCCGCTTCGCGGAGGAAGAGCTCGGTGCGCACGCGGCCCGAGTCGGCGCCGTCGTGGAGGAGCTTCACGGCCACCTCGACGCCGTCCGCGAGCCGTCGCGCGTGGAAGACCGACGCCATGCCGCCCGTGCCGAGACGTCCGAGCATCTCGAAGCCCGGCATGTCGGGGAGACCCTGCTCGGGCACCTTCCTGCGCTCCGACGGCAGGTCCGCGAGCCGCTCGATGACGAACCGCTCGCGCAGCGCCGCTGCATCGACCGGCCGGTTCGAGTCCTCCTGCCGCATCGCCTTCTCGAGGCGCTCGGCGAGCTCGCCCCGCTCGCGCTCGTGCTGCTCGCGCTCCTCGCGCGCCTCGTCGACGACCCGGTCGCGGTCCTCCCTGATCGTGACGATGTCGCCGCGCATCCGCTGATAGATCCGCGAGAGCTGGGCCAGCTCCTCCTCGACGGCCGCGTGCTCCTCGTCGCGCTCGGAGATCGCCTGCGCGAGCGCCAGCTCGAGGTCGTGGTAGGTGGGGGTCGTCTCCGCGGGGGCCGGAGCGG
This sequence comes from Planctomycetia bacterium, assembly GCA_031404455.1. GTDB lineage: Bacteria > Planctomycetota > JAJSAM01 > JAJSAM01 > JAJVHW01 > JANNHP01. Next base: position 2,431 of record JANNHP010000413.1, on the reverse strand, counting down.
GCGCCTCGGCAGGCGCGGGCAGGGGATCGTTCTCGGCGGGAGTCACGCACTCCTCATCGGGTTCCCGTCGAGCCCATCTCAAGCCCGGCGCCGGACCCTGCGAACTGGCGGGGCGGGGGGATCCCGGCATACTTCGGCCCCCGTGAACGACGCCCTCGCCACCGTCGCCTTCCTGCTGATCGTCGCGGGCTGGACGCAGCGCAGGAACCGGGGGCGGCACGTTCCGCTGGTGCTCGCCGGGATCGGGCTCGATCTCGCGCTCGTGGTTTGGCTCGAGCTCTCGCGCGGCGTCGTCGAGAAGACGATGACCGACGACTTCTCGATGCTGCGGTGGGTCCACATCTGGTCCTCCACGCTCGCGGTCGTCCTCTACCTGCCGACGCTCTGGTTCGGCTTCCGGATGCTCCGCGGCGCGGCCGATGCGGCCGTGCGCAAGCGCCACGCGGTCGTCGCGACGCTGGCGCTCGTCGCGCGGACCATCGGGTTCGTGTGCATGTGGGGCGTCGAGGCGACGAAGTGACGGGCTAGACTCCGCGCGTGAAGGTCGAACGCTGGCTCGAGGACGACGACGCGGCCTGGGACGCCGTCTGCGACGAGCACGACGACCTCCTCCAGACGAGCGCCGTCTCGCGCGCGTCGAAGGTGTTCGGGACGGCCACGCGGCGGATCCGCGTGCTCGACGACGCCGGGCGTCCGCTCGCGGCGGTCGCGATCCTCGAGGTCGGCAGCCGCCGCGCGCCTGCCGCCGACCGCGTCCTCGCTCGGCGGTTCGAGGTGCAGGGCGGACCGCTGCTCCTCTGCGACGATCCGGAAGCCGCCGACGCGGCGGTCGTCGCCGTGGAGGAGTTCGCGCGCGAACGCGGCGCCGTCGAGACGCGCTGGAAGCCGGCGTGGCCGGTCGTCGGCAACCTGCTCCCGTTCGCCGCGCACGGATGGGAGACGCGGACGTTCGGGACGGCGTGGCGAACGCTGCCGCCGAAGCCGGACGACGTGATCATGACTTTCGAGACGCCGCACCGCACCGCGGCCCGGCAGGCGCAGCGCGAAGGCATGCGCGTGCGTCCGGCGAAGGATCTCGACGAGATGGCGGGACTCCTCGACGCGAGCTACGCGCGGTCGGGTCTCGAAGCGCGCAACCGCGAATTCCTCATCGCACTCCACGCCGGACTCGCCGCGCGCGGCAATGCGTCGCTCTCGATCTGCGACGACGAGGACGGCCCCGCGGCGGGCGTCTTCGCCGCGCGCTCGGGCCGCGCGGTGTTCATCCTCTTCGCCGGGCGAGCCGGCCGTCCGACGCGCGGCGCCTCGAACCTCGCGCACCTGCGCGTGCTCGAGGACGCCGTCGCCGCGGGCGCGACGCGGGCGCACGATTCCGACGCCGCGCTGGAAGACGGCACCGGCGAGGCGGCGTCCGAGGGCATCACGCGCTTCAAGCGGTTCATGGGGTTCCGCATCGACCCCTGCCCGCTCGGCCAACGGGTCCACCGTCCCGTCACGCGCCGCGTCCGCAACGCCGCGCTCGGCGTGTACCGTCACCTGAAAGGCACGCCCCGATGAGCGGAACGCTTCCCTTCGAACGGGCACTGGTGCTCGCCCCGCACACCGACGACGGCGAATTCGGCTGCGGCGGCACGATCGCGCGTCTCGCCGACGAAGGCCGCGAGGTGACGTACGTGGCGTTCAGCGCCGCGGAGAAGTCCGTGCCGAAGGAGTTCCCGGACGACGTGCTCCGCACCGAGGTGCGCGAGGCGACGCGCGTGCTCGGCATCCCCGAGACGCGGCTTCGCATCGGCGAGTTCGAGGTCCGCGCCTTCCCGCGCGACCGGCAGGAGATCCTCGACTGGATGATCCGCCTGCGCGACGAGCTCAGCCCCGACGTCGTCTTCCTCCCGTCGAAGCACGACATCCATCAGGACCACGCGCAGGTCCATGCGGAGGGGCTCCGCGCGTTCAAGGGCACGACGATGCTCGGCTACGAGGTCCCCTGGAACAACCTCGTGTTCGAGACGACGGCGTTCGTCCGCCTCGACGAGAGCCACGTGCAGCGCAAAGTCGAGGCGCTCTCGCGCTACCGGTCGCAGGCGGGGCGTCCGTACGCGAACGAGGAATCGGTCCGCGCGCAGGCGCGGATGCGCGGCACGCAGGCCGGATGCCGGTTCGCCGAGACATTCCAGGTGATCCGCTGGATCGCGATGTGAGCGAAGCGAACTCAAGCGACGGGAGGGGTCCCGGACGCAAGGACGGGAGTCCATGTCGCCAGTGGCGACGTGGACACCGCACCGGGTTCGATGTGAGCGAAGCGAACTCAAGCGACGGGCAAAAGCAATTCTTTTGTCGGTTGGTTTTTCTTTATACATAGCACTCACCCCTTTGCTTGATTCAAATTATAACAAAAAAGAGCGGATAAGTAAATTCGACCGTTATTCAAGGC
>JANNHP010000412.1:0-7826 GCA_031404455.1 Planctomycetia bacterium | reverse complement strand
GAACGCGAGCGACGCCACGTGGCACGTCGCGCACGAGATGGTGCCGTCGGCCGAGAGCCGTTTCTCGGTGAAGAGCTTCTCGCCGAGGGCGACCTTGGCCGGCGTGCTCGGATTCGACGCCGGGTCGAGCGGCTTCACGAGACCGCGCGGGGGCTTGTCTCCGGCGGCGGCGACCGCCGCGGCGACCGCGACGATCAGGAGCGCGCTACCGCCAGCGGATCGGGACACGCCGGAACTTCTCCGCGAGTTCGCGGGTCATGACGATTCGACGGTCGAGGCGCGCGGCCGCGGCGCGCATGTCCGCGTTGAACTCCTCCCGGTCGAGGGCGTCGCGGGCGACGTCGCTGCCCTGCAGGTCGGGCTCCTGGTAGACGTCCGCCGCCGCGTCGGGCTCGCCGTCGGCGCGGACCATCCTGCCGTCGTAGAGGATCAGAGGCCGCACCTCGATCCAGACGTCCTCCTTCGAGTACGGCCCGCCGCGCTTCACGCCGGGGCGGTTCGTCCAGTTGGTGGTGATGAGCTCGCCGGCCTCCGATTCGAGCCACTCGAAGGCCCCGTTGCGGGGCGTCACGTCGATGCGGAACACGGGGCGGTCGCCCGACGGGCGGCCCGAGTCGGGCGCCGTCCACGGTCCGTAGCCGACGATGACGAGCATCTCGGACGCGGCCTGGATGCTCGCGCGGAGGGTGTACGTCGTTCCGGAGAGCGAGCCGTGCGTGCGCGTGAAGAAGAGAAACTGGTCGGCGTACGCGCTGGTCTTCTTCGCGAACGCGTCGCCGGGCAGCGCGAAGAACTGGAAGTCGTCGCCCGCGCCTGCGCCGTAGTCGCCGGGCTTCTCGTCGTAGCGGAAGTCGAACCGCGCGGTCTTCCCGGGGTCGGGGACGAGGCGCAGCACGCCGAACCCGACGATCGCGGTGCCGGTCGCGTCGATCCACGGCCGGCTCCCGACGCGGAGGTCCTCGTTCGGCGGGGGAGGCGCCGCGAACGATTCGGACGCGGGAGCCGGGGCGACGGCGGCGGGCGGCGGCGCCGGCGTCACCGGGGCCGGACCGCAGCCCGCGAGCATCACGATCGGGACGAGGATCCGTCGCACGGGGACATGCTGCGGGACGCTGCGGGCCTCGTGGCGAAAAAGGTCACTGGAGTCGCGCCGCCGGGCGCGACGATGCCGCCGCGGCGAAGCGCCGCGCAGGAAGGAGACCGCTCATGGTCGTCGTCGAAGGCCGTTACCTCGGGGACCTGCGCTGCGAGGCCACGCACGGACCGTCGGGGGCCGGCGTGGTGACCGACGCACCCGCCGACAACATGGGCCGCGGCGAGTCGTTCTCCCCGACGGACCTCGTCGCCACGGCCCTCGGCACGTGCATCGTCACGACGATGGCGATCGTCGCGAAGCGCCGCGGCGTCGACTTCTCGGCGGCCACGTTCCGCGTGGAGAAGCACATGGCGACCGATCCCGTGCGGCGGATCGGGCGACTGCCGGTCACGATCCGCATGGCGGCCGCGATCGACGCCGAGACGCGGACGGTCCTGGAGCGCGCCGCGTACACGTGTCCCGTGCACAAGAGCCTGCACCCGGACGTCGCGGCGCCGATCTCGTTCGTCTACGAGTGATTCCCGCGAGGCGCGGGAATCACATGTCGAACGAGAAGACCCGGCCCGGCTCGTGAAGAGCCGGACCGGGTCTCGGGAGTCGCCGGAGCGCAGCGGGGCCGCGCTCCGGCGACCGGGGACTACCAGCGGCTGTTGCCGCCGCCGTATCCGCCGCCGCCACCACCGCCGCCGCCGCTCGACTTCGGCTTGTTCTCGGCCTCGTTCACGCGGATCGCGCGACCGTCGACCATGGCGCCGTTCATCGTCTGGATCGCGCTCTTGCACGTCGCCTCGTCGGCGAACGTCACGAACCCGAAACCGCGGCTCTTGCCGGTCTCGCGGTCGTCGACGACCTTGCACTCGAGAATCGTGCCGCACTGCTCGAACGCCGTGCGGAGCGAGTCGCCCGTCGTGGCCCAGGCGAGGCCGCCGACAAATGCTTTCGTACCCATTTCGTCATCCATTTCAACCGGCGCCGATGTATGTGACATCGATCCGCTCAGGCACCAGCGATGTGCAGGTCAGGTGACCGCGCACGTGGACGAACGATGTTCCCCGAGAACGAGGAGGGGACTGCGTAGACGATCCCCCGCACTTGCGTACGTTCCATCTGCGCGGAATCTCGATTCGTCGCGAACCAGGCTCGTCGCGGACGATTCGGCGCCGCGAGTTTCGTCGCGCGGAACGGACGCGGCGGATTCGGTGCGTCATCCGCGTCAGCGTTTTCGCCGGCCTTCCTGGATCGCCGCGTCGAGCGCCTGGAGGAACTGCGAGCGGTCGCGGTCCTTGAACGGAGCCGGACCTCCGGTGATCAGCCCGGACTCGCGCAGGTGGGCGGCGAGCGCGCGGGAAGCGAGCGCGCCGCCGATGTCGTCGTCCGTGAAGCGACGGCCCTTCGGCCCGAGGACTCGCGCGCCCTTTGCGAGGCACCGAGCGGCGAGAGGGATGTCTGCGGTCACGACGACGTCGTCCGCCGCCGCGTGCTCCACGATCCAGTCGTCGGCGGCGTCGAACCCGTCGGTGACGACGACCATCCGCACGAGCGGGTCGTCCGGCGTCTCCATCCACTTGTTCGCGACGACCTGGACGACCAGCGCATAGCGCTTCGCGACGCGGTAGATCTCCTGCTTGACGGGGCAACCGTCGGCGTCGACATGGATCTGCACGGGCACGAAGGTAGCGCCTCCGGCACCTTCCCCAGGCTCGGGAACGACCCTTGCTCGGGCATGCCGGGGAGAATCTCGGCCGGTACGCTAATGTCGTACCCATGACCGAGCCCAAAGCGAAGACCACCAAGCCCAAGGCCCCGAAGCGCTGGCGAGCGACCGTCAATCTCGATCGCCTCGACGCCGCCACCGGACAGTGGCGCATCACCACGGGAAGCGCCAGCGACCCGCTGCCGCGCGCCGTCGCGACGCATCCGGAGGTCCGGGCGTCCGTCGTGGCGTGGATGACGGCTCACGGCGCGCGTTCGAAGCCGGCGCCCGAGGCGACGGCCGAGCTCGAGGCCGCGATCCGAACGAACGTGATCACCGCGTTCCGCGCGCTTCCGCCTGCGCCCGAGGCGGAGACGCCTGTCGTCGCGACGCGGAAGTAGCAGCGCTCGGACCGTTTGACGACTCGCAGGCGACGTGTGAACGTCGCTAGCGAATCGTAGCCTTCCGCTCCGGCACGATCGTGAAGCGGCCACCGTTGCGTTCGGCCATCGCCTTCAGCAAGGGCGTGTCCACGTTGATCACGCCGAACGTGATCGTGTGCGTCTTGACGCGCGCGTAGCGGTTGAGGCCCGTGTACCACTCGAGGATGACGTCCGCGTCGAGGATGTCGCCCTTGGTCGGCTGGCCGTCGGTCAGGAACGTGATCGTGTCCGGCGTCGCCTTGAAGTCGGCGTTCGTGTCCGGAGCGTCGCCGAGGTCGAGAGCTGCCTTCAGCGCGTCGTAGTAGTTCGTCTCGCCCTGGGCGGAGAGCGACCGCAGGAAGCCCGTCGCCTGCTCGATGTTGCCCGCGCTCGCGGGCACCGGGTTCTGCTTGAACGACCGGATCTGCGTGCCGAAGACGATGAGGTTGAAGTGGGATCGCGGATCGAGACCGGCCAGAGCCTGGGCGACCTCCTGCTTCATGATCGACAGCTTGTTGGTCCCCGTGTACTCGCGTGACAGCGCCTTCGCCGCCGCGGGGTCGGGGGTGAAGAGCTCGAGCATCGATTCCGACGTGTCGCAGACGAACGCGACGCGGTTCGAGTAGATCTCCACGCCGAAGAACGGCGCGGGCACGCCGGGGGCGCTCGTGGCGCGCGGGTCGTTCGGGTCGGGGCCCTTCTTCGCCTCCCGCTCGTCGGGCGGCGGCGGGCGCTTCGGCAGGCCGCCGCGGCTCGACGCCTTCTCGCGGTCCCACCACGTGCGCCAGTTCTCGGCCTTGCGGCCGAGGTCGTCGCGGGAGATCGTCTTCAGCGCCTGGTAGACGTCGTCGGCGATCCGGCCGGTCGGCTCCTTCTCGAACCGCGCGACGAGCGGTTCGACGCCCTCCATCGAGCCGATGCCGCCGAGTGCCTGCGCCGCGGCGATGCGGAGCTGCCATTGCGACGAGTCGAGCAGCTTCGCGACGAGCGGCACCGCGGTCTGGGCGTCCTCGCCGTACATCGCGAGCGCGTCCATCGCGGCGACGCGCGCCTTCTCCGACGGGTCGGAGGTGACGATCTTGCGGAGCCCCGGCATCGCCTTGACGTCCTTCATCGTGCCGCACGCGATGGCGGCCTCCGCACGCGCGTACCAGTTGCGGTCGTCGAGCTGCGCCACGAGTTTCGCAAGTGCGGCGTCGAGCCGCAGCCGGCCGCAGACGCGCGCGACGTACGCCCGGACCATGCCGTCCGGGTGCGAGAGGCCGTAGTTCCACATCGCCTCGCGGCACGCCGGGTCCTTCACGGCGTAGAGCGTGACGAGCGCCGTCTCGCGCGGCAGGTCGAGGTTCTGCGCGATGACGTCGACGACGACCGGGATCGTCCGCTTGTCCGTGATCTCGCCGAGCTGACGGATCTTGTACGCGAGCTTCTTCGGGTCCGTCTCGGCGCTGATCGCCTTCCTGTCGCGCGCGCCCGGCGCGTCGGCCGATTCGGGCTCGAGGTCGGCGGACGTCGGCGCCATCGACTTGCGCTTGCCGGTCACGCGGTCGCGCCAGCGCTCGTCGAAGATCTCCGGCGTGCAGCCGAGGCTCTCGGTGAACGCCGCGCGGACGTCCTTCTCCTTCCGGAGCGCCGCCAGCACCTTCACGAACGGCTCGCGCCACTCGGAGAGGCACACGTCGAACCAGCTCCAGGCGCGCTTCTGGTCGTGCTCTTTCAACTCGGAGATGACCGTCTTCCCGAGCAGTTCCTCGATGGCGCCGAGCTTGTCGGTCTGCACCCACTTCGCGAGGTCCTTCTCCCAGTCCTTGCCGGACCATGCGGGCATGCCTGCGGCGGTGCCGCGCCCCGACGGTCCGCCGAGCCCCTCGCCCGTGCAGTAGAAGACGTCGTCCCGGAACGGCTCGGTCGTCTTGACGAGCCAGTGCGAGAGCCCCTCGTCCATCCAGACGGGGATCGACTTCGGCCGCGTCTCGAGCGAGCCCCACATCGACAGCAGGCTGTGGGAGATCTCGTGGCGCAGGTGGACGACCATCTCGTGGTCGTCGCCCGCCTCCTCGAGAGAGAACGTGATGCCGGTGAGGCACATCTTGTCGCAGAGTTCCGCGACCGGACCGCGCAGCCCGCGGCTCCCCGCGTTCTTGAAGTACTCGGCGCCGATCCGCTCGAAGTCGCGGAACTTGTCGGTCATGTAGATCGCGATCGGCCGCTTGGTGCTCGTCTTCATGACGATCGGTTCGCCGAGGTTCCGCACCCACTCGCGCCGCGCGAACTCCGCGCGCTCGATCATGAGATGGAGCCACTCGTGCTTCGTCGCCATGCGGGAACTGCCGCCCGGCGTGCGGACCTTCAGGCCCCCGATGTCCGTCGCCACGTAGAAGTGACGGCCGTACGCGAGCACGACGTCGTCGCGCTTCTTGAAGACGCGCTTCTCGGCCTCGAGGCGCGCCCTCACCGTCTGCTTCGCCGGACGGCCGGCGAAGTCCTTCTCGGGGACGGTGCCGGGGTTGCCGGCGCCGCCGTCGGGCCACGGCTTCTCGTTGTCGTAGCACTCGCTGCAGGTGATGCCCCAGGCGACGGAGTGTCGCTTGAGATAGGCGTCCATCCCGCCGGTCTCGAAGAGCGTCGGGTTCCAGCCGGGCGGGATCTTGCGGCCGTCGTGGCGCTGGCCGGTGATCCCGTTCCGGCACTTGTCGCACCAGCACGGGTCGTCGGTCGGACCCGACGGATTGCGCAGGAAGTGCTGGCACTCGCCGTTCCCGAGACCGGCGTCGAACGCGCAGTCGTGGTAGTCGGAGTCGGACGTCGGCTCGCCGGCGGAGACCGCCGGTGCGGCGAACGTCAGCGCGAGGAGGGCGCACAGGGCGACGGAGAGACGGACGAAGAACCTCATGCGGCCATCATCCGCCCCTTGCGTGCGGCGTCGCGCCGAGAAAGTGCGCCGCGATCCGAGGCCGTCATGGCCTCTCAGCAGCGCGTGCGCATCGACTCGCGCGACCGCTCGTGGGCGGCGGGGCTCGCGAAGCCCTTCGACGTGGAGTGCGCCCACGCCTTGTCGAGGGACGCCTTCGCATCGGGGGTCTTGCACTCGGTGGGGCCGTGATCGACCTCGACCGTTCCGATCCGCTTCGCCGCGGCGGTCGCCGACTTCCTGAGCGCGGGATTCCGGCAGCCGATCGAGATGAGCGCGCTGTTCATGAGATAGCGCTGCGTGTTCGGGGCCGTGTGGATCGTCTTCTCGATGTCGGCGAGGCGCGCGGCGAACCAGTCGTCGGGGATCGTCTCGTCGACCATCGCCAGCGCGCCGACGAGCGTCCATCCGGCGTTGCGCAGGCGCTCGTCGCGAGCCGCGATCCACGCGTCGGCGCGCGAGCGCCCGTGCCCGCCCTCCGCCGCGATGTGCGCCACGTAGCCGCCGCACATGCGGGCGTACGGCGCGCCGGCCCAGCGGTCGAGATCGGCGGTCGACATGCGCGCGGGATCGACGATCTTCACGGCGAGGTTCCGCGCGTCGAAGTTGCCCGTGTCCCAGAGTGCCAGCGCCAGGTCGTGGTCGACGCGGATGCGCTTCATGAGCGTCTTCAGGAAGGCGAAGCTCACGCCGAACATCGGAGTCTCGACCCCGTGACGGGCGTACGTCTTCCTCGTCTGCGCGGCGCCCGCCTTCTCGAGCGTGGACATCGCCTCGGCGAGCGACATCCGCGCGGCGGGGGCCTTCTTCGGCTTCGGCGCGGGAGGGTCCTTCGTCTTCGCGGGCATGTTCGTCTCCTCGGGTGACCTGGGGTCTGGGGCGCCGGATTATCGACCTCCCGGGTGGGGGCGGCGCGCGCAGAAAACGGCGGCCCCGGCGGATCGTGCGAGCGCGGACCGGGGTGACCTGGGTCGCGGGCGAACCGGGCAAGAGCAGCACGCGCCTTGACGGTCCCGGCCGGGGCCGGAAGACTGAAGCCTCGTCACGCGACGCGGAGGGCACGATGCCGGATGGAAATGGTCTCGGGCGCGACGTGCGAACGGTCGCGCGGGCGCGCCTCCTGACGCTCGCCGCTGCCCTCGCTTCGGCGACCGCTGCCTGCGCGCATCCGCCGCAGCCCGCGGGCGACGACGGCGACGAACCGGTCGTCGCGGCCGCGGAGGTCGTCGTCACGGTGGCACTCGACGGTTCGGGGCAGTTCACGTCGGTGAACGCCGGGCTCGCCGCCGCACCCGAAGGCGCCGTCGTCCGCATCGGACCCGGGACGTACGAGGAGCGGATGCTCGTCACGAAGCCCGTCACGATCGAGGGCGCTGGTCCCGACGCGACGACCATCTTCTCGACGGTCACCCCGCGGGAGCGGCAGCAGGTCTGGGACGCGTGCCAGAAGGAGATCGCGGCGGCGAAGGACGACGCCGAACGGGCGGTGATCCAATCGCGGCTCATGGTGCGGCAGTCCGAACTGCTGCGCCCGACGCTTCGTGTGCGGGGTGCGCGCGGCGTGGCCGTGCGGGGTCTGACGCTGAGCGCGCTCGGCGAGCACCCCGAGGGCGGGACGATGCCGGGCAGCGTGGTCGACGTCGCGGGGTCGGTGCTCGCGATCGAGCGGTGCGCGATCGTCGGAAGTCCGGGATCCGGCGTGAC
>JANNHP010000411.1:0-8751 GCA_031404455.1 Planctomycetia bacterium | reverse complement strand
TCAAGGCGCGACAGGTACGCCTTGCCGTTGTAGGGGCGAGGCATGCCTCGCCCGCCGCTGCCGGACGGCGACCGACCGGACTTGTGATTGCCACGGCGGGCGACGCATGCGTCGCCCCTACAGTGGCAGATGCGCCGTCCCCTACCTGTCACGCCTTGATGGCCCGTCTGACCGCTACTCCGCGGGGATGTCCGCGGTGTCGTCGGGATCGACCGGCGGGGGCAGCTTCTTCACGCGCACCTTCAGGATCGCGCGCTCGTTCGCGTCCTCGATCCGGAACGAGAGGCCGTGGCAGACGTGCTCCTCGCCCTTCTTCGGGATGCGTTCCATTTCGTCGAGGAGGAGGCCCGCCACGCTCCTGTGGTTCGGGACCTCCATCTCGAAGGTCTCGTTCACGTCCTTGATCTCGGCGGCGGCGTCGCAGAGGAGCTCGTCGGGCCCGACGCGCACGATGCCGTTACCCGAGCCGATGTCCTGCTCGTCGTAGATCTCGCCGACGATCTCCTCGACGACGTCCTCGATCGTGACGAGTCCCACCGTCTCGCCGTACTCGCCGACGACGATCGCCATGTGCTCCGTGCGCCGCTGGAACATCACGAGGAGCTCGTCTGCCGGCATCGTCCCGGGCACGTAGTACGGCTTGAAGGAGACGCTCGGATCGGTGACGGCGCGGTGCCCCTGTCCCTTCGCGAGTGCGAGGAGGGCGTCCATGCGGTCGAGGATGGCGACGACCTCGTCGCGGTTCCTGCCGTAGACCGGGATCAGCGAGCGGTTGATCTTGCCGAGTTCGTCGGCGGCGTCGTCGAGCGTCTGGTTCGCGGGCAGAGCCAGCATGTCCACGCGCGGCGTCATGATGTCGCCGGCGGTGATGTCGTTGAGCGCCAGCACGCGGTGGATCATGTCCCCCTCGTGCTCCTCGATGGCGCCCTGCTCCTGCCCGATCGAGGTGAGGTGCGCGATCTCCTCCTCGGTCGTCTGGTGGGGGCCGACGCGCTGGAACGGGCGCTGCGCGAAGCCGATCAGCGCCACGATGGGCGAGAGCAGGAACATGAAGAGACGCACGGGAAAGGCCGCGTACTTCGCGACGACCTGGCTGTGGTTCTCGCCGATCGTCTTCGGCACGATCTCGCCGCCGATGATCACGAGGAGCGTGAGCGCCGCCGTGAACACCGTGAACGTGGGCTGCACGGCCACGCCGAGGCTCTCGATGTAGTTCGTCGCGAAGTAGCCGACCACGAACGAGCCGCCGATGTCGCCCGTCTTGTTGACGACGACCATCGTGGCGAGCGGCTTCGCGAAGTCGGTCCGGAGCTTCCCGGCCATCCGCTCCATCGCGTTCGGGCTCTCCTCCCACGTCTTCGCGAGCGACGTCGGGAGCGACATGAACGCGGCCTCGACCACGGCGGCGAGGAACGAGACCACGAGCACGACGACGATGCAGGTCAGGAGCGGGGCCAGACCCTCGGCCCAGTTGGTGTCCGTCACCTCCGCGAGCAGCGGGAAGAGAGGCAAGGCTCGGGGCTGGTACCAGTAGGTCGGGTCCATGGAGGGGGGAGGGATTATGGCCCCGATCGCCCGGCACCGGAAACCCCGCGCCCGTCGGGCGCGTCCTCCGCGCCGTTAGATCGGACCTAAGTCGATGCCCAGTCACGCCTTCCGCTGTTTCCGCCATCCCGCTGGGTCAGACCCCGAGCCTGGGAGGGGGGAGGGCGACGTCAGTGGGAGGGCGAATCGAGGTTAGGGACGGTGGGTCAGTTCGAGTGCTGGGCCGATTCCAGCAGCGCGCCGCCCGCGATGAGCACGATGACGAGCAAGAGGCCCACGAGCGCGATCCTCTTCGCGAAGCGCTGACTCGACTCCTGTGTCTCGATCGCGCGCATCTGGTTGGCGAGCGCCTGTTCCTGCGCGGTCATGGCGCGGTTCTGGTTCGCGACCATCAGCTCCAGCGAGTCCCGGATGCTCCTGAGCGCCTCGAGGATCTCGTCATCCTTCGTCATCGAGGCACCCTAGCGCGGACTGGGACGGTTCGGAAGGCGGCCTACTCCGTGTTCGCGTCGCGAGCCGGCGCCTCACTTCGGTGGCTGAGGTGGCTTCGCGTCCCGGAACGCCCGCCACGCACCCCAGACGGCCGCGATCCCCGACACCGGGACGATGATCCACAGGTAGAGGTCGGTCGCGCTGTGGACGCCTGCGTCGCTGTCGATCTTCCACGCCAGTTCCGGCAGGTGGTAGCCGCAGAGGAAGGCGAAGACGATCGGGGAGACGGCGTTCCAGCGGTGCATGGCCGGCACGCTACCGCGCGGGGTCCCGTCGAGTCGCGGCTCAGCCCGCCCGCGGCGCGACGTCGAACGTCCCGAGCGGCACGACGACCTCTCCGCGCCCGAGTTTCGCGACGTCGTACCGCGAGACGAGCTCGCGCGCCGTCACGCGTTCGCCCGGCGCGGCGAGACCCGCGGACGCCGCGAGCCAGCCGAGGAACGCGGGGGCGTCCCATCCGGCGGCGCGGAGCGCGCGGAGCGTGGTGTCGCCGTGGCGCTTCGCGAGGCGCAGGCCGTCCGGGCCGACGACGAGCGGGAGATGCAGATAGCGAACGGCCGGCAGCCCGAGCGCCCGTTGCAGCAGGATCTGCCGCGCGCTCGACGGCAGGAGGTCCGCTCCGCGGATGACGACGTCGATGCCGCTCTCGGCATCGTCGACCACCGTCGCGAGTTGGTACGCCGCGGTGCCGTTGCCCTTCCGGACGATGAAGTCGCCGGTCTCGACGGCCGGGTCGAACGTCTGCGGGCCGAAGAGGAGGTCGTCGAACGAGACGGCGCCCGGCGCCGCGACGAACCGCAGCGTCGGCGGACGCCCGGACGCCGCGCGCGCGGCGGTCTCGTCGGCGAACCGCCCGCGGCACGTCCCCGGATACGCCGGGCCCTCGGGACCGTGCGGGGCGCTCGCGGCGGACTCGATCTCGCTCCGCGTGCAGATGCACGGATACGCGAGACCGGCGGCGACGAGTCGCGCGCACGCGGCGTCGTAGACGCCGGCGCGGTCGCTCTGGCGCAGCACGGGCTCGGCGTCGTCCCAGTCGAGGCCGAGCCAGCGCAGATCGTCCGCGGCGTCGGTCGCGCGGCCCGCCTTCACGCGCGGCCCGTCGAGGTCGTCGGTGCGCAGCACGACCGATCCGCCGCCGGCGCGGGCGTGGAGCCAGGTGAGGAGGAAGCTCCGCGCGTTGCCCACGTGCAGTGCGCCGGTCGGGCTCGGGGCGAGGCGCGTCCGCACGGCGTCAGCGCCGCTTCGAGCGCTTCTCGAACGAGCACCGCACGGTCGTCGCGATCCCGCCGCGCGCGGTGAACTCGCCCGACACGGTCATCCGCCGCGGCGAGATCGCGGCGACCAGCACGTCGAGGATCTCGTTCGTTGCGGCCTCGTAGAAGATGCCCTTCGTGCGGTACGTCTGGAGCCAGAGCTTCAGGCTCTTCAACTCGACGCACTTCTTGTCCGGCACGTAGACGACGCGGATCGTGCCGAAGTCCGGCTGCCCGGTCTTCGGGCAGAGCGACGTGAACTCCGGCTGGACGATCTCGATCTCGTAGTCGCGCGCGGGCCGGGGGTTCGGGAACGTCTCGAGGTCGGGCATCGCGGGGAGGGTAACAGGCGTGTGGCGCGACGGCGCACGTCAGGTCCCTTGCGGTGTCTCGGTAGGGGCGGACCCCCGTGTCCGCCCCACGTGGATCCTGGCGATGGCGTCTCTGCTGGATAGGACCCGGGCGGACACGGGGGTCCGCCCCTACCGAGATTGAGTGCTCTCGTTCATGGCGCCGGTGGTTCTACCCGCCCGAGGCACTACTCCCCGAGTCCGCCGACCTCCCGGTCCTTCGGGTGCCGGACCTCGAACGCGAACCGCACGTCCTGGTTCGCCTTCGCGGCGAGCGGGAAGCGCCACTCGAGGACGCCGCGGGCCTTCGCGGTCTCGGCGTCGCGCGTCGGGAGCTTCGCGAGGGCGAGGCTGTTCGACGTGACCTCCACGGTGAGGTCCTCGTCGTTGCTGACGGGGATCTGGTCGAGGAGGCGCACGTCGATCGCGCGGTCGCGGTGGTTGCGCACGGTCAGCCGGAACTCGCTGGCGTGCACGCTGTCCTTGCTGAACACGCCCTCGGTCGAACGCTCGTTCTTCAGGCGCTCGCGCTCCGCCTCCACGTCGCGATCGACGCCGAGACCGACGTCGATCTCCTTGCCGACGCCCCAGTCCTTGAACTGCATCGGGCCGACGTAGTCCGCGCCGACGAACACGCGCGCCTCGCCCGCGGGCAGCGCGACGGGCGACGTGTTCGTCATCTTGGCCGTGACGAACACCTTGTTCGTGGCGCGCGGGAACGCGGTCCAGCGCACGTCGGGCGTCAGGTCGAAGCGCGCGAGGACCACGCGCGACGGCTGGCCGTCGGACGAGATCGACTCCGTGAGCTGGGACTGGAACGCGACGACGAGCCCCGTCCGGCGGACGAGCGGCGCGAACGCGTCGTCCTTGTCCTCGAGGCGCGCCATGTCGGCCGCGAGTTCGGCGGGAGCCGGCGCCGGCCCGCGAGCGGCCTTCGCCCTCGGCGCAGCGTGGCGAGTGACCACTCCTTCCGCCACCTCGAACTGGGGGAAGTACACGTGCCACGGCTGCGGCTCGGGCGGCGCGGCACCCGCCGACGGCTGCGCGGTCGTGAGTTCGAGCGCCACGTCCTTCCACTCCTCGCCCGTCTTCTGCACGACGATCGCGCCGAGTCCGAGCGACGCCTCGCCGAAACTCTCGTCCACGCGCAAGTCGTAGACGGGCTGCCACGAGGCACCCGCCACGATGTACTGCACGGAGATGTCAGCGTCCGCCGCGGCGTCGGCCTCGAGCGTCACGATCACGCGCGACTCGGTGCGGTCGCGGCCGGTGCTCAGTTCCTCGATCCGGCGGCGCGCCGCCTCCTCGACGGCCTTCGCCGACGCGACGTCGTCGCCGGCCGAGAGCACGTCCTGCCTCGCCCGGGCGCCCTGCGCCGCGACGAGTTCGAGGAGGTCCTTCATCGACTTGACGTCCACGCCCTGGCCACCGCCGAGCGCGCGCTCGCCGCCCTCGACGCTCTTCGCGCGCATCGAACGGAAGAGGTCCCAGCGGTCCTTCGCCTCGGCGAGAGTCATCTCCGCCTCGGTCAGCTTGCGCTTCGCCGCGTCGTGCGCCGCGCGCGCCGTCTTCATCTCCTCGCGCGAATCGCGGACGAGGTGGACGTTCTCGAGGTCGACGCCGAGCACGCGCGCCGCGCCGCACCGCGCGCGGACCGACGCCGGATCGAGCCCCGGCGGCAGGTGCTCGACGGCGATCCGCGTGACGCCCTTCGCGACCTGGGTCTTCGAGAGCCGCGTGACGAGTGCGCGGTCCTCGTAGACCGTGACGCGCGCGATCCGCGAATCGACGACGCGGGCGGGGTCTTCCGCTCGGGCGGCGGAGGCGAGGAAGAGGGCGAGACCGGCGACGAGGGCGAGACGCATGGCGGGTCCTCCGAGGTTCGTACGGGCTTTGGACGCACTCCGCGGGCGGGCGTTCCGGCGAAAGTAGACGACCGCCCCGTCACGGATCTGTGACCCGGTTCCTCCCGGGGCGGGATTTCACTCCTGACACATGACCGCGAACGTCCCTCCCGGGAACATCGAGTCGCTCCTCGCCGAGCGCGAGTGGGTGCGTGCGCTCGCGCGGAGCCTGGTCTCCGATCCCGGCCGCGCGGACGACGTGGAGCAGCAGACGTGGCTCGCCGCGACCGAGAACCCGCCGGGCGACGGATCGTCGCCGCGCGCGTGGTTGGGGACGGTCCTTCGAAACTTCGTCCGCCGCGCGGGCCGCGGCGAGGGACGGCGCCGTCTCCGCGAGGTCGCCGCCGCGCGGCCCGAGGCGACGCCGTCGGCAGTGGACATGCTCGGCCGCGCCGAGGCGCACCGCCGCGTCGTCGAGGCGGTGATGTCGCTCGCCGAGCCGTACCGCTCGACGGTGCTCGCCCGCTTCTTCGACGACCTCCCGCCCCGTGAGATCGCGCGGCGCATGCAGGTCCCTGTCGAGACGGTGCGAACGCGGCTCAAGCGCGGCCTCGGGCAGCTTCGCGAGCGGCTCGACGCCGACTACGGCGCCGACGGGAAGGCGTGGGGGATCGCGCTGGTGTCGCTCGCGTGGGGAGGAGGCGCTGCTGTGAAGGCGTCGACGAAGGCGGGGATCGCGGTCGCGGTGGTGCTGCTCGTGGCGGGAGGGGCGAGTTGGTGGATGTCGACGCAGGACGACGCGATCGCGCCATCGCCGAAGCCGGTCGAGACGGCGACGGCCGTCCCGTCGCGCGTCGTGACACCGCCCGCGGGCGCGAAGGACGCCGCGCCCGTGGCGGCGGCGAACGAGAAGGGCACCGCGTCCGTCGTCGGCGAGGTGTGGTTCGCCGAGCCGGAGCGGCCGGCGGCGGGCGTCGACGTCAGCGTCGGCGGCGAGACGAACGCGCGCGCGGCGAAGACGGACGAGCGCGGGCGTTTCGTCGTCGAGGGGCTTCCGGTCGGACTTCGCGGTTCCGCGCGCGTCAACGTGCCCGGACTCGCGGCGGTCGTGCGTCCGCTGATGCCGCTCCGCGAGGGCGAACGCCGCGACACCGGGCTCGTGTGGCTCGCGAAGCCGTGCGGCGCGACGGTCACGGTTTCGTCGTTCGACGGCGAACCCATCGCGGGCGCGACCGTCGAAGCCCGGCGCACGCCGATGCTCCAGGTGATGGACCCTCTCGTCGCGATGGCCGAATGGCGCGACGTCGCGATGCCCGAGGCGTCGGTCGTCACTGGGCCGGATGGATGCGCGAAGTTCGACGCCCTCGAACCGACGACGTGGACATTCGTCGCGCGGAGCGCGGGCCGCGCGACCGGCTACCTCTTCGACGTGACGCTCCGCGGCGGCGCGCGCCGCGACGACCTCGCGATCCAACTGATGCGCGGCCACTCGCCCACGGGCCGCGCGCACGACCCGGCGGGCCGCGGCGTCGCGGGGCTCCGCGTGTGGGCCGACCTGCAACTGAACTGGGCCATGTCCACGTACGCCGCGTCGCTCGTGCCGAGCGCCGTCAGCGACACCGACGGACGCTTCACGATCGACGGCCTGCACGCTGAGACGTACCAGGTGCGCATCTCGCCGCCCGACGCGTCGCCGGTAGACGTCCAGCGCGTGCGCGTCCCGGCCTCGGGCGCGCTCGACATCGTGGTCGATCCGCGGCGGATCGTCGGGACGGTGCGCGAGTTGCCGGAGATGAAGCCGTCGGTCGGCGCCACGGTTCGCGTCGCGGGCGGCGCGCAAGCGGCCGAGGCGCGGACGGGCGCCGATGGACGGTACGAGCTGACCGTGCTGCTGCCGGTGATCGTCACTTCGACTCCGAAGGCGTCGAAGCCCGGCTGGATGGAAGTCCCGCAGAAGCCGACCGGACCGACGCGCCCCGGCGTGGACGCCGGCGTCTTCTTCGGGAAGGAAACGGTCGTCGAGCGCGACTTCGTCCTCCAGCGCGGCGCGCGCCTCACGGGTCACGTGACGTGCGCGGGTCAGCCCGTGCGCGGCGCGTCCGTCACGGTCCAACCGCGCGGTTGGGGCGCGCGCTTCGCGATGACCGATGGCGACGGCCGCTACCTGTTCGACGGCCTCGACCTGACCGACGTGATCGTCCACGCCATGTGGAAGGGACGGATGGCGCGGCCCAAGGGGGCGTCCGACGACGCGATGAAGTTCCTCCAGGGCGGCGACGGCGCGGGCGCCGTGAAACTCACGCCCGGCGAGGAGACGGTCTGCGACCTCGAGTACGACACGAAGGTCGCGGACGTCGTCGAGGACGATCCCTCGGGCAAGTGGGAGAAGGCGCACGTCCGCGGGCGCGTCGTCGCGCCGCAGGGCGCCGAGGCGCGCGAGATGTGGGTGCAGGTCTGCACGTCCGACGTCGTTTCGCCCCAGTGGTCTCGCGAGCCGCGCTGGTTCACCGTGCCGCGCCGCGCCGTCGCGAAGGACGGCACGTTCGACGTCGAGGTCCACTGGCCGAGCAAGGACTGGCTGGTCCGCGCGGGCGCCGACGGTTTCGTCGCCGCGCCGGCGAAGGCGTCGCTCGCGGACGAGACCAATCGCATCTTCGAGGCGTCGCCGAAGCTCGAGGCGCTCGGCCGGATCGCCGGCCGCGTCGTCGCGGAAGGCACGGGCCTGCCCGTCGCGGGCGTGCCGATCTTGCTCGACGTCGGGGATCGCCGCGGGTGGTCGTGGCCGGTCGGGCGCCCGTCGATCGAGTCGGTCGCCGCGACGACGGGCGCGGACGGTCGGTTCGTCGTCGAAGGACTCCCGCCGGGTCCGCACACCGTCGACGCCGTGCCCGAGGGCAGGATGTCCGCGAGCGCGGAGGTCGACGTGCCGGCGAGCGGCGACGTCGAGCTGCGGGTCGCGGCGATGCACTCGATCTCGGGAACGGTGAAGTACGGCGACGGCACGCCTCTCGCGCGCGGCAGCGTCAGCGCGGCGGCCGACGGCGACTCGCCGAGCGGATTCAAGACGCTCGGAGTGGCGGTGACGCTCGAGGACGGGAGCTTCACGATCGGCTATCTGCAGGCGGGGAACTTCAGGGTGCTCGTCACCGAGGGGATGTCGTTCGCCGGCATCACGCGCGTCGAACTGCGCGGCGTCGCGGCGGACACGAAGGACCTCCGAGTCACCGTCGGCACCGCGATGTCGCTGCGCGGGCGCGTCGTCGA
>JANNHP010000410.1:0-1660 GCA_031404455.1 Planctomycetia bacterium | reverse complement strand
GCGGCCAGTTCCACCACTTGCGTTCGTGCGGCCCGAGCCACGGCGCCCGCCTCGGCGGCGGCGCTGGCGGCCGCTGCGTCGGCCGATCCCATCCCGGCCGCGCCGAGGGTGTCGTCCCAGTCGCTCATCGGAGCCTCCTCGTACGTCGACCGGTCGCGAGTCTACGGGACGCCGGCCGACGACGTCACCCCGCGACGGCCGCGAACGCCGCACGCGCGGCGTGGTCGAGGCGCTCGAACTCCGCGTCGCCGTGCGCGAGCGTCAGGAACGCGGCCTCGTAGTTCGAGGGCGGCCACGAGACGCCGTGCTCGAGGAGCGTGCGGTGCCACTTCGGGAAGAGGTCCGTTCGCGTCGCCTTGATGTCGTCGAGATTGCGGAGCGGAATCATCGGGTCCGCGAAGAACACCGTGAACATCGACCCGACCCGCTGGACGCGGACCGGCACGCCCGCGGCGCGCGCGGCGTCCTCGAGGATCTTCTGCACGCGCTCGCCGGATGCTTCGAGGCGCTCGTAAGTTCCCGGCTGACGCAGGATGCGCAGCGCCGCGAGGCCGCCCGCCATGCCGATCGGAGCTCCGGAGAGAGTTCCCGCCTGGTACACGGGCCCCGCCGGGGCGACGTTGTCCATGAATTCGGCCGGCCCGACGTACGCGCCGACCGGCATGCCGCCGCCGATCGTCTTCGCGAACGTCGCGAGGTCGGGCTTCACGGCGTAGCGCACCATCGCCCCGCCCCACGCCACGCGGAAGCCCGTCATCACCTCGTCGAGGACGAGGAAGGCGCCGTGGCGCGTCGTGATCTCTCGCAGGAACGAGAGCCAGCCCCCGCCGGGCGACCCACCGGGCGACCCACCGGGCGACCCACCGAGCGACCCACCGAGCGAACTGTCCGGCGGCACGACACCCATGTTGCCGACGACCGGTTCGACGACGACCGCCGCGATCCGCTCCCCGTGCTGCTCGAAGAGGCGTTCGACCGACTCGCGGTCGTTCATCTTGGCGGTGAAGGTCATCGCGGCCCAGAGCGCCGGGACGCCGGGCGAGTCGGGGAGTCCGAGAGTCAAGGCGCCCGATCCGGACGACGACAGCAGCGCGTCGCTGTGGCCGTGGTAGCAGCCCGCGAACTTCAGGATGTACTCGCGGCCCGTGCACGCGCGCGCGAGGCGCAGCGCGGACATCACCGCCTCGGTGCCCGTCGAGACGAACCGCACGCGCTCGGCGATCGGCACGGCCTCCGAGATCCAACGCGCGAGGTGCGTCTCCTCCACGCACGGTGCGCCGAACACCGTGCCGCGCGACGCACGTCGCGCGATGCGCCGGGCGACGCGCGGGTCGCCGTGACCGACGATCTGGGCGCCCCACGCGCAAACGAAGTCCACGTACTCGCGGCCGTCGGCGTCCTTGACGAGGGCGCCCTTGCCGCTGCGGATCGTCAGCGGCGTGCCGCCGACCGACTGGAACGCGCGGACCGGAGAGGAGACGCCGCCGGGCATGACCTTCTTGGCTTCGTGGAAGAGACGTTCGTTGCGGTTCATGCGACGAGCCACCAGTTGGACGTTGACCGGTCCGTGCCGTTGTAGGGGCGACCCATGGGTCATCGCCGTCAGGTTTGTCGCCGCCGCCTTCGCGTGAACTTGTGGAGCGACGCGTAGCGACGCTGT
>JANNHP010000409.1:0-5521 GCA_031404455.1 Planctomycetia bacterium | reverse complement strand
TCGTAGCCATCGCTCCAACTCCTCGCGCTGCGCGGGGCTGACCGTGATCGGACGCGACGGACGCGACATCGTGCACCTCCTGATGTACAGGAGACGAACGACGGGGACTTCACGTTGCGTATTTCTGACTCACGACACTAGTACGCGATGTACCGGGCGGCGGTCCACGCCCTGACGGAGCAGGGTCGGCGCCCTGGCCAGTTCCGCAGCGGAGCCGTAGAATGGGACCATTCCATGGTCGAGAACAACGCCACCTTGTGCCGCAGCAACTGGCGAGATAGGACTCTGTACATGGCGATGCGGCGGCTTCGGGCGCAAGCGGACTACGACGACGCGTCTGTGGTTCTGTGGAAGTTGGAAGAGAGGCGTGACGCCATCCGCGATTTCGTGACGGAGTTGACGCGATGAACGATGGACGACTACAGACGATCATCGCCGCCGTGGAGGCACGCTTCCCCGGTGCGCGCGTCGAGATCGGGCTGGACCCGTGGCCTGGAACGGCGCGCATTCCGGTCTTCACGATCCTGCTCGACGCCGACTTGGATACCCGCCGTGCGGCCCAGGCGTTCGCGCTGCAACTGGGGCTTGATGCGTTCGGCCGCGAGGACTTGCCGTACGTCGTGAGCGCGGTGACGCCCGAGACCTGGGCCCGGTACCAGCGCGACGCGGCCGAGGCGCTGGCGCAGGAAGCGGCTTCGAAGAACTGACGGAGCCCGGACGAACGAGCCGCCGCTACCGCACCACCACCACCACCACCCGCACCCGCGCCTCGCCGCCCTCGGGGACGTCGACCTCCACCCACGCGCCGCCCGCAGAGACGCGGCACGGGCCGCAGGCCACGGGCCACTCGAAGGAGCCGTCGTCCCGCGTCGTCGCGCTCGCGCGGCGCCCCGGGTCGGACGTCCCGGAGACGATGCCGTGGCGGATGGAAACCTGCGTGTGCTTCATCGGCGTGCCCGAGGAGTCGACGACGGTTCCCCGCAGCACGCCGTCGGGACGCAGGGTGATCGTCACGATCCCCGCTCTCTCGGCCGCGGCGACGAACGTCGCTCCGGAACGACTCGGCGCGACCGCGCGGAGCACGGCGGCTCCACGAGCGACGTGCTCGACAGCGAACGAACCGTCGGACTGCGTGACGAGGGGTCTGCTTCCGAGGAGGCCCGAGAGCGGCACCAGCCCTGCGCCGGCGATCGGCTGGCCCTCGACGTCGACGACTCGCCCCGAGAGCGTGACGCCCTCGTCGAGACGGATCTCGCCGAGGTCGGTCGTCGCCCCGGCGGTCGGGTTCATCGGGAGGACGACCGGGGCGAAGCCGGGGACGAAGATCCGCAACGTCGACGGCCCCGGCGTCACGGCGCAACGCAGGATCGATTCCGAGGACCACGTCGCGAAGTCGCACGCGACCCTCGATGCGACGTCCGACTCGGAGGCGAAGTTGGCCGCCGCGCCGACCGCACCTTGACTCACGACGAGCGTCGGGCTCTTGCGTCCGACGTCGCGCGGAGAGACCCGGACCTGGACCCGCGTCGCCTTCCCGACGACCAACCGCACGTCCTGCGCGGGCGCCTCGACGACTCGGCGCTCGGCCGCGGCGCCGTCCGGACCGATGCCGGGCATCGACGCGACGAGGCCGTCGACGATCACGAAGATCGCGCGCGGGCCGGGCGGGAGACCCTCGATGCGAAACCTCCCGTCAGCGGGCGTGGCGCTCGACGCCGCGCTGCGCATCCGCGGGCCGGCGCCCGTGCGGCTCCTGCCCACGCTCGAGGCGACGGAGACGGCGTCCGCCACGCGGGACGAGTCGGGATCCGAGACCCATACCTGCGCGCCTGCCACGGGACTCCCGGCCTCGTCGACGACGATCCCCGCGATCGCGACGCCTGCGTCGAGGCGCAACTCGATCTCGATCCGCTCGCCCTCGGGCAGCACGACTTCGCGTTCGGCGGGCGGCCAGCCCTGCATCTCAGCGCGCAGGACGTGCTTCCCCGGCGTCACTCGCTCGCGGATGAAAACGTGTTCCTTCGACCAACGGCCGCCCTGGATCATCGACCCGTCCAGCAGGAGCCCGGCGTCCACGGCCTGACCCGCGGGATCGAAGACGCGGACGGCGAGCGTCGTCGGCCGCCGCAGGACGAGGTCGAGCGTCGCCTCGCCGGTGGCGCGATCGACGACGACTCCCGTGACGGGCTCGGCGTCCGCCCACTCGGGCGCACCCGCGGTCACGACGACGGGCGAGCCGAGCGGCACGTCGTGGACGGTGTACGAACCGTCGTCCGCGGTCACCGCGTCCTGCCCGTGCGAACCCGCTGCGAAGCCGACGTGGACCCAGCCGTCGTACACCGCGCTCCCGTCGGGGCCGCGGACGAAGCCGCGGAGCACGCCCTTCTTCCACATCCGCAGTTCGACGCGCCCCGTGCCGCCGCCGGGCGACGGCGTGACGGTCTGCTGCTGGGCCTTCCCGTGGCCCTGGAGCGCGGCTCGCACGAGAAGGACCTTCGAGGGGCGCACCTTCGCGAACCGGAAGCGGCCCGCGGAGTCGGTCGTCGTGCCGTCGATCGAACGCTGCTCGCTGCCGACGGTCTCGATGAGTTCGACGTCCGCCGCGGCCAGCGCCACGTTCGTCTCGCCGTCGACGACGCTGCCCTCCAGCGCGACGGCGATCTCGAGCGCGACCTCGACCGTCTCCTTCGCGCCGCCGACGAGCGTCAGCGTCCGGTTCGCGGCGATCCGGTCGCCCATCTCGGCGCGGACCTCGGTCCGTCCCGCGGGGAGGTCCTCGAACCGGGCCGTGCCCGAGGCGTCGGTCTCCGCGCGCCAGTCGTCGGACTTCGCGTCGATGACCCAGACGACCGCCCCGGCGAGGGGCGCGCGGTTCACGCCGTCGACGACGCGGACGACGAGCGTCGCAGGCGGCCCGGCGGGGACGTTGGACGTCGCGGCCGCCTCGGCGCCGTTCGGCTGGGCGCGTCGCGGCCTCGGCGATGCGACGCGCACCGCCTTGCCCGCCGCGACCGTCGGCGCGGGCGAGGGAGACGTCTCGGGCGCGGTCTGCGCGGAGTCCCAGAGCCACAGCCCGATCGCGACGACGGCGACGATCACCGCGACGACGATCGCGCCGTGCTTCGCGTTGACCCGGCTCACCGCGCCCGCTCCGTCAGCACGACGTGCTCGTCGCCGCCCTCGCGGAGTTCGACGGAGACGTCGCCGCAACCGGCCACGCGGACCGTGTAACGGCCGGGAGCGACGCGGAAGTCGAACTCGCCGTGCTTGCCGGCGATCGGCGCGGCCACCTCCGCGCCGCGACCGTCGAGGACGCGGACCGTCGCGCCCGCGCGCGGGCCGCCGGTCGATTCGACGACCTCGCCCCAGAGCAGGCCTCCGCGCTGGAGCGTGAGCGTGATGGGGGCGTCGCCGTCCACGGTGACGACGGTGTGGAGTTCGACGAAGCCGTCGGCGGTGACGACGAGCGGAAGCGGTCCCGACGGGGGCGCGAACTCGAACTCGAAGCGTCCGTCGGACCTGCACTCGACGCGGTGCGCGAGCGGGTCGTATAGCATCTTGCGGGACGCCGGGGTTCGGATCTCGCCTCCGACGTCGATGCCGACGAGGGCGCCCTCGACGGGTCGTCCCGACAAATCGACGACGCGCCCGCCGAGAGTTCGCGCCTGCACGAGGCGCACGTCGCCGAGGTCCGCGACCGCTCCCGCTGCGAGCGTCGCGCGGCGCGTGACCGGCGCGTGCAGGCCGAAGATCAGCCGGACGTCCACGTCCCCTCGCGGTTCGCAGTCGATGCGCGCGACGCCATCGCATTCCGGCCGGGTGCGCGACGGGCGCGGGTCGTCTCCGAAGAGGACGCACACGTCGGAGCCCACCCACTCGCCGGGTTCGCCGACGAGACGGAACGTCAGCACCGCAGCACGCTGCATGACGACGCGGACGTCCTCCGAGAGGCCCGTGTCCGAACTGACGGTCGTGGGCAGCATGCCCGGTGCGGTCACGGTCAGGGTGCGAATGCCCACGCCGAACCTGGGGAGCGGCGCAACGCCCGACTCGTCCGTCTTCAACTCGGCCTTGAAGGCGACGGTCCCGACCGAGGTCAGCGTCGCGACGTTCGCGCCCGACACCGGGAGGCCGGCGTCGTCCACCACGAGGCACTTCACCGTCTCCGGCGTGCCGAGCACGACATCGACCTCGACGCTCCCGCCCGACGGGACGACGACGCTGCGCACGATGGTCCCGCTCTGCGACCAGATGAAGAGTGAGACCGGACCCGGAGCGCGGCGATCGAGCCGATGGACGCCCGGTTCGTTCTCCGTGCGTCGCCGGGCCGCGAAGCCCTGCCCCTCCATCACCATGACGGTCGCGTTCGAGACGGGCGCGCCGTTCGCGTCGCTGACGCGGACGACCACGTTCCCGAACTCGCGCAGCGCGAAGTCCTGCACGAGGTCCGGACCGTCCGCGGGGACCACGAGGCCGGTCACCGAGGCGGACGGGGCCCAGGGACCGCTCTCCGCCGCAGCGAACGCTGCGTACCGGCGCCCGCGCACGAGCCCCCACGCCGAGTACGTTCCGTCCGCGTTGGAAGTCGCCGTGCGCGTCACATCTCCGGAATCCCAGTTCCGCTGCGACGCTTGGTCTTCCGGCAGATCGATCGCCTCGGGACGGAGCCAGATCGTCGCCCCGGCGACGACCGCGCCGTCCGGCCCGCGAACGACGCCCGTCATCCGTCCCGGCTGCAGGAGTCGCAGGACGACGGGCGTCGTCGTGCCCGCGCCGCCGAGTCGCACGGTCGTCCTGCACGCGTCGTGACCGTATGCCGTCGAGATGGCGCTCGCCGTCACGCGGACGATCGACCCCGCGGGCGCCGACATCAGGCGCTCGCCGTCGTCGCCGGTCGTGCCCCTCTCCTTGAAGTCGAGACCGACGGCGTCCACCTCGATCTTCGCGCGGTCGATCGGCGCGCCGCTCGCGCGGTCCTCGACGCGCACCGCGATCACGGCGGTGGCGGAGAGGCGCAGGTCGATGGTCGTCTCCGCGTCGGCGGAGATCGCGCGCCGGAACGACCGTTTGAACCTCCCGGGCGCCGACGCCTCGAACGACCACTCGCACGCTTCGAGGTGCTCGAACCGCGCGGTCCCGGCGGCGTCCGTCCTGCCGGCGATGGTCCCGACGAACACGGAGGCGTCCGCGATCGGTGCGTCGTCCTCGGCCGCCGTCACGCGGACGACCACGGTGGCGGGCTTCGCGTCGCCGGCCGTCGAGGCGGCAGACGATGCCGCGACGCGGCGCGGGGAGTCGCGCTTCGGCGCCGCTCCGACGACGCCCGCGGCAGCGGACTCCGTCGCGGACTCCGTCGTCGCGGCGACGGGCGGCGCGTCGGGGTCCGTCGCCGTGTCGGGTTGCAGCTCGGCTCGCATCAGCAGGAAGAGCGCTGCCGCCGCGCCCGCCACGAGCAACGCGGCGACGGCGACCCGGAGCGCTCTCGGCTTTCCCACGCGCCCGAGCCTACGCCCGCTCACGG
>JANNHP010000408.1:0-5452 GCA_031404455.1 Planctomycetia bacterium | reverse complement strand
CGCCGGCTCGGTGTTGAACGCCCCGCGCACACAGTTCGTGAACTTGCCCTGCTCGGCGTCGAACTCCTCGAAGAGGATGAGTTCGTCGTCGATCTTGAGGATGCCGCCGTCGCGCGAGTAGGTGTTCACGTCCACCGGCGTTCCGTACGGGTCGAGCACCTGGCCCGACGCGTCGAGCACGGGCATGTGGACGTTGATCTCGTCCGCCTTGTCGTCGATGCCGAGGTAGCTCACGGGCACGGGCACTTGTCCCGAGGAGGCCTGCTGCGCCGCCACGTTCGGGTCGGCGACCTCGGGCGGCACGGTGCCGAGGAACGTGTAGTTCGGGCGGTTCTTCTCTGCGCGCGTGAAGCGCCACCAGGCGATCTCGTCGATCGTCGCGGCGGAGGTGCCGCCCGTCTTGTCGTACTTCTGGCCGAAGAGGATCGTCTCGGAACCCTTCGTCAAGCCGCCGTCGGGCATCTCGCCGCTCGGGAACTTGAGAGCGCGCGTCCAGGCACGGCTGTCCCAGCGGCGAAGCGCGTTATTGCCGTCCGAACCCTGAGGGCGGTCCCACCTCCAAGTCTGCGCGGTCGCCGCCATCGGCGCGCACCAGCCCATGTAGCCCCACTGGAGACGGATCTGCTCGTCGTTGAACTTGTTGTCTCGCAGGGTGAGGAGGTCGTTGAAACCCGGGAAGGCGAACACGGAACCGTCGTTCTGGGTCTGCGTCTGCTCCAGGTTGTTCCCGGTCACCATCTGGAACGTCGGGAAAATCTGCGTCCCAGGCGGGTGGTCGCCCGACGCGGGGGGGATCGTGTTGGCGATGCGGTGCTGCTGCTGAAGGTCGCTTCGAATGAAGCCGCGGAAGTTGAGCTGCTGAGCGAGCAGCGTGGAGGTGAGGTCAGTGGTCCCGCGCCTTGGCTGCACGGCGTTCGTGACCCCCGCGTTGCTCGGGACCGGAGGCAGGACCGCCTCATTGTTGTAGTCGGTCGCCTGGGGTGGAGCATCGTTGCCGGAGTTGCCGCCCGACCCTCCGCCGATCCCGGACGACTGCTGAACGGTCGCGCTCGACATGATCAAGTTGGTTGAATCGAACGCGAACAGGGTGCTGGCGAGGTTGTCGAGACGCGCGTCGCGGTAGAAGGCGACGCGATTGGCAAGCTGCGTCACCGTCGAAGACAGGGTCGTGTCGAACGAGTCGTACGCGATCCACTCTCCCTCGATCTGGATGTAGGCGTGACCGTCGCGAAGAAGCGGATCGAGACTGTTCCCGATCGCCACCGAGCTCGTGAGTTGCGGTTCCTCGTCGAGCGGGTCGAGGTAGTCGGCGTTCTGGCCCTGCGCAAGGATCGCGATCGGGATGAACGCGGTCTGCGTGCCGAGCACACCGTTGTTGTCGAGGTCGATCCCGAATTGCGGCGCCGTGAGTCCGTACTCGTGCGCAGGGAAGAACCGAGGTTGTCCGGAATCGTAGAGATCAGCGCGCGCGTGCTTCAGCGTCAGACCGCGCTGAAGGATGTCCACGGCACCCTGCGTCTGCGAGACCTGATAGAGCACGAGGTCCACTCCGCCGATTCGTGTATTCGACTGAGTCACACCTTGCACCGCCTGCTGCTGACTCGTCGCATCGCAGAGGTAGTTCTGGGTCGCTTGCACCGGGATATTCGACGATGCGATCATCGCGATACCGTACGTGCCGGCTGGCCCGAGGTCGTCCAGGATGCCCGAGTCCCTGCTCCCGGTGTCCCACTCCTCCAACGGCACGACCACTGTCGTTCCGGTTGTCCCGGAAGGAGGCGTTCCGAGTCCCACTGCGACGAGCGAGCCGTCGGCCCGCACGAGCCTGTCACCGAAGTACGCCATGCGATACGCACGCCACGGTCCGATCGCGCCATCGAGCGTCGCGCCACCCTTCCTGATGTCCGTGAGCAACGGGCCGCTGAACCCGTAGAGCTGGACCGTCTCGCCCTCGACGTGCGAACGCGGCGTCGTGTCGGTGAGTGTGTTCACGACCGACCGCGCTTTCCGGCGCGAGATCGTGAACGACGTGTCCTGCTTCCCGCTGTACTCCATCAGCTCGATGCCGTCTTTCCCGCGGACGAGGAGCACGCCGGT
This sequence comes from Planctomycetia bacterium, assembly GCA_031404455.1. Taxonomy (GTDB): domain Bacteria; phylum Planctomycetota; class JAJSAM01; order JAJSAM01; family JAJVHW01; genus JANNHP01. Next base: position 3,355 of record JANNHP010000408.1, on the reverse strand, counting down.
CTGCGGGAAGCCCTTCGTGTCCTTGACCTGCAGCGACTCGCCCGAGCCCGTGCCGGTGCCCGGCATGCCGGACGTGAGGCGCGTCTGGAGCGTCGCGGTGCCCTGCTTCTCGCCGTCGATGAAGAGTTCCATCATGTCCGGCGCGCAGCCGTGGACCTCGATGGCGATGTGGTACCACTCCTTCGCCTTCCAGGTGCCGTGGTCGAACGTGTAGCGGATCTCGCTCGCCTGCTGCTCGCGCGTCGCGTCGCAGACGGCGAGGACCAGCGCACCGCCGTCGGCCGGGTCGTACCGCAGGCTGACGCGGTCCATGAAGTCGGCGTCGAGGCCGTAGTCGAAGATGTAGTGGATCGTGTTGTCGCGGTCCCACTCGGGGCGGTACCAGAAGGAGCAGGTGAACTCCTTCATGCCGAGCTCGATGTTGTCGGCGTAGCCCTCGATGCTCAGCATGTCGACGAGGTCGAGCGTGCCGAGCGGGTTCGCCGCCGGGTCGTACGGCGTGTCCACCGACATCGTGAACGGTCCGGTCTCGATCGGGTAGCCGTCGGGGATGCGCTGCTCGTCGAAGTGGCGCACGGTGTCGCGGCGGTTCCCCGCGAGCATGCGGTAGGCGGCCGGGAGGAGCTGCACGTCGCCGACGCCCGACGAGCGGTCGTTGCTCGGGAAGAGGTTCTTCGTCCCGTACGCGAAGTACTCGGACGCGGGGATGTTCTTCCCGTCGTAGTGCGAGTTCACGTTGACCGGGTAGGACGACATCCACTTCGAGTCGCGGGACTTGATGACCTGGTTCTGGAACTCGTCCTGCGTCTCGAGCACGTACGTCGCCGAGCGCGTCGTCGTCACTTCCATCACGCGGCGCAGTTCGCGGCGCGCGAGCTCGCGGCCCTGGGCGCCCTGCATCGACACGGTCGCGCGGACCTCGTAGATGTCGTAGCTGCGGAAGACGAACGGCACGGTCGAGAAGCCGAGCCCCGAGTCGTTCGCGTTCATCGCGTTGCGCAGCACGGCCTCGAAGCTGTCCTGGTTGATGATCCCCACGTCGCGAGCGTCCTCGAGGCCCCGCGTGAGCTCCTCGAAGTCGCGGAAGACGCCGGGCGGCGGCGGGACCGGCGGGGCGGTCATGCCGTCCTGGACCTTGAGGCGCCAGTTCTTCAGGAACACGGCGAGGTCCTCGGCCTGGCGGTCGTTGATCGACGTCGACTTCCCGAGCATCTTCAGGCCGTTGAACACGAGCGAGAGCGTCGCGACGTCCGCGGTGTTGATGTTGATCGGCGACCGCGCGAGGCAGTAGATGCGCGCCTGGTCGGCGGAGTAGGTGTGCTGGATCTGCCCGGCGAGCATCACGTCGGTGTTGCCGCGGAGCTTGGTCACGACGGCGAAGTCCTCGTTCACGCCGTCGGTGATGCGGACCATCGTGCCGGGGCCGAAGTAGCGCAGGTTCTTGATCGTGACGTAGAGGTTCGACGTGTCGCCCGCCGTGATGCCGTTGCGCACCGTCTGCGGGTTGCACCAGCCGTCGCCGACGGCGTTGCCGTTCCACGCGGTGATGAAGGGACGGATCCGCTCGTAATCCTGCGGGAGCAGTGCGGTGACGCCGAGGTCGCTGATCGTGCGCGCCTGGTCGACGTTCGTGTAGCGCACCCAGGTGCCGGGCCGGACGCGGAACGGCCGCGTCGCGATCTGGAAGCACGACTCGAGCATCACGGGCTCGCCGAGGTCGATGTCGCGCGCGGGGCCGTTGCCCGGGACCGAACCCATGTAGCCGCGCTCGCAGTTGACGAGGTCGCTGCCGACGACCTGTTTGTACTTGATGCACTCCGAGCCGATCCGCACGACGCCGTCCGTCTTCGGGAAGCTGTCGGGAACGCGGGTCAGCGGGATCGACGTCTTGTCGGAGGTCGTCGAGGCGGACACCTCGGAGCGGCCGAGGATGTTCGCCAGGATCGGGTACGAGCAGTTGTTCAGGTTGAAGAGCGTCTGCGAGTCGACGATGTCGGCCGCCCAGACGCGGTGCTCCTTCGCCGTGGACGTGTTGAAGCGCTCGAGCGCCTTCGCCGACATCGACATCTCGTCGTACGTGTCGGAGGTCGGCGTGCAGTCGGCAGGAACGCGGCCGCCGCCCATCGCGGCGCCGTTCTCGTCGAGTCGCCGGCGCTCCACGTGCTCGATCGTGCCGACGAGCTCCGAACGGACGGTCTCGAACAGCGCGTTCGCCTCCGCACTCGCCCGCTCGCCGTAGAGGAACTTCTCTCCACGGGCGGCGCTGTCGCGCATGGTCATGAGGAACGGCGTCGCGACCATCGCCAGGAGGACGAGAACCGCGATCACCGAGATGAGCGCGATCCCGCGCTCTCCCCGTCGCCGGGCAGTCCTGATCGTCATGGTTACTTGGTTATCACTTTCTGGCAACTTGGTTGTCATGTTGTCCGCCAGTTCCCGTCGGGAGGCCTGCTGTCTGGGGGAGGCTCGGAGACGCACGCTCTACGAGGTCACAAACGCCGGGCCGAGTCATTCCTTCTTCGCGGGCCCGGTCGGCTTGTCCGCCTCGGAGGGCCCCGCCTCGACCGCAGCGTCGGTGTAGGACACCGTGAGCATCCCGTTCGTGGCGATCTCGAGCGTCGTGCGGCGCCCGGCGAGCTCCATCGCGACCCGCTCCACGCCGAGGTGGACCGAGCCGTCGAGGCGCCCGCCCAGGAAGTGGATCAGCTTCGGCTTGTCGCCGATGAGGCGCACGCCCGCGGGCATCGCGATCGGTTCGCCCGAGTGGACGCCGGCGAAGCGAACGTCGTCGATGAGGCCGGAGAAGCCGCCGATCCAGAGTCCGTCGTCGGGAGACGGCTCTAGCCGGCGCGTCTCCGCCTTGCTCCCGCGGACGACCCAGCCGAAACCGAGGTCGGTCGCGATCGAGAGCTCCGTGCGGTCGTACGCCACGCGCAGTCCGAACCACCGGCCGCGCGTGAGGCCGGCGAGCGGCGCGGTCACGCTCACCTTCTCGGACCCGCGCTCGTCCTCGACGGAGACCGCCGCGGTGACGCTCCCGCCCGACTCCATGCGCACGCGCAGGGCGTCGCCCTTCGACACGAGCTCGGCGGAGCCGATCGCGTCGAGCTTCATCCAGAGCTCGACCGTGAGCCCGTCCTTGACGTCGTAGGCGGCGTACTTGCCGCAGTCGATCTTGCCGCCCTCGAGGCGCAGCGCACCGCCGACGCGGCCTCCCTGCGGCTCGGGCTTGTTGCCGACGAAGTCGCAGTCGCGGCCCTCGATGCCCACGGCGGTCACCGGAGCCGCGGCCCCCGCGACGGCGCGAGGATCGAAGTGGAGCTCCTGGAGCACCTCCTGCGACATGCCCTGCACC
>JANNHP010000407.1:0-5999 GCA_031404455.1 Planctomycetia bacterium | reverse complement strand
CCCGCCCCGGGTCCGGCAGCGCGGGTCCATCTCCCGCCGCGGGAGTGACGACGATCTGCTGCGCCGCGACGACGTGCTCCGCGATCCGCAGCAGGTCCTCGCGGTTGTCCGCCCACCACGACTCCCACCGCGTCACGGGCCCGCCGGGCCCACCGCCGCCACCCGGGTCGCCGAACCCGGGCACCGCCTGCGGGCCGCCGCCGCTCGGCGGGTTGACGTAGGCGCCGCCGTGCGCGAAGGCAGGCGCCGCGAGGACGGCGGCGAGGAGCGCGGCGGTGGCGTGGATCTTCATCAGTAGATGGACAGCACTTCGTTCAGCGGGTCGATGTGCGCCGCGGAGTCGTAGTTCCCGTCGATCGAGAACCGCGTCAGCTTCGGCAGGTCGGACGGGTCGGCGATCTCGCCGAGCGCGACCAGCGCGAACGCGCGGAAGATGTCCTTCTCCTTCGTGTCGCGGTACACGGCCTCGAGGTCGAGTGCGGCGCCCGAGCACCTGAGCGCGCCGAGCGCCAGCGCCGCGCTGCCGCGCTCGTAGAACGTCTCGGCGGCGCGGAGCTTGTCCACGAGATACGTCTTCGATCGCGGGTCGTGGAGCATGCCGAGCGCCACGGCGAGGTTCACGCGCAGGCGCGGGTCCGTCTCGGCGTCGAGCCGTTTGCGCAGTCCCTCGATCGAGCTCGTGCTGCCGATCATGCCGAGCGAGAGCGCGCCGAAGCCCTTCAGCCAGATCTTCTTGGCACCGTCCATCGTCTTCTCGATCGCTGGGGCCGAGGCGACGTCGCCGAGGAGTCCGAGCGCGATGCAGAGGCTACCCGCCTCGCTCTCGTCCTTCGCCTCGCCGAGCGCCGCGCGGATCTTCGGCGCGAAGTCGGCGTCGCGCTGGAGTCCGATGGCGAGGGCCGCGAACGGCCGCTCCGAGTCGTCGCACCTCATGAACCATTCGCGCAACGTCTCGCGGATCTTCGGGCTCTCGAGTCCGCCGAGTGCCGTCGCCGCGAAGTGGCGCACGAGCGGATCGCCGTCGTCCCTGGCCGCCGCGACGAGCGCGCCGACGGCCGCGGCGTCGCCGGGGACTGCGATGCGTCCGAGCGCCACGGCTGCGGCGCGGCGCAGCGCCGGATCGCGCTCCGAGACCAGCGTGGTGACGGCCGTCTGCAGCGACGCGCGGTCCCTCATGCGCCCGAGCGAGATGAACGCGAACGAGCGGACGTTCTCGTCGAATTGCGTCTCTTCCGCGGCCTTCCTGAGCACCGGCAGCACGTCGAGCGAGCCCGTGAGCCCCATCGCCACGAAGACCGACGCCGCGAGCTCGGGCTTCTTCCGCAGAGTCTCCGCGGAGCGCGGGTCGGTCCGCTCGGCGGCGAATCGGAGGAGCGACACGGCCGCGTCCTCGCCGCCGATGAGACCGAGGGAGAACGCCGCGAAGGCGCGGCGGCGCGGTTCCTCGGCGCGGTCGAAGAGGATCATCTCGAGGAAGGGGATCTCGCCGGGCCGCCCGAGGAGGCCGAGTCCGAGCACCGCCGAGTCGCACACGTCCTTGTTCTGGTCGCACTTCGCAGCGACGCGGAGCGGCGCCGAGGCGACTTCCTCGCCGGTCTTGCCGAGTGCGATCGCGGCGGCGGTGCGCACCTCGAAGTCGGGGTCCTTCATCGCCTCGGCGAAGAGACCCGCAAGACGCTTGCGCAGCGCGTCGTCGCGTCGGACCGTCGCCGCCTGCGCGCGGGCACTGGGCCCCTTCGTCGACGGCGAGGCGCCCGGCGCGTCGCCCGCGAGGCGCTCGGCGAGACGGAGGTAGGCCTCCTTGTTCGCCGCCCACCACGTCTCCCAGCGGGTCACCGCCACTTTCGGGTCGCTGCCGCCAGGGGTCAGCTCGGGTTCGTTGTCCTTGATGTGCGGCGGGTGCCACGGCGGTCCGAGCGGCGGTCCCGGATCGGCCGGAGGCGAGCCCGGACTGGGGTTCCCGCCGTGCGCCCACGCGACGGGCGCGAAGGCGGCTACGACGAACGCGGCGACGAGCCGACGACCGATCGCGCGCATGTGCCCTCCAGCGAGCCCTCGATCTGCGACGGTACACCTGCGCGACCTGCCGTCAAGCGCGCCGCCCGGTTGGCGGCGAACACGGCAACGACGCGGCACCGCAGAGGCAACCGGCGACTACCGCGCGGCGAGCACGCGCCGGGCGAGGTCGTCGGCGTCCTCGAGCACGACCTGCTCGGGCGTCAGCGAATCGAGCATCGCCGGATCGAACGCCCGGTTCGACTCGGCGACGAGGTCGCGGAGGCGGTCGAGCTTCGGACCGAGTACGCGGCTCTTCTCGTCGCGCGGGAGCGAGTCCGCGAACTTCAGGTGCAGCAGGGCGAGACCCGCCACGTGGCGGTCGCCGCCGAGGAGCGGCAGGATCGCGATGCGCCGGTTGTCGCCGCCGCCGACGCCGAGGAAGAGGCGCCGCGCCGCGACGACCTGGCGCTTGGTCCCCGCGAGCGGTCCGCCCGCATCGACGCGCGAGCGCATCGCGGCGGCGGTGCCGCGGCGCTCCACGACGCGGATCTGCGTCTCGGGGGCGATCGTCCCGTCGGGCCTGAGCCCGGAGATCGAGTACCTGGTGAGGCCCTCGACCGCGGCGATCGCGGGCGCCATGCGCGAGACGTCGAGGAGGTCGACGGGCAGGAGCGACTCCTGCACGACGCCCGACGAGCCGAGTGCCTCGGCGACGGGACCCGTGAGCGTGTCCTGCGGACGCGAGGTGCCGACCGTGACGATCTTCGCCTGGTGCTTGATGGCGTCGACCGGCCTGGTGCACTGGTCGAGCGCCTCGCCGAGCACGTTGACGAACGCCGGCACGACGTCGCCGCCGTCCGCGCCGAGCAGCGCCTGGCCCTCCGGCGTCGTGAGGCTCACGCCGGTGGCGATGTCGAGGAGCGTCGAGAGTCGCACCGCCGTGACCGGCAGCATCGCGGACGTGAACCGCTCGCGCTGGAGCCGGTCGAGGTACTCGCGCCGCGGCGAGGCGAGCGTCTGGGGCAGCGCGCGCCGCGCCGCGTCGTCGCCGAGCGCCGCGACGAGCGACGCGCGGATGCCGGCGAGGAACCGCGCGTTCTCGTCGATCGCGCGCGCCGCGTGGTACCCGTAGAGGTGACTCGCCAGCGCGAGCAGGCAGACCGAGCTGAACTGCGGAGCCCTCGGCAGGTGGACGACGGCCGCGGCGTACGGCTCGAAGCGCTTCTCGCCCTCGACCGTGAACACGATCGCGAGCGCCTTGTGGGCCTTGAAGATCGCGACGTCCTTCACGACGTCGTTCAGCACGGTCTCCGGGTTGCCCGCCGCGAGCACGAGCACGAGCGGCTCCGTGGACAGGTCGATGTGCTTCTTGTTCTCGACGGTGTCGAGCGCGATCGACTTGTAGCAGAGCTCCGAGAGCTTGATGCGCGCCTCGGCGGCGGCGACCCGGTTCGGACCGCTCGCCACGACCGCCCACTGGCTGCGCGTCGGCGCGAGCTCCGCCGCGGCGGCGATCGACGACTCGTCGTCGAGGACGCGCTGCATGAGATCGGGCAGCGCGGTGAGCTCGCCGAGCAGCACGTCCATCCTCGCGTCGTCCAGCTTGCCGAGGGCGCGCGCGATGGCGAGCGCCAAGAGCGCTCCGGCGACGAGTTGCGCGTAGAACGCCTTCGTCGAGGCGACGGACATCTCCACGTCGCGTCCGTCGGACGTGTAGACGACGCCGTCGGCGCGGTACGTGATGTCGGAGTTGCGCCGGTTGACGACCGCGACCACGTGCGCGCCGCGCTGCCGCGCGAGGTCCACCGCGCGGTTCGTGTCGGCCGAGGACCCGGACTGCGTCACCGCGATGACGAGTGTGCGCGACATGTCGTCGTCGAGGTGGAAGCCGGACATCTCGGTCGCCGGGAGCGCGTGGATCCTGAGCGCCGACGACGGCAGCAGCATGCGCAGGTAGTCCGCGATCCCCGTCCCCGCGACCGCCGCCGTCCCCTGACCCACGAAGTACACGCGGTTCATGTGGCCCGACTCGATCTCGGAGCGGACCTTCTCGGAGAGCACGTGCGGTGCCAGGCGGCGGCGGCCGTCGGGTCCGGTCGTCACGCGGCCCCAGAGCGTGCGGCGCACCGAGCGCGACGACTGCGTGATCTCCTTCCTGAAGAAGTGCTCGTAGTCGCCGCGGTCCACGTCGCGCGTGGTGATCTCCGCCGTGCGGACGTCCTTCGCAAGGACCGCGTGCGGCGCGCCGTCGAAGCCGCGCCGGTCCACGCCGGCGGCGCCGCGCGGACCCTCGTCGGAGACGATCGCCATCTCGCCGCGCGTCCGCGGATCGCCGGCGACGCGCTCCTTCTCGCCGTCGAGCTTCACGTAGAGCGCCGTCTCCTCGACGAGGCCGTAGACCTCGGACGCGCCGAAGAACCCGTCCTCGCTGACGCCGACGTAGAGCGACTGGCCGCTCCCGCGCAGCGAGAGGTAGAGCTTCCCGGGTGCGAGATCCGTGATCATCCCGATCGCGCAGGAGCCGAGGAAGCTCGCCGACGCGCGGCGGAAGGCTTCGTCCACCGGCATGCCCGCCACGATGTGACGCTCGATCTCGAGCGCGATGACCTTCGTGTCGGTCGTGACGCGCGGCGACACGCGGCGTCCCGTCGCGGCCTCGTACGCCGAACGCAGCTCGATGTGGTTGTCCACGTCGCCGTTCAGGACGACCCAGATGCGCCCCGCGCGGTGCGCGGCGGCGCCGTCGGTGGCGGGCGTGGCGTAGGCGCCGTTGTCGATCGGGTGGCAGTTCGGGATGCTGATGACGCCGCTCGACGCCCAGCGCGTGTGGCCGAGGATCACCGCGCGCGAGCCCGCCGTGCCGAGGGCGAGGAGCAGCGGCCGGTCGCTGCGGATCTGTCCGCGAAGGCCCGCCACGTTGTCGCCGAGACGTCCGACTTCCGCGGCGACCTTGTAGACGAACGTCGCCGTCGGACGCAGGCCGGGGCCGCCTTCGTTCATGGAGACCGAGAGAGCCGGAAGGTCCGGGAGCGACGAGCGGCGCGCGATCTCCGCCGAGAGACCGGCCGAGGCGACGGCCGCGAGGAACTCGCGGTACCGGGCGGAATCGTCGAACGCGACCTGCACCGCGAGGCCCGCCGAGTCGCGGCCGCGGATCTCGATCCGATCGACGCAGCGCAGCACCGCGACGACCTTCCTCAACTGCTCGAGGAGCTTCGGCGTCGGCGCGGAGTCGCCGCAGAGCGCGCGCGTCTCGGCGACGGAGCTGAGCGCCTCCTCGACGACGTGCCACGCGACGTCGCGAACGCGCAGGGCTCGTGCGGAGAAGAGCTCGAGATCGGCCTCCTCGAGCGGCGCCGTCTGCAGGCGCGCGTCCTCGCCGTCGGCGAAGGCGCGCAGTCGCGCCGCGAGGTCGGCCGCCTCGTTCCGCACGTCTTCCCTAAGCGAGAGGTCGGCGAAGACGCCGGTCCGCTTCAGGCCGCGCGCCCACTCCGCGAGCCGGGCGATGCGCTCGTCGCCGCCTGCGTAGGCGGCCCGGGTCTCCGCGTTGAGCCCGCGGGCGAGCGCGGCGTCCACACCGGTCGAGCAGACGGCGTCGACGTCGGCCCGAGCCCGGTCGAGCGGGAGAGCCAAACGGCCCGAGCCTCGGGCGACTTCCACGAAGGCGGCGATGCCACACATGCGGCGCAGTATCCATCGGCGGACGAAGAACGCTCAAGCAAGGCGAGGCGCGCGGCCGAAAGGGGATCGTGGGCTCGAAACGTTCACGAAGTGAGTCTCAGGGCGGGAAACGCTCCAAGCGCAAGGCGCTGGTCGTCTCCGGCGTGGTGGCGATCTGCCTTGCGCTGGCGATCCCGCTCTACCTGCCGGGCGCTCCGCCGGTCGAGATCATCCCCCGGACCGCGGGTGCGAACCTCTCGGCGCCGACGACGTCCGCGTCGTCTGCGGCCCCCTTCGATCCGAAGGCAGGGCCCGTCTCGACGTCGCGTCCGCCTGACCGC
>JANNHP010000406.1:0-2184 GCA_031404455.1 Planctomycetia bacterium | reverse complement strand
TGGCAATGGCGGGGGTACATCGGCAGGGCCAAGCCTGTTCCGACTCCCACTTCACGCTGCTAGTCGGCTATTGCCTTCCACAACTTCAAAGGTCTTGTCTTTGACAACCGAGAAGTGGTCTCCCGACCTGCGCGAACCGTCGTCCGCGCCTTCAAGCCCGGAAGATCTCCACGCGCTCGAGCTTCACCTTTGCGTTGCCCGCGCGGGTGATCTTCGGCACGAGGTCGACGCCCTTCGTCACCTTGCCGAACACCGTGTGCTTGCCGTCGAGCCACGGCGTCGCGATCTCGGTGATGAAGAACTGCGAGCCGTTCGTGCCGGGCCCGGCGTTCGCCATCGAGAGCACGCCGGGGGCGTCGTGACGCAGCGACGCGACGATCTCGTCGCCGAAGCGCCAGCCGGGTCCGCCGGTGCCCGTGCCGAGGGGGCAGCCGCCCTGGATCATGAAGTCGGGGATGACCCGGTGGAAGACGCTCCCCGAGTAGAGCGGGTCCTTCGACTTGCCGCCGTTCGGCTTCGTCCACTCGACCTTGCCGGTCGCGAGCGCGACGAAGTTCGCGACCGTCTTCGGCGTCTCCTTCTCGAAGAGCACGCACTCGATCGGGCCCATCGACGTGACGAACCGCGCGTGGAGCTTCCCGGCTCCGGGAACGTCCACGGCGGGTGCGGGGCTGCCTTCCGTCTCTCTTCCGAACATGTGTGTGTCCTCCGTCGCGCGTCCTCATCCCGGGAGCGCGGCGCGAGGGTAGCCCGGTCCCGCGCCGCATCGGAGATTCGTCGTCGGCACCTCCCGGGGATGCTTCCCTCACCCCCTTTTCGTGTCTGGAGAACCCTTTGAATCCCGTGCTGACCCCGCCCTCCTCGTTCGACACCCTCGGCCTCTCCCCCGCAGCCCTCGGCGCGATCGAGGCGGCCGGCTACACGACGCCCACGCCCGTCCAGCTCCTGGCGATCCCGCCCGCGCTGCGCGGCAAGGACGTCATCGCCTGCGCCGCGACCGGCACCGGCAAGACGGCCGCCTTCGTGCTGCCGATCGTCGAGCGCCTCGCCGGCCGCCGCGGCACGCGCGCGCTCGTGTTGGCACCTACGCGCGAGCTCGTCCAGCAGATCGCCGAGCACGTCCACCAGTTCGGCCGCGTCCGCGGCGTGCGCTGCGTCGAGATCGTCGGCGGCCTCGGCATGGAGCCGCAGGTGCGCGGCCTCCGCGAGGGTTTCGAGGTGATCGTCGCGACGCCCGGCCGCCTCATCGACCACCTGGAGCGTGGCAGCGCCAAGCTCGACGGCATCGAGATCCTCGTCCTCGACGAGGCCGACCGCATGCTCGACATGGGCTTCAAGCCCCAGCTCTCGCGCATCCTGGCGCGGCTCCCGAAGCGCCGCCAGACGATGCTCTACTCCGCGACGATGGGCAAGGAGGTCGCCGAGTTCGCTCGCGCGGCGCTGCACGAGCCCGTCCGCGTGGAGATCGTGAAGAGCGGCACCGTGGCCGAACGCGCCGAGCAGCGCGTCTACCTCGTCCCGAACGAGTCGAAGACGTCGCTGCTGCTCCGCCTCCTCGACGAGGACGACGCGAGCACGCTCGTCTTCACGCGCACGAAGCACCGCGCCGACCGTCTGACGAAGCAGCTCCACCGCGCGGGGCACAACGTGGCCCGCATCCACGGCGACCGGTCGCAGAGCCAGCGCGAGGCGGCTCTCGCCGGCTTCAAGACGGGCAAGGTCCGCATCCTCGTTGCGACGGACATCGCCGCGCGCGGCATCGACGTGGAGGAGATCGGCCACGTCGTGAACTACGACCTCTCGCGCGTCGCCGACGACCACGTCCACCGCGTCGGCCGCACCGCCCGCGCGTCGGCCAGCGGCCGCGCGTCGTCCTTCTGCTCGCCCGAGGAGACGGGCCTCCTGCGCGAGATCGAGAAGTTCACGCGAACGTCGATCCCCCGCATGCCGCTGCCCGGCAGCGTCGACGCACCGCCGCGTCCGGCTGCACCCGTCCGCCCGCGTCACCCGGCGCCGTCGGACGCGCCGCCGCCGGTCGAACACGTGCGCGGCGACTCGGGCCTCGTCCCGAATCAGCCCCCGCGCGCCCCGCACGCCGGACCGCGCCCGGGTCGCGACATCCCGTGGCACCTGCGCACCGGTTCGCGCCGCTCGCACCGCGGCGGACCGCCGCGCGCGCGGTAG
>JANNHP010000405.1:0-22981 GCA_031404455.1 Planctomycetia bacterium | reverse complement strand
CGCAGCAAGGCGCCGCCCATCCGCCTCTTCTGTCCGCCGGACGTGGGCGTGCTGACGCTGAGGTAAGCGAGCGTTGTTCGGAAGTCGGATGAGGCGTGGAAACTCACCGCTGCCCCGACGGGAGGACTACCGGGACTTCGTCAAGGCCTCTCGTCGAGTCTCCAAGTCGAAGACTGAGTCGATGAACGTCTCGACCCAGACGCCGTCGATGGTGCGACAGGTCGCCGCGACGCGATGCCGATCGCAGTCGTACGAGTAGATCGTGAAGCGTTCGGGAAGGCGTTCCGATGCGACGAACTCCGGCGCAAACCGGCACTCTTCAGGGACGTCCTGATCGAACATTGCGCCGCAACCTTGCTGCCACACGCACAGGAAGTTTGGTCCGTCCTTGCCCTGCCACTCGCGGAGCGCTACGTGGCAGAGCGGGCACTCGAAGTCGCCTGCGGGTCGGTACCAGTCGAACATGCCCATGCGCGTAGCTTAGCCCGGAGTTCGGCACCGTCCACGTGCGCGGCGAGCCGGTCCGGCTTCACGCCGCCCGTCGCCGCGATATGGAAAGCCCGCGCCTCGCGGGCTTTCCTCAGAGCTGATCGAGTGCCGCCTTCGCGCGGCGCGCGGCGTCGGTGCCCGCGTTCTTCTCGACGAGGCCCTTCCAGATCTCTTTCGCGCGGTCCTTCTCGCCCGCGAGGTAGAGCGCGTTCGCATCGAGGAGCAGCACGTCCGGCGCGCGCGCGTGCGTCGCGAAGCGGCGCAGCCACTTCTGGCAGACGGGGTCAACGTCTCCGAAGCGTTTGTCGGCGAGCGCGCGGACCGCGCCGATGCGCAGGACCTGGTAGCGCGCCTCGCCGACGCGCTCGGACGTGCCGCCCGCGGGCCCGTCGGCGGCTTCCATGCGGTCGAAGAGCGCGATCGCGCGATCGGGTTCGTCGTTCTCGGCGTGGAGCATCGCGAGGTCGAAGAGGGTCTGCGGGTCCTCGGGCTTCTTCGCGAGCACGTCGCGAAGCTCCTGCATCCGCTTCGCGCGCGGAGGGATCGAGGCGACGCGCGCGAGCCACTCCGTCGCCGCGTTCTCGGCTGGGATTCCCGACGTGGAGCCGAGGTAGGAGCCGTCGGGCGCCAGCACGAGCGCCAGGGGGTAGCCGCGGAACTGCACCCGGTGACGCGCGTGGACCTCGCGTTCCTCGCTCTCCGCCACGCGGACGCGCACGAAGAGGTCGAGAGTTCTCTTCGCGTCGTCGCCCGCGAGCACGTCCTTGTCGAGCCGCACCGCCTCGGGACTCGCGTACCACTTCGGCACGACGAGCACGAGCAGCGGCTTCGCGCCGTCCTTCGCCTTCGCCTGCGCCGCTGCGAGGTCCGTCCCGAACTCGACGGTCGGGGGCGCCGCAGGCGCCTTCGGCTCGTCGTCGGCGACGGCGAGTCTCGCGAACACGAGCGACAGGGCAAGGCCCAGCAGCCACCAGCGTTTCGTAGGGGCGAGGCTTGCCTCGCCCTGGGGTGCGAGCCGCGCGATGCGTTGCAGACGCCAGGGCCATGCCGCCGGGCGGTACGAGACCGTCCCACGGACGGTCTCGCGGCGGCCATGCGTCGCCCCTACAGCGCCGGGGCCGAAAGCCGGGCCGCGCGCCCTCACGGCACGAACCTGCACGCGCACGGCGACGCGGCGCACTTCGGGCACCCCTTCGCGTAGCGCTCAAGGGCGTCCTGCGCGTCGACGCCGGCCAGGTTCGCGACCGAGATGAGCCACGCGAACGCGTCACCGAACTCGTGGACGACGTCCTCGCGCGAACCCTTGCGCAGCGCGCGCGAGAGCTCGCCGACCTCCTCGACGAACCAGCAGAATGTCCGGTCCGACCCGCGCTGACGGTCGCGGGCGCCGTAGCGCTCGTCCATCCAGCGCTGGAACTCCCGGACCTCCACGGCTACCGGAGCTTCCGCAGCGTGACGAGCGTGAAGTCGTCCGTGAGCGGCGCGCCCTCGTGGAAGAGGTCCACGTCGTTCGCGACAAAGTTGACGCAGGCGGCGCTGTTCTTGGGCGCCTCGCGATTCACCACGTAATAGAACTTCTCCTCGCCGTACTGGGCTCCGGCGCCGTTCTTCGCGTTGATGGCGCCGTCGGTGAAGAGCACGATCCGGTCACCCTTCTCGAGCTGGACGGCCTTCTCGCTGAGCGTCTTGTCGAACACCGGGCCCGGGTCGAGTCCGAGCGCGATGCCCTCGGGCGAGAGACGCGCGGAGGCCTTGCGGGAGAGCTTCCAGAAGACGAGCGGCAGGTGCTGGGCACTCGCCACCTTGCAGATGCCGGTGGTCTTGTTGACGATCGCGTACATCGCGGTGACGTACACGCCGCGCGGCAGGTCGATCGCGAACGAGCGGTTGACCGCCTTCAGCACCTCGGCGGGGGACGTCTGCCCCTTCGCGTTCGCTCGGAAGAGCGTGCGGATCGACGCCATGTGCATCGAGCTCTTCACACCGTGCGCGGGGATGTCGGCGATGAAGACGCCGACGTGGTCCTGGTCCACGTTGACGACGTCGTAGTAGTCGTTGCCGAGCTCGGCGCTGATCTTCTGCGTCGCCTCGACCTCGAGTTCCTCGGGCCGCTGGAACGACTTCGACGGTGCCAGCGCCTCGTTGATCTCCTGCACCGGCGCGCGGACGATCTCCTGCACCATCACCTGGGCGGGGGCGGCGGTGCCGCTCTGCGCGATGGCGGCGAGTTTCTGCGCGTTCTTGGCGATCTGCTGGACGACGACCGGGCCCGCGACGGTGACCTTCGTGTCGAGGTGCCCTCGCGCGAGGGCGTCGACGTCGTGGGCGAGGTGCGCGAGGGCGTTCCTCGTGCCGGCCGTGAGCGCGAGGGTCGCCACGAAGGCGCCGAGCAGCGCGAGTCCGGCCGCGGCTCCGGCTGCGGGCAGGATCGAGACGGGATGCACGGACGCCGTCGAGAGGATGACGACGCACGAGCCCGCCGGCGACCCGAGGCGGTTGCGCATCGGCTGCTCGTACCAGCGGACGGCCTTGCCCTTGACGTTCGTGTCGTAGACCTGCGTCTGGTCGACGGTCTTGACGAGCTTGCCCCCGGGCGCGGCGGGCATGTCCTGCGGGAACGCGATCAGCGCCTCCGTCGGACCCGTCTTGATCATCGCGCCGACGAACGCGCCGAGGGCGCCCTCCTGCGTGCTCGAGATGGCCGATTCGCTCGCGAGCTTCAACTGCTCGTCCTCGTCGCTGCTCTTCGCGGGGAAGAACGCGTCGAAGCCCGGCCTCCACTGGACGCCCGAGCCGCTCGGGTTGCCGAGGTACCAGCGAGCGAGGGCATCCTCGAATGCGGGGAGGTCCTTGTCCTCGCCGAGTTGGGCCTCCTTCTTCCGCTTGGTCGTCTCTTCGAGCACCTTCCTGCGGATTGCGCCCGCGCTGCCGAACTTGTAGTTCCAGCGGTCGATGTCCAGGGCACCCATGAGACGCGCGGCCTGGATGCCGCCCGCGTCGAGAGACTCATAGGGGTCGGCCGGTGCGATCCGGCTCTCCATGACGAACGCGCCGACGAACGCGAGGACGCCGGCAGCGAGGCCGACGAGGATGGGGAGCGGACCGGGGAAGCCCGCGGCCGACTTCTTCGGAGCGCCGCCCTTGCTCTTACCGCCCAGATCGTGGGCCGTCTCGTGACCCGCCTCGGCGGGCTCGCCAACGGGGACGTCGTCCTCGGGCGCCTCGCCCCTGCGACCGCGCCTGCGTTCCGATGCCATTCGCTGAGCCTCCCACCAACCCGTGCCCGGGGTCGGGGGCGCATTCTGAAGAGTGCGGGAGGGTCAGGAAAGGACTATCACCCGGTCGAGTCCCCAGAGCATCGCGGCGCCGTAGACGCCGGACATCACATCGTCCAAGAGCACGCCCCAGCCGGATGGGAGTCTCTCCAACTGCCGCGCGGGAGCGGGCTTCCACACGTCGAGGAAGCGGAACATGAAGAACGCCAGGGCGAGCGTCGTGAGGTCCGGGTTCCGAGCGAGGGCGAGCGTCGCCCAGTAACCCGCGACCTCGTCGGTCACGATGAGCTGCGGGTCCTTGCCTTCCTCGGCCTCGACCACGGGCGTGAGCAGGATCGTGAGAGCCGACGCGACGACGACCCACGCGAGACAGAGCGGGAGCCAGTTCGCGCGGGCGTCGGGCCAGAACTCGAGGAACGCCCACGCCGTGACCGCGGCACCCGCCGTGCCCCAGGTGCCCGGGATCTTCGGGAGCAGGCCGCAGCCGCCGTACGAGAGGACGAGGCGCGCGAAGCTCACGCCGCGGTGAAGGCCTGCCACGCCTCGCGGGTCACGCGGATCTCGCGCGCGCCCGTGGGGGTGTCCGGGCCAACGAGGCCGGTCGCCGTCATCTGATCGAGGATGCGGATGCCGCGTGCGTAGCCGATGCCGAGCTGACGCTGCAGCACGACGGCCGACGCGCGTCCGCGTTCGAGGATCGCGCCGACGGCGTCGTGGAACATCGGATCGAGCTCCAGCGTGTGGATCCGCGTGAGGTCGATCGGTCCGGCGACCGCCGCGGGAGCGACCGAGGCGGCGGACGTTCCGAGGGCCGACGCGAAGGACTGCGCGAAGAGGTTGAGCTGAGGCGCGGGCTCCGCGACGGGCGTCGCTTCGGCGGCGACCGGCTCGGGGAAGGAGATGCCGGACTGCGCGACGGGCGCTTGCGCGACCGCGACGCCGACGGCCTCGACCATCTCGGCGGGCAACTCGGCCGTTCCGGCGGGGGCGTACGAGACCTCGGGTTCCGCGGCCGGCGCAGTGGGCTCGTACGCGGACTGCGCGTAGGAGTCGTACGCGGGCAGCGAGTCGTCGAACGCCGACTCGGGCAGGCGCGAGACGAGGACCTCGTCCATCGAGAACTGCTCGTCCACGAGCGCGGGCTGCTGGACCTCGGTCTCGGGTTCGACGGTGGGCGCCGGGACCGGCTCAGGAGCTGGCGAGGGGGCCGAATAGCTGCCCGCCATCTTGGCGGCGGCGGAGGCGCCGTCGGACGCAGCAGCGACCGGCTCCGAGGCGAACGGCCAGCCCGCGTCGGCGGCGAAGAACTCGTCGTGGAAGGGGCTGTCCGCGGGCAGGCCGATCCCGCTCGCGGGGGCGGCGCCGGGTTCGGGCTTCGTGACGGCCGCGAAGAGCGTTTGCACGGCCTCGTCGACCACGTCCTCGTCCTCTTCCTCGGCCATCGCCAGCGCGACGGCGAAGTCCATTTCCTGCGTGTCCGCCTCGGCCACGGCGTCGGGCGCCTCGACGAAGAACGCGGCGTCGGGCGTCGTCACGAGGATGTCGTCGTGGAACGCCGATTCGGCGAGCGCCGCGTTCGGTGCCTCGCCCGGCTCCTCGCGCAGGACGCGCGGCGCGACGGGCTCGGGGATCGCGAGCTCGTCGGAGGGCTGGAGGAACTCCACGCCTCGGTATCCCGACGGCGCCGAGATGACGGTCCGGCCCGACTCCTCCATCTCTTCCCAGCCGCTCGGCGTCCGCGCTTCGGCGGACGACGCCTCCACGATGTCCTCCATCTCGGCGGCGGCGACGGCGGCGCGCGGCGTCTCCCGCACGAACTCGCGGGGCTCCGCAAGGGCGGGGTCTTCGAGGAGTTCCGCGATGACCGGTTCCGACGCCGAGTACTCCGCGGTGGCGGTGTCGGTGCGTCCGGCGCGGCGCAGGGAGTGGAACATCCAGTCGGTCGCGAAGACGAGCGACACGCCGAAGAGCGAGAGCGTGAGGAGCCACGCGAGGACCGTCCCGAAGCCGCCGAGACTCGCGGAGAGCCCGCCGAGCGAACCGGCGACCGCGTTGCCGACGTGTCCGGCCCAGAGCCCGCCGCCGAGGAGGCCCGCGAGCGTCGAGGCGGAGACGGCGAGGACGATCGTGCCCACGAAGCGCATCAAGAGGTCCGGCGTCTTCTCCTCGAAGTAGACGATCACGCCCCAGGCCATCGGGAGGACGAGCATCACCCACACGCCGGTGCCGAGCGTCGTCACGAGCCAGTTCGACATCGCGATGGCCGGATTCGACGCCGCCCCGGCCCGCGCGTTCGCGAACTCCGCGGCGCCGTAGCGCGCCACGCAGACCATCAGGAAGAAGCTCACCGCGACGACGGCGAGGGCCGCGATCGCGCGCGGCGTCAGGTTCTTCGGCATGAGCTGCCTCCCGGGGTCAGGACTCTTCGGACTCGTCAATCGATGCGCTGCCCGTGTTGCTTGCGCCTTGGGCTGCCACGCGGGACTCGTACTCCTCGAGCGTCATCTGCACTTCGCTGGCCTTGCTGCCCTTGTAGGCGCCGACCACGCCTTCAGACCGCATGAGGTCGAGGAGCCGGCTCGACCGCGTGTAGCCGATGGAGAGGGCGCGCTGGAGGAGCGACGCGCTGCCGCGCTGCTCGCCGAGCACGATGCGAACCGCCTGGTCGTAGAGCTCGTCCTTCTCGGACGAGTCGAGGAGCGGCGCCGTGCCGAGCTGCACGAGCTCGTCGTTGAACTCCTGCGGATAGCGCTCTCGCAGGAAGCCGACGACGCGCTTGACTTCGCGGTCCGCGGCGTAGGTGCCCTGCGCGCGGCCGATCGTGGAGGAGCGGGGCGGGAGGTAGAGCATGTCGCCCATCCCGAGCAGTTTGTCCGCACCGTTCTGGTCGAGGATGACGCGGGAGTCGACCTTCGCCGCCACCTTGAACGCGATGCGCGTGGGCATGTTGGCCTTGATGAGGCCGGTGATGACGTCGGTCGAGGGGCGCTGCGTCGCGAGGATCACGTGGATGCCGACCGCGCGGCTCTTCTGCGCGAGGCGCGTGATGGCGGTCTCGACGTCCTTGCCCACGGTTAGCTTCTGGTCGGCGAGCTCGTCGACCACGACGACGATGTACGGGAGCTTCACCTGGACGACCTCGTCGTCCATCTCGAGGTCCCTCGCGCGCTTCGTGATCGCCTTCTCGCCGAGCTCGTTGTACGCCGCTATGTTGCGGCACTCGAAGCGGCGCAGGAGGTCGTAGCGCTCCTCCATCTTGTCGAGCAGCCACTCGAGCACCTGGCTCGCGCGCTTCATGTCCGTGACGACGGGCGAGAGCAGGTGGGGGATCTCGGCGAAGAACGAGAGCTCGACCTGCTTCGGGTCGATCAGGATGAGCCGCACGTCGTCGGGCGTGCGCGTCATCAGGATCGAAAGCAGGATCGTGTTGATGCACACGGACTTGCCCGAGCCGGTCGATCCGGCGATGAGGAGGTGCGGCATCGAAGCGAGGTCCTCGACGATCGGCTTGCCGTCCGCCGCGGCGCCGAGCAGCATCGGGATCGCGGCCTTCGACTCCCTGAACTCCGCAGACTCCAGGATCGAGAGCATGCGGACGTCGTCGCGGATCGGGTTCGGGATCTCGACGCCGACCGTGCTCTTGCCCGGGATCGGCGCCACGATGCGGACCGACTCGGCCTTGAGCGCCATGGCGAGGTCGTCGGCGAGGGAGTGGATCTTCGTGACCTTCGTGCCGGGGGCGAGCGCCACCTCGAGCATCGTGACCACGGGGCCCTGGAGGAAGGCGACGACCTGACCCTCGACCTTGAACTCGGCGAGCGTCTTCTGGAGGATCTCGGCGTTCTGCTGGATCGCCTGCTCGAGCTGCTTCAGGTTGCGCGGCTTCGGGTGGTCGAGGAGTTGCGTGCTCGGGAACTCGTAGTCGCCAACCTTCCGCGGCCGCTCGACCTTCGGCGCGCCCGAGCGCTCCTTCTTCTCCAGCTTCGGCGCCTCGAGCTTCACCTGGAGGAGCGGCTTCGGGGGCTCGGGAGCGTCGGCCTCGTCGTCGGACTTCCCGGAGCCGGGCTTCTCGGAGTCGGGCTTCTTCCGCGCGTCGCCCGGGAGGCGCGGCGGCACGAGCTCGGCGGGGACGAGGACCTCGGGGTCGTCGAGCGCGACGACGGGATCTTCTTCGACCTCTTCGTCGAGTTCCTCGAGCACGGCCAGCGCCTCGGGCGGCTCCGTCCCGGCGCGGAACTCCATCTTCTCGGCCTTCGTGACCGGGGCGGGTGCCGATTTCGTTCCGGCGGACTTCGCGTTGCCGGCCGCGGCGAGCACGGGCGGCTTCGGCCAGAAGCGCGCGAGCAGCGAACCCGCGCCGGCGAGCTTCTTGAGCCCCTCGAACGCCATCTCGTAGAGGAGCCAGTCGGTCGCGAACGCGAAGCCCGTGCAGAGCAGCACGACCGAGAGGACGAACGCCCCGAACGAACCGAACGGCACCTTGAGGAGGCTGTACGTGACGTCGCCGAGGAGACCGCCGGGAGCTCGTCCGAACGGGTGGCCGCCGCCCTCCGCCGCGTAGCCGGCGGGGAAGAGCTGGTGGACGAGCGCGCAACCGCCGAGGACGAGCACCGCGACGCCCGCGGACCGCATCCGCGCTGACGCGACGGAGCGCCGCACGAGCGACAGCACGGTCACGTACATCGAGAGGCCGAGCAGGAGGAACGCCACGACGCCGAAGCCGGCGTAGAGCGCTCCGGCGACGAACTGCCCGACCACGCCGACGAGGTTGGTGTCGCCGCGCGGGTCGGGTCCGTGCACGACGAGGGCCACCATGAACAGCAGCTCGACGGCGAGCGCCCCGAAGAGCAGCGACTCGACGACGAGGTCACGGCGGCGCGGATCCGGCGACTTCTTGGACTTCAAGGTACGGAGAGTCCCTCCGGCACGGATTGTATGCGTCGATCGTACGAGCGCAATAGCTCGTGGGGAAGTCCCGCGGCGAATCCTACGGCCGGGAGTCGCCCGGGTGTGGCTCGACGCGATGCTAGCGACGGCGGCGGACGTGGCCGGCGGGGCGGAGTCGTGCCCAGGTGCCGCGAGAGGTCCGACGCGCGACCGTCGCAGGCGACGCCTCGTCTGCTAGCCTGGGTTGCATGGCGAAGGCACGCAAGCGCGGCGAAGCACGTCCCGGTCTTCGGCGGAAACCGATCGAGCGCGCCGCCGGCGCGCCGCTCCTCTACACGGTCATCTACGAGCCCCAGCCCGAAGGCGGCTACACCGTCCTGGTGCCGGCGCTCCCCGGCTGCATCTCCGAAGGCGACACGATCGAGGAAGCGCGTTCGATGGCCGCGGACGCGATCCGGGGCTACTGCCGAAGCATGCTCGCGGAGGGCCTGCCGCTGCCGGTGGACGTCACGAAACCTCCCCGGCACGAGCGACTCTCGGTGGCGATCTCGGCGCGCTGAACGGTGGCTGCGCTCCCCGTCCTGCGGTCACGGCAGGTCGTCGCCGCGCTGCGACGTGCAGGGTTCACCGTCCACCACCAGTCGGGGAGTCACGCGATCCTGCGGAACGCCGGCGCAGCGCTGCGCGTCACGGTCCCGATGCACAATCGCGACCTGAAGCCAGGAACCCTCCGCGCGATCATCCGCGAGGCCGGCATGTCGGTGGACGAGTTCGTCGCGTGGCTGTGACCGAAGAAGGACGGCGGTCGAAAGTGCGAGCGGGTTCGCGGGGAACGTAGGTTTGGAGCCGAGTTCGGTGCGGTGGATGTCACACGAGTCGTCGCAGAGAGGTGATGGAGGTACGAGCGATGGTCCCCCTGGGCAAGGTCGTCGATGCGCTGATGCGCGAACTTGGATGCCGGATTGAAACGATCGGCTGGGTGCGGTCGAAGGGGTGGTGGTTCGAGCGTTGGAGTCCTCTCGGCCGCCAGTCGGTGTCGTTCAACTTCAGCCTCGACGAAGGCGAGTTGAGCGCTTTCGTCTCGGCTGGGATGGTCGTCGCTCAGGTCGAACGTGCCGAGTGGGTGTGCGGGAACGCCCATAAGCCGGCCGGAGCATCGCCCGATCCTGACGAGAAGGAGGCGTGGCGGCGTTCGATCCACCGGAGGTTTGGGAAGATCGAGGGCGACGCCCGCAATCTGCCCGAACTCTCCGCGACTTGCGACCGGATCGTCCGAGAGCAAGTGGAACCCTACTCTCAGGACCTTTCCGATCTCGGCGCGGTGTGCGCCGCTCTTCTGCAGAGCGCTCGATGCGAGCCGGGCGCAATTCAGCACCCGGCCGAAGCCGCGACCAAGGCGGCGTGTGCGGCCTGGCTCCTGAGGGACCGAGAAAGCTTCGACGAGATGAACAGGACGATCGACGGCCAGCCGCAGCAGTTAGCGGTCTCTCGAAGTACAAGGCAGTGATTCACTACATTGCCCAACATTGGGAAGTCCCACCTCCCGCGCCGCCCCCTGAACCGACGCCCGTCATCCGCAAGTCGGTGCGACGCCGAAAGCCGACCGCCGCCCCGCTCGCTCTCGGCTTCGTCTACGACAAAGCGAAGTACCACTCCGGCGGCAACTGGCCGCAGGGACTGCCGGAAGATCAGGCTCTCGTCCACACCGGGCTCTTCCTCGCCTGGCTGGTCGAACGCGGCCTCTTGAGCTCGAAGTTCGAGCGCGACCATGCCGAGCAGGTCGCCGCGCTTCGACGCCGGGAGATGACGGGACCGAAGCTCTACGACCGGTGCGACGGCGTGCTCACGGACGAGATGCTCTCGCCCGACGGGAATGCGTTCGCGGCGAAGTACTTCGATTTCAAGACTGGCGAGTACCTCGGGGACTACGAGACGGCGCTCTGCGAGCCGTACGACTCCATCTACGAGGTGCCGGACACGTGGGAGAGTTACGCGAAGATCCGCGACGTCCTCGATCGCCGCTTCGCCGACTGGCTCGCGCGGCCGCGCTGACGCGGTCCTTCAGTTCGACAGCAGCGCGACGATCTCGCGGGCGACGTCCGCCTTCGACGTGGCGGCGAGCACGCGCATCGCGCCGTTGGCACGGATCAGCGTGAAGTCCGCGCGGTCGGCGCCCATTGCGGCCGGGCCGTCGAGGACGATGGCATCGATCTTCTTCCGGACGAGCTTGGACCGCGCGCGCGCCTCGGCGTCCTCGACCTGGAGCGCGAAGCCGATCACGGGGCGCTCGCCCTTCGACTTCGCGAGCTCCGCGAGGATGTCGGGGTTCCTGACGAGTTCCAGCGTGACCGGACCGTCGGACTTCTCCGGCTTGCCCTCGTGCGGCTTCGCGGGGCGGTAGTCGGCGACCGCGGCCGTGGCGACCAGGGCGTGGCAATCGGGCCACTCCTCCTTGCACGTCGCGAGCATCTCCAGCGCGGAGACGACCCGGTACACGACGAGGCGCGGGTCCTCGGGCGGCACGAGGTGCGTCGGGCCGAGGACGAGCACGGCCTCGTGTCCCGCGGCGACCGCCGCCTTCGCGACCTCGATGCCCATGAGCCCCGTCGAGCCGCTCGAGAGGAACCGGATGCGGTCGATGTACTCCCGCGTGGGGCCCGCCGTGACGAGGACCCGCACTCAGGCTTTCCGCGGGGTGCGCTCGAGCGCGGCGTCGATCCGGGCGAGGATGTCCGAGGGCTCGGCGAGGCGGCCGGGACCGACGTCGCCGCAGGCGAGGAAGCCCGCGCCGGGCTCGACGATCTCGTAGCCGAGGTCTTTCACGGTCGCGAGGTTGCGCGCGACCGCCGGGTGCTTCCACATGCGCACGTTCATCGCCGGGGCGATCAGCACGGGGCACGTCACGGCGAGGAGCGTGGACGTGAGCATGTCGTCGGCGATGCCGTTCGCGGCCTTCCCGAGGAAGTTCGCCGTGGCGGGGGCAACGACGAGGACCTCGGCCCGGTCGGCGAGGTGGATGTGCTCGACGTGGACGTCACCCTCGCGGTCCCAGGGCTCGGTCGCGACGTTGCGCCCCGTCAGCGCGGCGAACGTGATCGGACCGACGAGCTTCGTCGCGGCGCGCGTCATCACGACCGTGACGTCGTGGCCCGCCTGGACGAGCTTCGAGCAGAGGTCGGCGGCCTTGTACGCGGCGATGGAGCCGCAGACCCCGAGCACGACGCGCCGGCCGGTCGCTGGGCCGATCGGACTAATCCTCCGAGGGCTTCTCGGCGTCGATGAGCTCGATCTTCCCGGCCTCGATCTCGGCGAGGGCGCTACGCAGGGGCGTCTTGCCCTCGATGAGGCGCGGCGAGCCTCGGATCACTTCCTGGATACGGCGCTGCAGGAGCGCCGTCAGCTTGAAGCGTCCGCCGACCATTTCGTCGAGGCGGTCGATCTGGCGGATGGTGTCGAGTCCCATGGTTCACTGCCTCCGGACTTGGACGAGCCCGGAAATCTCGCCGACCACGCGTTCCAAGTCATCGTTGATTACGACCGTGTCGTACTCGTGGCGCCTCGCAAGCTCGGCCCGGGCGGTCGCGAGGCGGCTCGCGATCTCCTCCGCGGAGTCGGTCCTGCGGCTGCGCAGCCGGCGTTCGAGCTCGGCGTCCGACGGCGGGGCGACGAACACGTAGAGCGCCGGGACGCCCTCGCGGCGGAGCGTCGCGGCGCCCTGGACATCGATGACGAGGAGGCAGGCGAGGCCCCGCGCGAAGATCGCCTCGACCGCCGCCCTCGGCGTGCCGTAGCGCCGTCCGTGGACCTCCGCGTGCTCCAGGAACTCTCCCGCCGCGATGCCTCTGCGGAAGTCCGCGTCGTCGAGGAAGCGGTAGTCGACGCCGTCCCTCTCGCCCGACCGGGGGGCTCGCGTGGTGGCGGTGACGGCGCGCGCGAACCCGGGCAGGCGCAGCAGGCGCTCCGCCACGGTCGTCTTGCCGACGCCGGAGGGTCCCGAGATGACGACGAGGAGGCCGGCGCGAGGCGTCTCCATCACTCCACGTTCGCGGCCTGTTCCTTCAGGCGCTCGATCGCGACCTTCATGTCCACGACGGCGCGGGCGAGCTCGGAGTCCTGGCTCTTCGAGCCGACGGTGTTCGCCTCGCGGCCGAGCTCCTGGGCGAGGAAGTCGAGCCGGCGCCCGATCGGGCCGCCCTCGCGAAGCGCGTCGCGCCACTGGGCGACGTGGCTTGCGAGGCGCGCGATCTCCTCGGCGACGTCGCTGCGGTCGGCGAGGACGGCGATCTCGCGCGCGACGAGATCCTCGGGCACAGCCGCGTCGGCGATGAGGACGGCGAGCCGCTCCTTCAGCCGCTCGTGCGCGGCCTTCAGCACCTCCGGCACGCGCGCCCTCACGGCGCCGGCCAGACGTTCGATCTCCGCGATCCCGCCTTCGAGATCCGCGGCGAGGGCCGCGCCCTCCCGCTCGCGCATCTCGACGAGCGCCGCGAGCGCGGCGTCTACGGCGTCCCTGACGAGTGCGAACTCCTCGTCGCCGAGCGCCGCGGGCGGGGCCTCCTCGACGACGCCGGGCAGGCGCAGGAGTTGCGCGATCACCACCGGAGAGGTCGGGAGCCCCGCCGCCGCGAGCTGACGCGCGTAGTCCTCGACGACCGCGGCGTTGATGCGGCCGGGCGCCACGTCACGGCGGGCCTTGACGGAGATCGTCACGCTGACCGAGCCGCGCTGGAGCCTCGACCGGACGAACGCCTCGAGCTCGGACTGCCTCGCGTCGAACCCCGATGGAGCCCGGATCGCCACGGTCAGGTGGCGGTTGTTGACGGAGCGAGTCTCGACCTGCGCCACCGCACCGGGCGTCTCGCGCCGTGCGGCGCCGAAGCCGGTCATGGAGCGGACCGGAGGCAAGGTCAGCGGCTCCGATCCGGTCGGGTCACTTCGGCTTCTCTCCGGTGTCGGAGGGCGGGGTCGCGCCGCCGGTGCCGTTGCTCGTGTCGCCGGGAGGCGTCTGCACCGTCTTCCCGATGATCACCGGGCCCGACGTCATGAGGATCGCGTGCAGGAAGCAGGCGGCCATCCAGATGCCGGCCATCCACGAGGTGAAGCGGTTGACGCCGCCCGCGGCCGGGCCGAAGGTGTCCATGCCGCTGCCGCCGAGCGCCGCCGCGATGCCGCCGCCCTTCGGCTCCTGCAAGAGGACGACGAAGGCGAGCACCACGCTCGACAACACCGCGACCACGGCCAGGAGTCCCAGGAAGAAGTTCGCCATCGGAAGGCTCCTACGAGTTCTCGAGGATCAGACGGAACTGGGCGGCGTCGAGCGAAGCTCCTCCCACGAGAAGTCCGTCGATTCCCGGGGAGGCGAGGAGTTCCGTGGCGTTCACCGGCTTGACGCTACCGCCGTACAGGATGCGCGGGCCGCGCCCGGCCTCGCCGAACTTCCCGACCAGGAGACCGCGAAGGCTCGCGTGGGCGGCACTCGCCATCTGCGGTGTCGCGGTGCGGCCGGTGCCGATCGCCCAGACGGGCTCGTACGCGACGTCGATCGACGAAAGCTCCGCCCCGGCTACGTCGGCGCAGGCGGCGGCGAACTGTCGCGCGAGGACGCCGTCGGTCGTGCCCGCCTCGCGGTCGGCGAGCGTCTCTCCCACGCAGACGAGCGGTCGGAGCCCCGCGCGCAGCACGGCCCGGACGCGGAGCCCGACGGCGTCGTCGGTCTCGCCCGCGGCGCGACGCTCGCTGTGTCCGCAGAGGACGACGCGGACGCCGGCGTCCGCGAGCATCGCGGCGGACACCTCGCCGGTGTGCGCGCCCTCTGCCGCCTCGTGGCAGCACTGCGCGCCGAGGAGGACGCGCGAGCCCGCGAGCGTCTCGCGGACCACGTGGAGCGCCGTGAACGCGGGGAAGACGGCGACGTCGACCTGCGGACGCGCGGCGGCGGCGGTGGCGACGTCGGCTGCGAGACGGCGCGCTTCGGCCGCGAGGAGGTGCATCTTCCAGTTGCCCGCGATGAAGCGAGGCCGCGTCACGGAACGGGTTCCGGGTCGGGCGAGCGCGCCGACGCCGTGCGGCGCAGGACCTCGTCGAGCGCCTCGGTGTCCCGGACGATTGCCGCGAGCTCGGACGGGAGGATCGCCTGCTGCGCGTCGCAGCGCGCCTCCTCGGGACGCACGTGGACCTCGAGCATCACGGCGTCGGCGCCGACGGCGACCGCCGCGCGCGCGAGCGGCGCCACGAAGGCGCGGCGTCCGCTCGCGTGCGACGGGTCCACGCAGATCGGCAGGTGCGTCCGCTCGCGCAGCGCGGGGACGGCGGTGATGTCCAGCGTGTTGCGCGAACTGTGCTCGAACGTGCGGATGCCGCGCTCGCAGAGGACGACCTGGTCGTTGCCGCCCGCGAGCACGTACTCCGCCGACGTGAGGAGTTCGTCGACCGTCGCGCTCATGCCGCGCTTCAGCAGCACGGGCTTGCGCGTGCGGCCGACCTCGGCGAGCAGCGCGAAGTTGTGCATGTTGCGCGAGCCGATCTGGAGCATGTCCGCGTGCCGCTCGACGAGCGGGACGTCGCGCGTGTCCATCACCTCGGTGACGACCGGAAGGCCGGTCTCGTCGCGCGCCTCCGAGAGGAACTCGAGGCCCTCGCGACCGAGGCCGCGGAAGGAGTACGGCGAAGTGCGCGGCTTGAAGGCCCCGCCGCGGAGCATGCGCGCGCCCGCCGACTTCACCGCGCGAGCGATCTCGAGCATGACGTTGCGGCCCTCGACTGCGCACGGGCCGGCGATGATCACGGTGTCCGGTCCGCCGAACACGACGTCGCCGACGCGGATCTGCGTCGAGGCCGAGTGATGGTCGCGCGTCGCGAGGTGGGCACCCGGTTCGCCGGCGAACACCCGCTCGACGCCCGCCAGGCGTTCGAGCCCGCAGCGCGCCGCGTCGAACGGTCCCGGCGCCTCGACGACCGTCCGGCCGTTCTCGTCGCGCACGTGCGGTTCCACGCCGATCTCGCGCACGGCCGCGAGGATGCGGTCGCGCTGGGCAGGGGTCAGGTCGGTTCGGCAGAGGACGATCATGCTGGAATCGACGGAACGTAGAGGCGCCCGCAGGGGAGGTCAAGTTGTGGGTGCCGAGGTGCACCGCAGGTGCGACGTAGGCACGGGCACGGTGCGGACGAAGCACGCATCCGAAGCCGCCGGTGGCGGGTTCGGAAGTGCCCCGAGTGCGGCTCGCTACTTGCCGGCAGATCCCTGCTGGTCGCCGGTGCCCCGGGCCGCGCCCGCTACTTCTTCACCCCCGGCCCGTGCGCGATCTTCGGCCAGTGGTGCCCGAAGTCGAAGTGCGTGTCGTTCGGCGGCGAGTGGCAGCGCAGGCACGCCTCGCGAGTCGCGGGCGCGAGCGCCGACTTCGCGTCGCTGGACCCTCGCCGCGCGAGGTCGGCGTGGCGCGCGGCGCCGCCGTGACAGCCCTCGCAGCCGAGACCGAACGTCAGCGGATCGGCGGTGACGACGGGATCGACGTGGACGTCCTGCAGATGGCAGGCGATGCACGACGGGTCGCGCTCCGACCCCTTGTGCACGAGCGTCTGCATCGCGTGCGCGTGGCCCGACGCCTTCCAGACTTCGAACTCCGCAGCGTGGCATTCGGCGCACGCGGCCGAACCCGCGAAGCCCTGTTCGCGCAGCGACGTGAGGAGCTTCGCCGCGAAGCCCGCGCCCTCCTGCGACGCCGACGCCTTGTACCGCGCGACGACCCCCGCGAGGACGGGGTCGTCCGGCAGGCGTTCGTCGATCCACGACTGCCACGAATCGGCGACGCGGAGCGAGTCGTCGAAATCCACGCGGCCCACGTACCAGCCGAACTCGCCGACGAGCATCGCCGGCGCGCCCGCGGTCTCGACGATGCGCTTCGATCCCACGGTGGGCCAGCCCCCGGCGACGAGCGCCGCCTCGGGGAACTTCGCGGCGAGCGTCTGCGTGGTGTCCGTGCGGAGTCCGCCGGCGACGACGACGGCGTCCGCCGCGCTCTCGAGCGCCACCATCGCCGCGCGGAGGGACTCCTCGATCGGCGCGACCGCGTATCCCTCCGGCACGTCCGCGAACGGTTCGATGACGCCGACGACCGCCACGCGGCGGCCGTCCGGGATCGTGTGCACGAACCACGGCTCGAAGACGAGCGTCCCGTCGGCGCGCAGGAGGTTGGCGCAGATCACGCGCAGCCCGGGGCGTCTGCGGGCTTCGTCCTCGAAGTCCTTCCCGAGCAGCACCTCGCCCTCGCTCGGGACGAACGCGTCGTAGTCGAGCGCGCGCAGACCTTCGAGAGCCGCGCCGAGAGTGAGCAGTCGGGTCGCGTCGTCGGAAGCCGCCAGGTTGCCGAGGTCGATGGTCAGGTCGCCCGGACGGCGGACGGCGCGCAGGTAGGCGCCGCGCCGCGCGAGACCGCCGTACTGTCCCGCCTCGCAGCCGCAGGGCGCGAGGAAGCCCGCCATCTCGCCCGTGAGGAAGAGCCGCAGCGAGCGGTCGGCGCCCGCTGCACGCCCCGACGCGAGCTCGTCGGACGCGGGCGGCCGCCACCAGCTCACGCAGGCCGCGAGCAGGAGGAACGGAGCGAGGAGTCGCGTCGCCGCCCTGACGGGGGACCGGGTCATGCGCGCGATCGTAGCGCGCGCGGCGTCGGAGTCAGACTCCGTTGCCGAGGACGTGCATCGCGACGGCTTCGTCGACCGAGTGCGCGCCGAGCTTCGCGAGGAGGTGCTGCACGTGGTTGCGCACCGTCACGTACGAGAGCCCGAGCTCCGCGGCGATGCGGCTCGGCTCGACGTCGCGGGAGAGGAGTTCGAGCACGTCGCATTCGCGCGGCGAGAGCGGACGGCGCGCCGCGGGGCCGTCGATCTCGCGGATCGCCTCGCTGCGACGCGCGATGCGGCCGACGTACTGCTCGAGACGGTGCGCGCGGTCGTCCTCGCGCGCCGTGTGGACCATCCACGAGCCCGAGCGGTCGGGGCCGTCGACGGGGATCGTCGTCATCTGCAGCCAGTGATGCGGACGCTGCGCGCTGCCGCCGACCTGGACGTCCACGGGCGCCACTTCCGCGCCGCTCGCCGCCGCCACGACGACCGCGCACCGGCGGCCGCAGAACGCGGCGCCCGTCGGCGTGCGAGAAGCGATGACTGCGTGACACGGACGTCCGACGCTCTCCCGCGCCGTCACGCCGAGCAGTCGCTCGGCCCGCGCGTTCATGTAGACGATGCGCCCCGTCGGACCGGTCACCCAGACCGGCGCCGCGAGTCGACGGACCCACTCCGGGATCCAGCGCTCCCACCGCGCCTGCGACGCCGCCGCGGCGTGCGACGCGGCGAGTCGGGGAAGATGTGCGACCGCAGTTGCAGGGCTCGGTGTCACGTCGGCGCTCCCGGCGGGGGACGTGTGTCTCCCGTCTGCGCACGACGATGCCAGATCGCGGCGGGGGCAACGCGACCCAGGTCACGTCGCGGCGGAATCCTGCTTTCCGAGCCGGTCGAATCGGACCGGACCCGTCGCGCCCGTGACGGGAGTCTCGCGCGACGGCGTTCACCTCATGGCCGGCTGCTCCCGCAGGCGCACGCGTCGCCGACGACCGCGAACGCTTCGATCTCGATGAGCAGGTCGCTCCGGCAGAGACGCGCCTGGATGCCGGTGGACGCAGGAAGCGGATCGAGCGCCATGCAGCGGAAGAAGAGCGTGCGAACCTCGTTGAAGACGTCGTAGTCGCGCTCGATGTCGCGCAGGTAGCAACTCGTTCGCACGATGTCGCTCCAGCTCGCGCCCTCGGCTTCGAGGAGGCGCGTGAGGTTGCGGTAGGTGCGCCAGAGCTGCGCCCGGAAGTCGCCGGGGTGGAGCGTGCGCCCCGCATCGTCGATGCTCGCCGTGCCCGAGAGCCAGAGCACCCGCTGGCCCGCCTCGATCGACACCGACAGGCCGCGGCTGAACGCCGACGCGTAGTCCGGCGCCTCGTTCAGGATGTCGGGCGCCGAGATCCGCCGGCGCGCCACCTGCGGTTTCGTCGCTGGGCGCGCGAGGATGCCGCCCGCCGCGTCGACGAGTCCCATCGCCCGCATCTCGACGAGCTCCGCCTTCGAGTACCGCTCGTCCACGCGTCCGATGATCCGCGTCTCAGTCTCCGTCATGCTCATGAGTCACCTCTCCCTGGTTGCGTCGCCGGTCCGGCGAACTTCGCGAATCCATGGCTCGTCCGCGGCCCGCGAGACCGCAGCGGCGGCGCGCGGTTCCACGTTCAGAGCCCCTTCAGGAACTCGACGAGGTCGTCGAGGTCGGTCTTCGTCAGGTCGGTCACGGCTCCGTGCAGGTCGCCGACGCCGGGCGCGGTCCAGATCTCCTCGAGACCCGGTGCGCGCCCGTCGTGGAGGTACGGGGCCTTGCTTGCGACTCCCGTCAGGTGCGGCACGTCGAACGTGCCCGTGTCGTCGTTGTCGGACTGGGTGCCGACGCCCGCCCGACGCAGGTTCGTGTAGTGCGGCGCCGGGTGGCAGGTGACGCAGCGGTCGGCGGGTTCGATCGGCACGCCGCTGCGGCGAACCGTGCGCTCGAAGATCGCCCGGCCGCGCGCGACGGCGGCGGTCTGCCGTCCGTCGAGACGGACCGCGCGCGGATCGGCACTCGGCGCGGGACGCGACTCGATGAACGCCACGAGGTCCGCGAGCGCCTGCTCGGGGAACGGGTCGGCGCGCGTGAGCACCTTCGCGAAGCGCGGACCGCACTGTTCGGCGAGCGATGCGTTTCTGCCGGTCCACTTGAAGGGGCCCGTCCCCTTCACGCCGCGCAGGCTTCTGTTCAGCACGAAGTTCCGGCCGACTCCGTCGATCTCGAAGTCGTAGACGAGGCCGTCCGTGTGGCCGTCGGGATGACAACTGCTGCAGGAGAACGACGACTGGAACGCGAAGCGCGCGTCGTGGAAGACGCGGTCGCCGCGCCGCGCGGCGTCGTCGGCGACGTGCGGCACGATCCGCACGCGCGCGGCGAGGCGGCCGTCGGGTTCGAGGAGCGCGCCCGAGTCGCCGAGCCGTTCGGCGCCGGCGAGGAGCGTGCCCGCGACGACCACCGCGGCGGGAGCGGCGCCGACGTCGAAGCGCGCGGTGACGTAGCGCTCGGACCACGAGAGATGTTCGGGACGGTTGGCACCCGCGTCCTTCTCGAGGGCGAGAGCGCCGGCGAGTCGCAAGGCGGCGACGCGGTCCGTGCCGCGCGAGGTGACGAACGCGAGATCGTCCGTGACGGCGATGCCCGCCGGATCCGGCAGCGAGTCGCTCGTCCCGTTGAGCGGCAGGAGCGCCACGCCTCCCGTCGCGACGTCGATCGACGCGAGCACCGTGGACATCACCCAGCCGCGATCGACCTGCACGATCGGCAGGAGATTCCTGACGCGGACGAGCGGGACGAGGAGGCGCCTCCCGTTCGTCGTGAACGCCGCGGACTCCGCGAGGTGGCAGGACGGGAGCATCACGCGGCGGACGACGCCGCCGCTCGTCGAGTCGAGGAGCGTGATCTCGGATTCGGGAATCCGATCCGGCGCGCCGACGTTTGCCGAGCGGCTGACGACAGCCACCGTCGCGCCGTCAGGAGAGAGGACCACGACCCAGGGCTCGCGTCCCGCCGCGACGCGGCGCACCTCGGCGCCCGAGACGACGTCGACGACCGACACGTCCGACGAGCGCGCGTTCGCGACGAAGAGCCTCAGTCCGTCGCACGAGAACGCCATGCCCGCGGGCTCCACGCCGACGCGCGCGGTCGCGCGGACGGCGAACGAGCGGGCGTCGAGGATTTCGACGCGGCCGTCGCCGGGGAACGAGACCGCGAGCGACGCGCCGTCGCGCGAGACGGCGACGCCGCGCGGCGCAGACGAGAACGCGTGCAGTCCGGAGAGCTCGCGGCCGCGGACCTCGATCGTCGCGATCGCGCGCTGCGCGGGGCAGACGACGTAGAGCGTGCGCCCGTCGGGCGACGCCGTCATCGCCGTCGGATCGGCGTGCGCGCCGGGGACGACCGGCAGGACCGGCTCGCGGGCGCATCCGGACGCGAGGAGGACGCCGAGGAATGCGAGGCGCGCGGTCATCGCGACGCTCCCGCCGCGGGGACGCCGGCGAGCGGCACGGATTCGCGCAGGACGGCCAGCGGCCGCACGTTCGGCGGCGTCGTGTCGGGGTCCTCGTGACATCCGACGCAACCGCGCGTCTCGCCGGGACGCACCCAGAACGGCGTGTGCTGCGACGAGACGACGCGGCCCGAGTCGTCCAGCACCTCGAGAACGACCGGCGTGTCGGCCGGGAGCCGGACGAAGAACGAGCCGTCGCCCTCGAGCGTCACGTCGCCGAGCGGGCGCGGCGGTCCCGCGAGCGCGGCGAAGCGGACCCGGCCCGTTCCGGACGTTCCCGGCGGCCGGGCGTCCACGCAGAACGCGGCACCCCACGACGTCTGCGGATCGACGACGCTGAGGTGTCCCTGCGACTTCGGCCGCGCCGCGATCTCGGCGCACTCGGTGGAGCCGCCGTCGGCGAGGAGCGCTCGATCGCGCTCGGTTCCCCGGTACGGTCCGACGCCCGTCCCGTCCGCGTGCACGGCGAGGAGCGCGAATCCCGCGGCGCCCGCGGGACGGCTCGCGAAAGCGATGCGCCCGTCGCGCAGCACGGTCGGGTCGACGTCGGTCCCGCCCGAGAACGTGATCCGCTGCGGCGGCCCGCCGTTCGCGCCCTCGACGAAGAGCGCCGCGCCGCCCGGCGAGGTGGCCGCCGAGCAGACGATCCGTCCGTCGGGAAGGAACGCCGCGGACCCGCAGTCCGCGGCGAGCGCCACGGCCCGCGTCCGGCCGGAGCCGTCGGGGCCGCACGTCCAGACCTCGAACGTGCCGCAAGTCGTCTCCTTCCCGACGAACGCGATGCGCCCTGCGTCGGCGCGAACGCTCGGCGCCCCGGCGGCGACGAGCCCCCCGGAGATCACGCGGGGCGCGACGCCGGGCCGCGCCACGTCGAGGAGCACGATGCGGCTGCCGTCCGGGTAACGGCTGCGCGGATCGGGATCGGACCCGGCGCGCGCCGCCGGGACCTGCGTGACGACGACGAGCCGCGACGGCGGCGGATCGGCCGCGCCCTGTCCGCAAGCGGACGGGAGGATCGCACCGAGCACGAGGACCCACGCCGCGCGCGGGCGTGCGGACATCACCGCTCCTCGTGCTCCGGCTCCGGGGCCGCGGCGCGGTGCGCGCGCCTCACGACCTCCGCGAGCGCCGACGGGCGGATCGACTGGTGCCCGTCGCAGAGCGCCGCGGCCGGGTCGGCGTGCTCGTCGATCACCTCGATGATGAGTCCGTGCGCGCCGGCGCCCATCGCCGCGCCGGACGCCGACGGGACGAACTCGGCGTGGCCGGTGCCGTGGCTCGGGTCGACGATGACCGGCAGGTACGTCTCGCGAAGGAGCGCCGGGATCACGTTGAGGTCGAGCGTGTTGCGGCTGTACTCGCCCTGAGCGAACGTGCGGATGCCGCGCTCGCAGAGGATCACGTCGAGGTTGCCCTCGGCCGCGACGTACTCGGCGGCGCAGAGCCACTCGGTCAGCGTCGCGGCCCAGTGGCGCTTGAGCAGCACGGGCTTGCCGCTCCGGCCCGCCTCGCGGAGCAGCGGGAAGTTCTGCATGCTGCGCGCGCCGATCTGCAGGCAGTCCGCGAACTCGCACGTCATCTCGACGAGGCGGGGGTCGATGACCTCGGTGACGATCGGCAGGCCGGTCTCCTCGCGCGCCTCCGCCAGGATCTCGAGCCCCGCGCGCCCGCGGCCCTGGAAGTCGTACGGGCTGGTCCGTGGCTTGAAAGCGCCGCCGCGCAGCATGTCCGCGCCCGCCGCCTTCACCGCGCGCGCGACGGCGAGGGTCTGCGCACGGGTCTCGACGGCGCACGGGCCCGCGATGATCACCGGCGCGGCACCGCCGACGACCACGCCGCCGACGAGGATCGTGCGCGTCCGCGTGCCGCCCTCGTAGTCGGGGTTGCCCCGTCGGGCCACGAGCCGGTAGGCGTCCTGTTTCTCCGCGCGGACGGCGGCGCGGCGATGGGCGGAGGAGAGCGCGTGGGACATGACGGGCACCTCACGGTCCAGTCTCCGTGAGTTCCGCCGGACCGCGATGATGCAGTTGCATCAGTCGGGCCGCCTCCCGCCTACTGGTCGTAGATCGGGTCGGAGCGCCGCTCGGTGAAGAGCGTCAGGAAGCCCGCGGTGGTGCGCTGCACGACCTCGCGGTAGTCGTAGATCGCGTCGATCTCGCGAGGCCCGCCCTCGTCGTCAGTGCCGGCCTCGAC
>JANNHP010000404.1:0-13418 GCA_031404455.1 Planctomycetia bacterium | reverse complement strand
CGCCGCCGCGCTGGCCGCCGTGACGCCGCGGTTCGTTGACGACGATCGGCGCGTCGGAAAGGGCGGCGAGCACCTGCTCGACCGTCTTCGGGCCGGTGTCGACGGGCGTCACCTCGGCGAGATCGCCCCCGAACTCGTCATCGCCGCCCTCGTCGTCGTCGCCGAAACCGTCGTCTCCGCCGTCGTCAGGGGCTTCGTCGCCGGGAACCTTTGCCGACACGGCCGCTATCTGCGCGGCCTTCTTCGCGGCGGCGGTGGCATCGAGCGCGGCGAGGCGCGCACGCTTCTTCGCGAGACGCTCCTCGGATCGCCGCTGCCCGGGATAGCGCTCGGGCGCGGTGGGCGCAGCGGGTCCGATCGACGTCGTGATCGGCTCGCCGGAGGGCGCCACCGCAAGAGCCCCGGCGTCCGTCGGCGCGCCCGCTTCGGCCCCCGGCGCGACGGGCGGCGGCGCGCGCAGGACGAGGATCTCCGGCACGACCTCCTCGGCCTCGGGCGGCACGTCGATCACGATGCCGACGGGCACGACGCTCTTCGGCTTGGTCAGCCAGCGCACGCGGCGCCGGTAGCGCCATCCGAGGAAGTCGCGCTGCATCTCCTCGCGCGCGGCCTCGAGATCGAGGTCGCTCGTCGTCGCATGAGGCTCCGGCGACGGGTCGAAGTAGACGCACGCGAGCCCGACCGTCAGCGGGCAGTCCATCATGTGGAACACGCCGAGCGAGTTGCGGCAGGTGTCGGTCGGCTCGGGGACGGGCTGCCGTCCGTCGCCGACGCGATGGAGGTTGTGCAGGCAGGACTCGGGGGCGGGGAGGGCTTCGCCGGACATGGGAGGGCAAGAGGATACCTCCTGCGCGACGCGGCCCGCGTTCCGGATCGTCAGGAAACGACGGGTGGAGGGAGTAGCCTCCTCGGGCCGTGACCTCCCCCGCTCCCTCGAAGGCGCGTCGCACCGCGTTCGCGCTAGGCGCACTTGCGTCGGCCGCGGTCGCGTGCCTTCTCGCGGCGACGTGGGCGATCGGCTCGAGCGCCTGGCCGCCGTCCGAGGCGAACGTTTGGCGCCGACTCGGGACGGACGCGGCCGCGATCGAGAAGACGGTCGCGCAGGGCGATCCGACGAAGCCGCTCCGGATCGCCGTGCTCGGCGACATCCAGAACGGGATCAGCGAACTCGGCGACGTGCTCGACGCACACCGCGAAGCCGACGTGGACTTCATCCTCCAGCTCGGGGACGCGGCGAACAAGGGTCTGCCGGGACGGTACGCGGTGCTGCGCCGGGTGTTCGGGGAGCACGCGCCCGGCATCCCGGTCATCGCGGTCGTCGGCAACCACGACATCGAGCCCGACGGGACGACGGCGAACTGGACCGAATGGGTCGGGCCGCCCGAGTGGCGGATGGACGTGCGCGGATGGCGCATCGTCGGTCTCGACGACTCGGGCGGTCCGATCTCGCCCGCTTCGATGGATCTGCTGCGTGAGGTCGCGAAGGACGCGCCGCCGCGCTGCGGCACGATCCTCGTCGCGCACCGGCCGCTCTCGCGCACGGACGGCGTCGTTGGGAACGACACGGTCGACACGCGCGCGCGGCAGATCGCGTCGACCGGCGTCGTCGCAACGATGACGTTTTCCGGTCACTGGCACCGGAACGACACGACGCCCGACGCTGCGGGGACGATCCACTACCTCCTCGGCGAGAACTGCGACCGCTCGTCCGCGGGCGACGATCCCTCCGTCTCGAAGGCGGTGCTCACGCTCTCGACCGAGCCCGGCGCGACGAAGGGCGCGAGTCACCGCCTCGATGTGGACCGCATCCCGCGCCGCGTCCGCCTCAAGGACGAGTTCCTCCGCACCGCCGTGGGCAGCTTCTATCCGTGGCTGCGCGGGCACCCGTGGGCGCTCTGGGCCTCGCTCCTCGCCGCGGCTCTCGCGGCCGCGCTGTTCGCTCGTGCAGCCCTGCGTCGAGTCGCGCCCTGCGGCTCATGACCCAGGGCCGCGCAGGGCGCATCAGCCTGCTCGTCGTCCTCGCGGTCGCGCTGCCGCTCCTCGCTCTGCGGCTCTTC
The DNA here is from genome assembly GCA_031404455.1 of Planctomycetia bacterium. GTDB lineage: Bacteria > Planctomycetota > JAJSAM01 > JAJSAM01 > JAJVHW01 > JANNHP01. The sequence continues at coordinate 11,361 of JANNHP010000404.1, read as the reverse complement.
ACTCCGTTTGAGCTCCAGGAGACCGACCAGGGCAGGCAGGCGCAGTACGTCCTCGACGTCGTCCAGAACGGGAACTGGCTGGCGCCGGGGTGCCTCGGCGTCGCGGCGACGAAGCCGCCGCTCTACACGTGGCTCGCGGCGCTGGTGTCGTTCGCGACGGGGACGATCGACGAGACGACGATCCGCGTGCCGGCCGTCCTCGCGGCGCTCGGGCTCGTCGTCGTGACGTGGGACATCGCCCGCCGTCTCGCGGGACCGCGCGTCGCGACCGCGGCGGGCGTGGCGCTCGTGACGTCGCACCACTTCATCCACCTCTCCGGCGTGGTGCGGACCGACGGCCTCCTCGCTTTCCTGCTCGCCGCGCAGGTGCTCGTGTACGTCGGCTCGATCGGAGAGCCGTCGATGCCGAGCGCGGGGATCGCCCTGTCCGCGGCGTTCGCCGGCGCGGCGTGCCTCGCGAAGGGACCGGGCGGCCTGCTCTCCTGCGCGGCGATCGCTGTCCATCTCGTCGTCACGAAACGCGGTCGCCGCGCGTGGACGGAAGCGGGCGTCCCGGCGCTCGCCGGCGTCGCCGTGCTCGCGGCGTGGTTCCTGGCAGCGGGGCAGACGCGCGCAGACGTGTACGACACGATGGTCAGCCGGGAACTCGTCCGCCACGTCGCGCGCGCGGGTGGTCCGAACCCGATGTACTACGTCCTGCACCTTCCGTTCCGGCTCACGCCCTGGGTGGTGCTGCTCGGCCCGGCGATCTGGGTCGCAGCGCGTACGCTCCGCGCGAACTCCGCTGCGGCCTGCCCGCCCCTCGTGTCGCTCGCGCTCTCGTGGATCGTCGTCCACTTCGCGATGTTCAGCTTCGTCTCGCACCAGCGGCCCGACCTCATCTACCCGGCCGAGCCGGCCGTGCTGCTGCTCGTCGCCGCGCTCGCGGACCGGAAGTTCCCCGAGTGGGCGCCCCGATGGGTCGCGGCCGGGCTCGTCGTGAGCGCGGCGTGCATCTTCGTACCGTTCGTCGCCGAACGACTCGCGGACGGCGCGGCGACCTCCGTGCTCGTCGCGATGGCGGCGATCTGCCTCGCCGGAGCAGCGGCGGTCTTCGCGCCGCGATGGCGAGGTGACGACGCTGCGGCCTCGTTCGTCGGACTCGCCGCGTTCGGGGTGGCGAACTCCGTACGCGACACCGTCGCGCTCGCGCCGAGCGTGTCGCGCGCGTCCTACCTCGCGTTCGCCGAGACCGCCCGCGCCGAGGCGGCGCGGCGCGGCGTCCGGCTCGCGGCGACGGGCCTCGACAGCCCCGCCGTCATGTTCGATCTGCGGCTGACCCAGCCGATGCGGATGCGGAGGATCGCGAAGGACCGGGACGCGTGGCTGATCGTCACGGTCCCGCCGGCGCTCGCAGCGGTGGAGAAGGTCGTCGGGCCGTTCGAGATCCTTGCTACACATCTGTCGGTCGACGCGTCGCGCGAGAGCTTCGTACTCATCGCCCCGAAGTGAGGGGGTCGCGCGCTCTCCCCTCATCGAAAGGACTCGGATTGCCCCAGGAGGCTTGGGCCGGCGAGGCGTGCGCTCTGTCGGTGGACGAACCGGGCGGCGCGGAAGTGGTGCTCGTGTTCTTCGCCGGATTCGGCGGCGGATTCGGCGGCATGCCCGCATTCGAGTTCCGGAACACGGTGTCCGACGTCGCCGCACACAAACTGTTCCTGCGCGACCCGAGCGGCCTCTGGTACCTGGGCGGCCTCCCCTCGATCGGCGACAGCGCGGACGCCGTGGCCGCGTACGTGCGCGACCACTGCGCGCGGCACGGGGCGAAGCGCGTCGTCACGGTGGGGAACTCGTCCGGCGGGTACGCGGCGCTGCTCTTCGGCATCCTGATCGACGCCGACGAGGTCCACGCCTTCGCGCCGAAGACGCGGCTCGTCCTGCCGGAGGACTTCCACGACCAGGAGAAGCTGCGCCTCATCCACCATCACATGGGGAAGGACCATCCGTACCTCGACATCAAGCGGCTCCTCGCCGACGGACGCGGCGCCCGGACGATGCTCCACATCCACTACCCGAACGGCGACACGGTGGACGCGAAGCAGGCGCGGCGCATGGCCGGGATACGGAACGTGAAGCTCTGGAAGTACCGCTGGAGGACCCATGCGCTCGTCCGCGTGCTCAAGCAGTACGGCGCGCTCCGCCCCATCCTCGAGAGCGCGATCGCTGGGTCGCCGTCGCGCCTCGGTTTCCTGACGTTCTGGGTGCGCTTGCGCATGCGGCTCGCCGTGATCCGCGCTTCGGTCGCGCGCCGCCTCGGCGGCGGCGAGGCGGCGCGCGACGCCCCCGACTGAGAAAGCGACGGAAAGGGGTCGGAGTCGGTACCGACGCTTTCTAGTCTCGTCCCGATGACCTTGGACATCGCGGACCTCGAACGGCGCGGCGAGCGCATCGGCGAGGCGCGCAACCTCTCGAAGGCGGAGGTGTTCCTCGTCCGGGACGGCGAACGTTCGCTCGTCGTCAAGACGCTCGCGCACCGCCCGGCGATCTCGCGACGCCTGCTCGGCGGGTTCCTGCTGCGCCGCGAGGGACGGATGCTCGCGAAGCTCGCGGGAACTCCGGGTGTTCCGAACCTCGTGGGCGCGACCGCGACGACGCTCGTCGTCGAATGGGCGCCTGGCAAGACGCTCTTCGAGCTCCGGAAGAAGGGCATCTCGCCCGAGACGGCGGACCGCATCGAGCGCGTTCTCCGCGGCGTCCACGAGCGGGGTTTCGCGCACGGCGACATCGGCCGGCGCGACGTGCTCGTCGACTCGGGCGGCACGGTCAGTCTCATCGACTTCGCGACGGCCGTTGGCCCCGGCTCGCCGCCGCTCCTCTGGCGCCTGCTCCTTCCCGTCTGGCGGCACCGCGACCGGGTGCGGATCGGGAAGATGATCCGCCGCTACCGCCGCCGCTGGGACAAGCGCGTCAAGGCGACGGCCGAACGCCGGGCCGCGCGAGACGCGAAGGGCAGCGGGACGTAGTCAGCGGTCGTCGCGCGTGAGGAGGAGCAGGTCCTTGTCGAGCGGGAGCCTCTCCTCGAGGACGATCCTCGTCCGCGCGGGGGCGCCCTTCCTGTCGAGCGTCTCGCGTTCGACGACGACGAACGCCGGGCCGGGCGTGTCGCGGAGGAACCGTTCGGCCGCGTCGGCCTCGCGGACGTACGGGATCTGCGCACGGCGCATCGTCCAGTGGCCCGCGAAGTCGTTCACACCGTAGCGGACGACGGGCGCGTCGCCCACGAGCGCCGCAGTCTTCTCGTAGAACCTGCGCGGCGACTCGGCCGGATCAGCCGACGGCAGGACGATCGCCGCGAACGCCATCGAGCCGACGACGGCCCCGCTGAGCACGTGCTCGAACGCGCGCGCGGGCGACGCGTCGCGGAGCGTCTTCCATCCGAGGACGGCAAGCAGCGCACCCGCGAGGACGGTGAGGATCGGGCCGGACCAGCCGATCCCGCCGCGGACAGTCGTCCACGCAGGGACGCGCGATTCGATCGCGCCGTCCTGGCCCGTCATCACGAGCGCGGCGAGGACGATCGCGAGGACGCCGCCCGCGAGCGCGAGGACGCCCACGATCGTGCGAGGCACGCCGAACGCGGCTCCGCGAAGCCGTTCGTCCCCGAGCGCCGCGAGCTTGCCCACGCAGATCGCGAGAGCCGGATAGAGCGGCAGCAGGTAGAGGTCGCGCTTCGCCGGGATGAGCGACATCACGACGAACGGCACGACGAGCCACGCGAGCGTGAAGAGGTCCGCGCGGCGTTCGTCGTCCTTGCGGCGGCTGGTCGCCGCGAGCACGGCCGCGGGCAGGAAGAACGTCCACGGCAGGAGCCCCTTCGGCAGCGCCACGAGGTAGTACCAGAACGGCTCCGCCTTGCTGTCGTCGCCGCCCGTCTGCGCCGCGGCGCGATCGATCACGAGCTTCGAGGCGTAGTCCGTCCCGCCCTGCGCCCCCGCGAACGTGAGCCAGACGGCCGCAGGGAGGAGCACGAGCAGCACCGCCGCCGCGCGCGGCGTGGCGAGCGACTTCGACTCGCGCGAGGCGACTGCGAACGCGATCAGCACGGGCGCCGTGAAGATGAGCGCCACGGGTCCCTTCACCATCACGCCGAGGCCGACGCACAACGAGCCGAGGATGGCGTCGCGCCACGGAGTCGCGCGTTCGTCCGGCGCTGGGAAACGTGACCGCACGAAGCACCACATCCCCATCGTGGTGAAGCCCGTGAGCAGCGGGTCGTACTGCGCGCGGCGGCAGATCCAGTCGAACTCCCCCGCCGTGGCGAGGACGGTGGCGGCGGCGACGCCCGCGGTGTGACCGAAGAAGCGGCGCGCGATCAGGAACGTCGCGAGCACGGCGAGCGCCCCGCCGAGGATCGACGGGACCTTCGCCGCGATCGCGAGATCGAGCCCCAGCGGGCCGTGCGCGATGGCGACGATCCACGGGACGACCGGCGGCTTGTGCGTGTACACCTCGCCGCCGAGGTGCGGCACGATCCAGTCGCCGCCGGGCAGCGACATGACCCGCGCGATCTCGGCGATGCGGTGCTCGTCGGGGTGCCAGAGTCCGCGGGACGCGGCGCCGATCGAGAAGAACACCACAGCCGCGACGAAGACGAACCACGCGGCGCGCCGATCGGCCGTCAAATCACCCCATACGCGCGCAGGCCGAGCGCCGTGAAGATGAGCACGTAGCCGACGACCCAATGGTACTCCTTCAGCCGGTCGTACTGCGCCCAGCCCCAGGACCCGTTGCGCTCGTCGTAGCGGCGGAAGAAGTTCGGGATGATCGAGCCGACCGCCTGCTGGTAGCGCGTGTACGCGTCGCCGTGGTACTCGCGCAGTCGCGCGGGCTCGATCCGTTCCTTGCGCGGCATGTAGTACCCGAAGAAGAACGCGTAGAACGCCGCGATCGCGACGACGTTCGGCCACGGGTACGCGGGAAGCGGCCAGCCCTCGGGCATCCGGACCGCGATGCACATCCCCGTCCCCACGAGCACGCGGCCGAGGTAGAGCGGATTGCGCACGTAGGCGTACGGGCCGCCGGTGATGAGGGCCTTCGACTTGATGAGGTATCCGGCCGCCCACGAGCGCACGGCGATGCCGAGCCCCGCGATGACGAGCCCGACCGCCCACCCGATCGGGTGCGGCCGCCCCATCGCGGACCCGACCACCACGAGTCCTGCGCCCACGATCCAGAGCGTCACGAGGCGGATCCTGCCCATGAGCTTGTCGCGGCGTTCGGCGGTCTCTTCGGCTGTCGTCATGTGTGACTACGCAATCTCGCAGAGTCGGACGAGGCGGTCGAGATACGCCCCGGCGTCCGGCGCTCCCGGCGCCGGGGCCCACGTCGCGACGTCCTGCGCGGGCGGCGCCGCGTACGGACCCGACTTCACCTCGAACCACACCGTGCCCGGCTCGAGCGCGACGAGCGTGTGCCACGTGCCCGCCGGGACCTCTGCCACGAACACGGGCCCCGAAGGCGAGAGCAGCGCCCTCTCCGTGACGCGGCCCGCGTCGTCGAAGACGAGGATCGCGCCGCGTCCCTTCAGCACGCAGAGCGTCTCGCCCTTCGCCGGCGTGCCGTGACGGTGCGGCTGCACGTACGTGCCCGGCTCCGTCGCGTTGAGCAGGCGGTGGATCGGATCGTCCATGTGGTGGAGATTGTCGTTCATGCGAAGGCGGGGGCTCGTCTTCGCCGTCGCGGAGGCGGCGGCGAGGCGGGATGCGTCGACGGTCTGCATGTCGCGGGAGTCTACGCAGCGGACTATCCTTTGCGCATGCGCAAGACAATGATCGCGACCACGTTGCTCTTCGCCGCGCTCGCGGCCGTGACAGCTCTCGGGAAGGACGAGGCGGGCCCCGCCGACGCCGACATCGCCACGCCTCGCGGCGTCGCGCTGAAAGCGACGGTGAACCGTCCCGCGAACCCGAACGGCGCGGCCGTCGTGCTGGCGCCGGGCCAGGGTTACCACCGGGAACTCCCGCTCCTGAAGCGCGGCGCCGAGGCGCTCGCGGATTCGGGGTTCACGGCCGTGCGGTTCGACTGGGCCTACTTCACGGCGAAGGGCGAGCCCTCCGAGGAACTCGCGAACGAGGTCGCCGATCTCGACGCTGCAGTCGCGTTCGCGAGGAAACAGCCGGGCGTGACGAAGGTGCTCGTCGCAGGTAAGTCGCTGGGCAGCGTGGCCGTCATCCGCTGGGGAGCGAAACACAAGGACGACACCGCGGGCTTCGCCCTCCTCACGCCGCCGATGAGCGATCCAGACGACCCGACTTCGATCGACCCGCGCGTCACGGGCTTCGAGAAGCTCGGCGACAGCGCCCTCCTCGTCGTCGGCGACAACGACCCGCTCTGCGACCTGCAGATCCTCTACCGCGCGATGCAGATGACCGGCAGCCGGCAGCGCGTCGTCATCGTCCCCGGCGACCACGGGTTCGTGGAGGGCGCGAAGGACTCGCCGGAAACGCTGGAGAACGTGGACCTCGTCGTGCGCAACCTCGTCGTCTGGGCGAAGCGGCGGATCGCGAAATGATCAGCCCGCCGTCGCGACGCGGCCGCTGCGGCCTGCTAGCGGCTTGAACGCAAGGTCGCGCACCGGCAGCGACGCGACGTCGAGCGACGCCATGAACTCGCCGATCGTGCGGATCGCGCGCCCCGCCGCGCGCTCGCGCGCGACGACGTCGTCGAGCACCGCGGCGTACGGCCCGCCCTCGACCTCGGCGTGGACGGCGAGGACCGCGGGCTCGGCGGGCGCGAGGTCGGCGACGAGCGCGTCGGCGAGGTCCTTCGTCTCGCGCACTCCGACCGCGAGCAGTTCCTCGATGCAGCGCCCCGTCGTCGGGACCTGCGGCGTCGCGAACACGCGGCCGGCGGCGCGGAGCCGGCACGGCGTGCCGCCGCGCCCACCGACACAACGAAGGTCGCTCGCCCACGCGAGACCGAGCGCGTCCTCGATCGCGAGACTCCGCGCGGTGACGATCCACGCCGCGGCACCCGCTCCGCGCGGCGGGTGGCCGAGGATCTCCGCGTACGAACTCGCGGCGCGCTCGTAGTGCGCGCGGATCTCGGCGTCGTCCATCGCGGCGACGTGGTCCTGCCAGCGCCGGTGGTCCCACGCGTGGAGCGCGACCTCGTGGCCCTCGGCCTCGATGCGGCGCACGAGATCCGGGAACGCCGACGCGATCGGCCGCGCGGGGAGCAGCGTGCCCGACACGGTCGTGCGCCAGCCGTAGAGCTTCGGCGCGCCGCTGCCGAGCATCTTCTTCGCGAAGCCCGGCTTGAAGAGGCTGAAGATCGCCTTGCCCGAGTTGTCGGGCCCGAACGCGAGGCAGAACGTGGCTTTCGCGCCGAGACGCTTCAGTTGAGCGAGGAGGCGCGGGACGCCGAACTTCATCCCGTCGTGCGTGCAGACGTCGACCTTCAGGCAGAGCGCCGGCGTCACGGCTTCAGCGCGTAGACGTTGACCTCGCGCGTGGCTGTGATCTCCACGGTCTTCACGAGTTCGAGCCGCCTCTTCAGCGCCGGCGTGAGTTTGCGGATGTCCTTGTCCATGACGACGAGGTACTTCGTCGCGCCGGAGCCGAGCGCCGCGAGCGCCTCGTCCGCGGTCTCGAAGTTCTCGAGGATGCGGCCGGAGTAGAACGGCACGAACGCAAGTGTCGTCTCGTCGGCGTCGAGCGCCACGAACCGCTCGTTCTCGGGCACGAGCGAAGCGATCTGCCTCGCCCCGGCCGAGAGATCGCGCGGCGGATCGAGCAGCGGACGGACGGCAGCGTGGAGGAGCGCGAACAACATGACGAGCGCCCACGTCGTGCGGACGGGCGCCGGCGGTACGAAGCCCTTCACGCGGCGGACCCAGATCGCGGCCGCGAGACAGGTCACTCCGACGACGATCGCGCCGCAGCCGAAGTGGCGATAGTCGAGGTGCGGAGCGAGATCGCCGGCCGATCCGGGCAGGTGTCCGCCCTGCGACGCGTACGCGATGCCGAGGCCGATGACGGTGATCACGGTCCATGCGAGCGCGGTGATCGCGCGGCACGTCATCCGGTCCCACGCGCCGCCGCGCCGCGATCCGACGCGCGACAGCCACACGCCGACGGCGACCGCCGCAACGGGCATCATCGGGACGAGATAGAGGTCGCGCTTGCCCGACGGGACGGACAGCAGAACGACGCCCGCGACGAACGTCAGCCCGCACCAGAGCGCTCGCCCGCCGCGCCACGTCCGAGAGAGCGCGCCGCTCTTCAGCATCGCGGGGAGCGCGAGGCACCACGGCGCGACGATGACGAGCGTGACCGTCAGGTAGTACCAGGGCGGGTTCGCGTGTCCCTGCTTCCTGAATTCGTCACCGCCGACGCTGCGGCCGACGTACTCGGTGACGAGGCACTCCTTCACCGCGGGCCATCCGCCGCCCGGAGTGTTCGCGAGCGCCATCACCCAGGGACCGCCGAGGATCGCGACGCCGAGGACCGCCGCCACGAACGCGCGCGGCAGCACGCGCTTCACGTACTCCCAGTCGCGCATCGCCGCCGCCGCGAGGATCGGCGGCGCACAGAGCAGCGCGGGCCCGATCCACGCCTTCGTCAGGAAGGCGAGTCCGGAGAGGACGCCGATGGCGATGTACGGCGACATACGGTTCCAGGATTCCGCCGTCGGACTGCGCTGAGCTGTCGCTCCCGGCAGGTCGGCTTTGCATCCCGACGGCGGAATCCTGGAACCGTATGTCGCTAGGAACGCGAGATGCCCCGCCGCGACGAAGAACGTCAGCGCGATGTCGAGAACCGCCTTGTGGCTCGTCTCCGAGAACTGCCACATCGTCGCGAGGACGACCGCCGACGCGAGACCCGCGAGGCGTCCGGCGACGCGTCTGCCCATGAGGTACGCGACCCAGATCGCGCCGATGCTGCAGAGCGCCGCAGGCAGACGGGCGACGGCCGCGCTGACGCCGAACGCCGCGTAGAACGCCGCCGTGATCCACGCGTAGAGCGGCGGCTTCTCGAGGAAGGGCACCTCGCCGAGCGTCGGCATCGCCGAGAAGTGCGAGACGAGCATCTCGCGGCCGATCTCGGCCTCGCGCGGTTCGTCGGGCGTCCAGAGCCCCTGCTGGAAGATTCCGGCGACGCAGAGAAGGACGGCGATCGCGAACGCGATCCGGCCCGCGTTCCGGGAGAGCGCGCGACTAACCATGCACCTCGGCGGCCGACGAGCCGTCCCCGGGCATCGACTCGGTCGTCACGTAGTGCGCGATCGTCTTCCGGATCGACCCGTCGAAGTCGTGCTTCGGCTCCCAGCCGAGGATCTCGCGCGCCCGCTTGATCGACGGCACGCGGCGCGTGATGTCCTGGTACTCCTTGCCGTAGTAGCCCTCGGCCGACTGCTCGACGATCTTCGCGCGCTTCGCGAGTCCCTCGTAGCCGGGGAACTCGCCGAGGATCTTCACCATCGCGTCGGCGAGTTCCTTGATCGAGCGGTCGTTCGCGGGGTTGCCGATGTTGAAGATCCGCGAGTTCGCGCAGCCGTCCTTGTTCGCGAGGATCTTCATCAGGGCATCGATGCCGTCGTCCACGTACGTGAAGCTCCGCCGCTGCCGTCCGCCGTCCACGAGCGTGATCGGCTCCTCGCGCAGGAGATGCCCGAGGAACTGCGTGACGACGCGCGAGCTGCCTTCCTTCGCCGTGTGGATGGAGTCGAGGCGCGGGCCGATCCAGTTGAACGGGCGGAAGAGCGTGTACTCGAGTCCCTGGTCGCGGCCGAGCGCCGCGATGACGCGGTCGAGGAGTTGCTTCGCGCAGGCGTAGATCCAGCGGCTCTTCGCGATCGGGCCGTAGACGAGGTGGCTCGTCTCCTCGTCGAACTCCTCGTCCTGGCACATGCCGTACACCTCGGAGGTGGACGGGAAGATCACGCGCGTCTTGTAGGTGACGCACTGGCGGATGACCTTCAGGTTCGATTCGAAGTCGAGCTCGAAGACGGCCATCGGGTTCTTCACGTACGTCGCCGGCGTCGCGATCGCAACGAGCGGCAGCACCACGTCGCACTTCTTCACGTGGTACTCGATCCACTCGTGGTTGATCGAGACGTCGCCCTCGAGGAACTTGAAGCGGTCGCTCGACATCCACGGCTTCACGCGGTCGCTGTCGAGGTCCATGCCGTGGACGCGCCAGTCGGTGCGCGCGAGGATCGCGTCGGTCAGGTGGCTGCCGATGAAGCCGTTGACGCCGAGGATGAGGACGTCCATCACTGGCGCGCTCCGCGCGCCAGACAGACAGGCGCTTCAGCCGTTCGATCGTTGGTCATTCAGCCACCTCCGAGAATGAGGCCATCGCGGAGGATGTCCGCGAAGTCCGTGCCGGCGCCTTCGCGGCCGTCGATCTCGACTCGGTCGAGGCGCAGCGGTTGCCAATCGCCGCACGCCACGACGATTCCGTCTCTGTGCACCACCGTTCCCGCCTGCGGAACATCATCGGTGAACGCGAACGGCGCACGAGTCGCCCACCACACGAGCACCTTCGTGCCGCCTGCGAACGTGAACGCTCCCGGATACGGCTTCGTCACCGCGCGCACCAGATTGCGAACGTCGGCTGCGCACCAGTTCCAGTCGATGAGCCCGTCCTCAGGACGACGACGACCGTAGTACGTCGCTTTCGACTCCATCTGGCGGATGCGTCGCGCGGTCCCGTCCATCACAGCACCTGCGCTTCGGTGGAGCACGAGCTCCGCCGCCGGCAGCATCTGCTTGTAGACGTCGACGCCGGTCTCGTCCGGCCCGATCGCGAACGCCACCTGGTCGACGATGTCGCCCGCGTCCGGCTTGCGCACCATGTAGTGCAGCGTCACGCCGCCCTGCGTCTCCCCGTGCAGCAGCATCCAGTTCACCGGCGCGCGGCCGCGGTAGCGCGGCAGGTAGCTGCCGTGCAGGTTGACGGCGCCGTGGCGCGGGATCTCGAGGACCGAGTCCTTCAGCATGTTGCGGTAGTAGAGGCTGAAGATCGCGTCGGGCGCGAAGGCACGCATCCGTTCGAGTTCCTCGGCGAGATGCGGGTCCGCGGTCGTGCAGGTCACGCCGCGTTCCGCGCAGGTCTTGCGCACCGAGCCGAACCAGTGGTTCTCGCCGGGGTCGTCGTCGTGCGTGTAGACGACGCCGATCTCGACGCCGAGGCTCCGCAGCACGCGGATGCCCATGCAGCCGACGTCGTGGTAGGCGAAGACGACGGCGCGACTCATCGGGCGGACCTCGCGCGGGCGCCTGTCTTCGTAGGGGCGACGCATGCGTCGCCCGGTTGGACGCAGAACCATGGCGAAGCACCGGGCGACGCATGCGTCATCGCCGTCAACTTAGTGGCT
>JANNHP010000403.1:0-2170 GCA_031404455.1 Planctomycetia bacterium | reverse complement strand
CCCCTGCATCCGCGACCTGCGCGTCACGGTCGGCAACGTCCTCAACTGGTTCGCGGCGGGCCACACCGAGGGGCAGATCCTCGCCGAGTTCCCGTTCCTTGAGGTCGAGGACCTGCGGGAGGCCTGCGCGTTCGGCGCGTGGCTGGCCGAGCGGCGCGGGAGCCTCCAGCCGACGGCATGAGGGTCCTGATCGACGTGAACTTCGGCACGTCGTGGGTGGACGGACTCCAGGCTCGCGGGATCGATGCCGTGTACTGGGCCGACGTGGGTCTGCGCAACGCCGTCGACGACGACCTCGTTCGATGGTCGCAAACGCGCGGTCACGTCCTCCTCACTCAAGATCTCGGCATCGCGGGCCGCCTGAAGCGCTCCGGAGCGACGAAGCCCAGCGTCATCCAAGTGCGACACGTCGATGACTTGAACCGAGCATCGATCGACGACGTCGCCGCGGCGGTCCGCAAGCACGCGGCGGCGCTCGAAGCCGGGGCGATCGTCGTCCTCGACGCGCGGACCGGACGGTCGCGCGTTCGACGTCTGTGACGCGCGAGCGATACCATCCGCCCTCACGGTGAGGAGGACTCGCATGCGGGTGAAGCACGTCTCGTTCCGGATGATCGCGATCCCGCTCGCGCTCGTCGCCCTCGCCGCCGCGACGGACACCGTCGCCCGCGGCGGCGACGAGAAGCAACGCGCGATCGCCGACCTCGAGAACGACCTCGTCGCCGACGACCCCGCCGTCCGCGCGAAGGCCGCGGCCGAGCTGACGGACCGGTTCCCGGACGGCGCCGTCGCGGTGCCGATGCTGGTGGATCTGCTGGATGACGAGGACGCGGCGGTCGTCGCGGCGGCGGCGAAGGCGATCGATTCGATGGCGGTCGCCGCCGCGCCGGTGCTGACGTCGTTCTGCGGGGAGCGCTCGCGTTTCGAGGGGCCGAAGTGCTTCGGCCGGACCCTCGAAGGACTGGTGACTCTGCCTCTCCGCAATCCGCTCGACGGCTTCGGCGTCGAAGGCGACCCTGACGACGCCTCGACGGTCGAACGCTGCGCCGCTGCGGCCCTGACGATTCGCGACCACGCGCCGAGCGAGGTCTGGTGGCGCGCCAGGGCCGCGGAGGTCTTTCGCCGGACCGACGGCGCCACCCGCGAGATGACCGCCGTCGCACTGGCGATGTTCGGCGCGGACGCCGTCGCCGAGCGCTCGATCGCCGTGACCGACGACCCGCGCCGCGCCCCCGCAGCACGAGCGCTCGTGCCGCTGATCGAGTCCGAGTTCGCCGTGCAGGCCTTCTGCGGCGCGCGGATCGCGGCCCGGCTCCGGTGCGCGGAGCCGACGCTCCTGCGCGCGCTGGGGATCTGTCTCACCAAGAGCAAGCTCGCGCCGGACTCGTGGAGCGCCCGCGGGATCCGCTTCGCCCCGGCCGCGGCGGCGGATGCGTTCGCCGCGATCGGACCGGACGCAGCCGTCGAGTCCGGTTTCCTCTACTCCTGCGTGCGTCACCCGCGCGGCGACGGGGGATCCGACGAGTCGGCGGATCTCGTCGATCGCTGCGTCCGGGCGCTCATCCGCATCGGGCGCGAGCACAAGTTCCGCGAGGTGTTGCACGACGATCCGGAGCGCGCCGATCACCTCGCGCTCGTCGCGGCACGCGCCGGGTGCGCGCCGTCGATGCTCTTCCCGCGCTTCGCCGCCGAGGCGGCCAAGCCCGGCGCGTCGTACGAAGTGTTCCTCGGCCTGCGCGCCGTGGGTCCCGCCGCGATGGCCGTGCTGCCGCTCGTCAAGGCGCGTCTGCGCGCGGCCACCGACGACGCCCAACGCCTGGACCGCGCGGAGACGGTGCTCGCGATCTCCCCGGACGACGCCGAGGCCCTCGACGTGATCGACGCGCTGCTCGGCGATCACGACATCAGCGCGAGCCACAGCGCTCCGGACACGGCGAACTACGCGTGGTACACGCTCTGCGAGCGCGCCGCTCCGACACCGACGGTCCTGCGGCGTCTGACCGCCGGCGTCACGCGGGGGACCATGGCGTTCGGGTTCCGCGAAGGCGCCGCGGCGCTCGGACGCGCCGGTCCGGCGGCGAAGGGCGCGGTTCCGGCGCTCGTCGAACTGCTGCCCGACCTGGACACCATGAACGAAGCGTGGCAGGTGACGTCGCGAGTCGTCGTGGTC
>JANNHP010000402.1:0-5730 GCA_031404455.1 Planctomycetia bacterium | reverse complement strand
TTCGAGAGCACGAAGACGTCGGCCGACGGGAAGACCGAGACCACGCAGATGATCCAGACCGACGACGGCGGTCTCGTCTTCGACTGGAAGCTGGGCTCCGTGAAGACGCAGCTCACCGTCGACGGCCGGACGACCACGAAGTCGTGGTACGAGCCCTCGAAGTACGGCTGGTTCTACGACGGCGAGAAGGTGCAGCCGCTCCTCGGCGCCGAGCACAAGGCCGACTACGACCAGCTCCAGTTCCACCGCCGCGTGATCGACCAGCTCCTCGACGTGGCGATCCTCGACAAACTGCTGCGCGACAAGAGCGCGTGGTCGATGCTCGACGGCGCGAAGCCGTTCTCGGCCGAGGGCGACGACGTCGGTCCGACGGTTGCCGTCAAGCGCACGCCGCCTGCCGACAACCCGAACGCGCTGCCGATCACGCTGTGGATCGCGAACCCGGCCGAGGGCGAGTACGGCGACGTCGTCGCCGCGGCGATGCCGCCGTTCGAACCGGGCGGCGCGACGCTGCTCTACCGATTCGCGTACCACGAGAGCTTCCCGAAGGTCCGCCTGAAGACGGGCGACGCCGAGCCCGCCGACGCGAAGCTCCGCTTCCCGTTCAAGGTGACGGTGCACGAGAAGCTCCCGGGTGCCCCCGAACCGCGCAAGGTGCTCGAGGTGTTCACGCGCAGCGTGGACGTGAACACCGTCACCGACGACGCGTTCAAGCGCCCGAAGCCCCGCTAGCGACGGAAGCGTCGTTCGAGATCCGAGAACGGGATGCGCAGCCCCGTCGGACGTCCGTGCGCGCAGCCCTGGCGCGAGTCGATCAGGTCCGCGCGGCGCAGGAGTTCCGCGGCCTGCGCCTCGGTGATGCGGTCGCCCGCCATGATCGCCGCGCGGCAGGCCATGCTGTGGAGCAGCGTTTCGAGGAGCGCGCCGCGGCCGCCGGGCGTGCGGCCGTCTCGCAGTCGCTCGACGACGCCGCCGAGCACGCGCGCCGGGTCGCGGCGCGCGAGCAACGCCGGGAGCGACTGGAGCGCGATCGACGTCTCGCCGAAGCGATCCACGCGTAGACCGAGTCCCGCGAGCGTGTCCGCCTCTGCGAGCAGGAGATCGACGTCCGCCGCGGGCATCTCGATCACGGCCGGGACGAGGAGGATCTGCACCTCGAGACCTCCCGCGGCGACGCGGGACTTGAGCTCTTCGAGGAGGATGCGTTCGTGCAGCGCGTGCTGGTCCACGACGGCGATGCCGTCGTCCGTCTCGAACACGAGGAACGTGTCGCGGACCTGGAGGTAGCGCACGGCGGGCCGCGCGGTCAGCGGCGCGGGCGTCGATGACGAGTGCGCAGCTCCCTCGTGCTGCGTCGGTTCTGCGCGCGGCGCGCTGAGGAACGCGGCCAGCGCCTCGCCGACTCCTTCCAGCCGGTTGCCCACCGTCCCGTCCGCCGCGTTCGGCGGCAGCGCGATCGCCGGGCGGACGTCGGCCGCGAGGAGTGCGTCGCGCACCGCGTGACCGACGAGACGGTGGACGCGGTCGCCGTCGCGGAAGCGGACCTCGAGCTTCGCCGGGTGGACGTTCACGTCGACTTCCGCCGGGTCGATCGTGAGGAAGAGGAACGCCACGGGGAACTGGTCGCGAGTGAGAAGTCCTTCGAAGCCGTGGCGGAGCGCGTGCTGCAGCGAGCGGTCGCGGATCGGTCGTCCGTTCAGGAAGAAGTGCTGCCACGCGGCGGAGGGCCTCGCCGCGTCGGGCCGGGCGACGAACCCCTCGACCGACGTTCCCGAATCGGTCGCCGAGACGGCGATCAGCGCGTCGGCGAGACGCCGCCCGTGGAACCGCGCGATCCGCTCGCGGCGGTCGTCGGCGGCGTTCACCCGGAACGCGACGGAACCGTCGCGCGTCAGCGAGAAGCCGACTCCCGTGTTGGCGAGCGCCGCCGCCTGGACGGCCGACGTCACGTGCGCCGATTCCGTCCCCGGCGCGCGGAGGAACCGCCGCCGCGCGGGCACGTACTTGAAGAGCTGTCGGATCTCGACGACGGTGCCGGGCGGCGCCGCGGCGACGCGCACCGGTGTCGTGGTCCCGCCTTGACTCTCGATCTCGTGGCCGTGCTCGGCACCGCGTTCGCGCGTGAGGATGCGGCAGTCCGCGACCGCACCCATCGACGCGAGCGCCTCGCCGCGGAAGCCGAACGACGCGATGTGGTCGAGGTCGCCGACGTCGGACAGCTTGCTCGTCGCGTGGGACTCGAACGCGAGCGCCACGTCCTCTGCGCCCATCCCGACGCCGTCGTCCTTCACGGTGATCGCTTCGCGTCCCCCGCCGCGGATCTCGACGTCGACGCGCGTCGCCCCCGCGTCGAGCGAGTTCTCGACGAGTTCCTTCACGCAGGACGCCGGGCGCTCGACGACCTCGCCCGCGGCGATGCGGTCCACGACGGCGCGCGGCAGCTTCTTGATGCGCGCGGTCACTTCACCATGCCCACGGCCGTCGCGAGACGGGCGACGGCGAGGCGTCCGTCGGCGCCGCCCGACTTCATGCCGCGCTCGGTCTCCTCGGCCCGGACGATCAACGCTTCGAGCGCCTCGGAACGCCGTCGCGAGGCGATCCGCGCGGCGCGCTCCTTCGCCTTCCAGGGCATGTTCCGGCGGAACGCGGGCTCCGCGTACTGGAGGCTCCCGCGCGGGACGCCCTCGTCGATCTGACGCCGGATCGCCAAGGCGCGGACGACCGACGTCGTGAACGACGAGAGCAGCTTCTGCGCGATCCGCCGCTCGTCGAAGGTCACGCGTTCGCCGGCGTAGTCCTCCGGCACGCCCTCTGCGAAGCACCGCTGCGCTTCGGTCAGCGCGTCGGCGACCGCGCCCTCCGCGAGCAGGTCGCCGAACTCCCACACGGTGCCCTCGCGGGCGGATCGGAAGAGCGCCTCGATGTCGGACGACGTGATCGCGTCGGCGTCGCCCGCGTGGAGGCTCAGGATCTCGACGGCGTTGTCGAGCGCCGAGAGATCGTCGCCGATCCGCTCGACGAGGAACTTCGCGTCGGACGCCGAGATCCGCTTGCCGCGCTCGGTCGAGCGACGGCGGACGAACGCGTCGGCGAACTCGCGCTCCCCGCCCCGGCCGCCGCACCGGACGACGATCCCGGCTGCGCCGACGGCCGCGAGCACGTCGGCCGGAAGCTCGTCCGCGAGCAGCACGCCGACGACGCTCGCGGGCGGCGCCGCGAGCCACGCGAGGAAGCCCGCCTTCGCGCCTGCCACGACCGCGTCCGCGTCGCGCAGCGCGACGAGCTTCGGCCCGCCGAAGAGCGAGGCCGTCCGCGCCTCGCCGAGGAACCGGGCCGCCGATTCCGCGGGCGATTCCATCGACGGATCCGGCTGGATCGTGACGAGGTCGGGGCTCTCGGCGCTGCCGAGGAAGGCGTGCGCCGCGCTCTTCAGCGCCTCCTCGCGCAGGAACGTCTCGGGCCCGACCGCGGCGACGACCGCAGGCGGCTTGACGCCGGCGAACGCCCGCCGGACCGCGTCCTCGGTCACCGCTTCTCGAGTTTGCGCTGAGCGTCCTCGACGGAGGCGATCTCGCCGCGGTCGAGCTTCTCCCAGACTTCGAGGACCGGAGGCGACAGGGGGCCGATCGTGTCCGTCGGGACCTCGCGGCCGCCGCGGCCGGAGAGAGCCCCCGCGAGCGTCTCGGCGAACTCCTCCTCCGAGCTCGAGGCGTCGTCGAGGAGCGTGAGCAGCGGCGTGCAGTCCCCAGGCGCGGTGAGCGACGTGCCGTCCTTCAGGAGACGCCGGATCGTGGCGAGCCCGGAGACCTCCTTCGCGATCCGAGTCAGCTCGCGCTCGGACGCGCGGACGTCGGCGTCCACGCGCCCGTGGCGGCGCGCCAGCACGCGGCGGAGCGCCGTCGAGCGCGTCCCGGCGCCGCGGCGGAAGAGGGCGTCGCGCTCTTCGAGGAGCTTCTCGAGGCGCGCTGCCGCCTGCTCCTCGCGCACGGCGAGGAGGTTCTGCTGACGCCGGACCTCCTCGGTCGTCATCTTCGTCGGGTCGGCCCCAGCGGCGAGCCAGTCGGCGAGCATTCTGCCTCCGTGCCGGCGAGATGCCGGACGGCGGGAAGGATAGAGCGGGGCCGTCCCTCAGGCGATGACGAACAGGTCGATGACGCCCGCGGCGAGCAGCGTGAAGCTGAAGATCGCGTTCAGCCGGAAGAACGCCGTCGGCATGCGGCGGTAGTCGCCGGGCCGCACGATCCGGTGCTCGACGACGAGGAGCGCCGCGCCGATCGCGAGTCCGACCCACCAGGCGACGCCGAGGTGCCACGTGACGCCGGCTGCTGCGAGCGACGCGACGGTCCCGACGTGAAGGATCTCCGACACGCGGAACGCGCGCTCGACGCCGAGCGTCTGCGGGATCGAGCGCAGACCGTCGCGCACGTCGATCTCGACGTCGGGGCAGGAGTAGAGGATGTCGAACCCGGCGATCCACGTCGCGACCGCGGCGAACAGCCACCACGGCGTCGGATGGTCGAGGTCGCCCGAGATCCCCGCCCACGCCCCGAGCGGCGCGATCCCGATCGCGATGCCGAGCCAGACGTGGCAGAGCGGCGTGAACCGTTTCGTCCACGAGTAGCCGACAAGGAAGAGCAGCGCCACCGGCGCTAGCGTGAAGCAGAAGTTGTTGAGCCGCCATGAAGCGAAGAGGAAGAGCGCGAGCATCACGAGCGCGAACACCTCCATCGCGCCGCGCGACACGCGCCCCGAAGGCACAGCGCGCTTGGCCGTTCGCGGGTTGCCGGCATCGATGACTCCATCCGCGAACCGATTGATCGCCATCGCGCACGCCCGGGCTGCCACGAGCGCGACGAGTATCCACCCGAAGAGCTCGTCCCGCGGGGTCTCGAAGTTGCACATGACCATGTACCTGCGGTCCGCGAGGAGCGCGGCGAGCACGACGAAGGGCAGCGAGAACAGCGTCTGCTCGACGTGGATGTCGCCGAGGATCGCGCGCAGCGCGCCGAGACCGCGCGCCGGGGTCATTCGCGGGGCCGGGTCTTCCATCGGCGGATCAGATCGAGCCGGACGCCGAGTCGGTCGAGCGCCTTCGTGACGACCTGGTCCACGAGATCGTCGATCGTCTTCGGCTGGTGATAGAAGCCCGGCGACGCGGGAACGATCGCCGCGCCTGCGTCGTGGGCGCGCAGCAGGTTCTCGATGTGGATGCGCGAGAGCGGCGCCTCGCGCGGCACGAGCACGAGCGGACGGCCCTCCTTCAGCATCACGTCGGCCGCGCGCTCGATGACGTTCCCCGAGTTGCCATGCGCGATGCGCGAGAGCGTCCCCATCGAGCACGGGACGACGATCATCCCGTCGACCTCGTGCGTGCCGGAGCAGACGGCGGCGGCGATGTCGTCGAGCGCGAGCGTCCTGACCGCGGGAGCGCCTCGTCCCTTGCGGATCTTCATCAGCGCCGGCGCGGCGAGCGCCTTCGGATCGACCTTCACGCCCTCCTCGATCTCAAGCACGCGCGCGCCGCCGCGGCTCACCGCGATCGAGATGTCGATCCCCGCCGCGTGGACGGCTTCGAGCAGGCGCAGTCCGTAGCGCACGCCGCTCGCCCCCGTGATCGCGACGACGAGGTGCTTCACTCGACGGCCGCTCCGCGCACCGGGCACGTCGGCTTCGTCCCGACGTGGACCGTGATGATGCCGAGTGTTCGCGCGTGGACCGTGACGTCGAGGA
>JANNHP010000401.1:0-11549 GCA_031404455.1 Planctomycetia bacterium | reverse complement strand
GACGTCCGCGCGGCGCTCGTCGCGGTCGAGCGGGGCGAGATCCCCGTCGGCGTCGTCTACGCGACGGATGCGGCCACTTCGACGAAGGTGGACGTGGCGTTCCGCGTGCCGCCCGAACTCCACCCTCGGATCGTCTATCCCATGCTGATCGTGAAGAAGGCGAACCGCCGGTCGCGCGAGCTCTACGACTTCCTCAGGTCGGACGCGGCCCGCGCGATCTTCGAGAAGGCGGGATTCGGCTTCGTCGCGCCCGGCGTCCCCGCCGCGAAGTGAACGCTCAGGCCGAGAGCTGGAGGTCCGCCGACTCGGGGACTTCCTCGAAGCCGTCGGCGTAGCCGCGCGTCGTCTCGTCGAGGATCGACGCGTCGAACGCCGTCTGGAACTGGTCGGCCGTGAACGGCACGCAGAGCACGACGCCGTCGCCGGCGAGCACGTCCGAGATCGAGGCGCTCGCCTCGACGACGGGCATTCCCGGGCGCAGACGCCGCGCCTCGAGGGCCACCGCGTGACCCGTCCCGCCTCGCAGCCCGTCGTTCACGTAGACGAAGGCCAGCGGGTGCTCCAGGTGCGAGAGCACCTCGAGCGCGTCGCGCCCTTCCCACACGACCTTCGCGTCCATCCCGAGCAGCTCGAGCCGCCGTGCGCAGAGGTGCGCGGTCGCCGGGTCGTCGTCCACGACGAGCGCCGCGGGCCGCGTGCGCGGTGCCGCGCGAGGTGCCGCGACCTCGCTCTCGCCAGCTTCCGAGGACATCAGCAGATCCGTGTCGAGCTCCGTCTCCTGGTCCATGGCCGCTCTCCTTTGCGCCGTCCGGCGCCGGCCGGCCCCACTCGTGGGGACTGAACCGTGCGACGCCGGAGGGCTGACGAGTCCGTCGCGGCGCCGCATCGCGATGCCACTCGAAGAGACGATAGTCCCCATTCGGCGGCGCGCCATGCGGGAGCGGAATTGGCACGGCCCCCGCGTGACTCCGATCACGCGCGACTGCGGTCGGGTTTCCCCGCGCGGAGCCGGAGATGAGCCTCTGCGCCTACTTGTGGCAGGTGAGGCAGTTCGTCCCGTTCGTCGCGTGCTTGAGGCGCGGCGGTCCGTTGTGGCAGACCTGGCACTGGAAGTCGGGACGATGCGGCGGGTTCGACGGCATCTTCGGCGCGGCGTCGTGCGACGGCGTGCCCTTGTGGCAGACGGCGCACCCGCCGGGCGAGCTCGACCTGAGAGGCAGGTGGCAGCTCACGCAGTGACGGTCCTTCGGCGCGCCCCATCCGCCGCGGTGGTCGCGCGGCGCGTTCTCGGTGTGACAGGCCGTGCAGGAATCCGACATGTGACACGCGTTGCAGCGGGTCCGGTCGAGCGCCGAGGCGATGCCGTGTCCGGGCCCGACACGCCAGCTCTGCGAGTGGTCGCGCGGCATCTCGGTCGTGTGGCACGACTGGCACGACTGCGTGTTGTGGCAGAGCGTGCAGTCCTCGGAGCGCGACGCCGGCGCGCCGCCCTTCCGCATGAACTGCCCGTGCAGCGTCATCCACATGCGGTCGTGGCTCGCCGGCCTCATCCCCTCTCCGGCGTCGGTGTGGCACGTCGCGCACTCGTTCGGCGCCTTCTTCGCGGAGTGGCACTTCGTGCAGGCGTCCATGTCCACGAAGAGGTCCTTCGTGACCGCGATGCTCTTCTCGATGCCCGTGTGGCACTCGGCGCACTCGACCTTCTTCGCCGCGTGCGTCTTGTGGCTGAAGACGATCGTCGCGGCCTGCGCCGTCACCCTGCTCCACACCGGCTTGCCGCCCGGCTTGTCGAGGAACGCGTCGACCGTCTTCTCCTTCGGCTTCTTCTCGTCGATGTCCTCGTGGCACTCCATGCAGAACTCGAGCTTCGGCATGTCCGCCTCGTCGTTCGTGTCGGCGCCCTCGTGGCAGTCGAGACACGTCGGCCCGGCGCCGAGGTGGAACGCGTGGTCGAACGCGATCCGCGCGGGCGCGGCGACGGGCACCGGGGCCTTCGCCGCGGCGGGCGCCGCGGTGCCGGACGTCGCCGCGGGCTTTCGGCCGAAGATCGAGCCGAACGTGGAGCAGCCCGCGACCACCGCCACGAGAGCCGCGGCGAGGGCGATCGGGACGACCGCGCGGACGCGGCCCGTCTCAGAACTCGATGACGAGCGCGAGCGTGAGGATCTGGAACGTCTCCACATCGTCTCTCTCCCACGTGTATTGGACGTCCGCCGACAACGTCTCCGAGAACCGTTTCTTCACCTTTGCGTACGCGGTCCGGACGTGCGAGCGCTCGTCCTCGCCGAGAGGCCCGTAGGCGTAGAGGCTGTAATCGGAACCCGCCGACACCTTCAGCGTCTTGCTGAACTTGTGGGACACGTCGAGCGCCCACGTCTGGATCCGCTCGCCGTCGCCCGTCATCGATTCGCCGGTCACGGAGATCGACGTGCCCTTCCACGGGATGTCGGTCATCGTCGGCGTGACGTAGATGCGGCGCGTGTCGCGGTTGAAGTCGCTCGTCTCCTCGCCCGGGAGGAGCTGCCGCGCGCTGCCGCCGAGCTCCACGTCCCAGTGCTCGCCGAGCCCCTTCGACACGCGCAGGTCGCCCTGCTGGTAACCGACGAGCTCGGTCGTCGTCTGGTAGTAGGGATCGAACTCCGTCGCGTACTGCTCCTGGGTCTCGAGGAGCCGGTAGTAGCTCGCCTGCACGACGAGGTCCTCGTCGGCGTTCGTGTAGGTCGTGCGCAGCGTGTAGTCGCGCGGTCCCTCGAGCCAGGTGTACTGCCCGTAGATATCGACGTTCTTCACGACGTTCTGCCAGAGGTTGATCCCGGCGAGGTCGTTGCGCTCCTTGCCGAGGATCGAGAGGTCGTCCTGCACGTGGGTGTAGTCGAGGGACGCGCGCGCGCCCTTCCACGGCTCCGCCGCCGCCTCGAAGCCGGCGATGAAGTCGCCGGAGGCGCTCGCCTCGTAGAAGTGGACCGGGATGCCGCCGTACGCGGTGAACGTCAGGTTCTTCCACTTCGCGATGGGCCGGGTCTCGACGGCGGCGCCGTCGACGTGGAACGTCTCCGCGGCGTAGACGTACTGGCGGCCGAAGCGCATCAACTCGAACGCGCCGCCCGCGGGGCGCACGGTCACGTACCCGGTGTAGAGCAGCGTGCTGACGCGGCCGTTCGACGTGTCCGCGAGCGAATCGAACACGTAGCCGTCGCCGTCCTCGGACTGGCTGCCGTCGAGGTCCTCCGCGATGCGCACGTAGAAGTTGGCCGACACGGTGTCGTGGCTCTCGTCGCCGACGCGCAGGTTCAGGTACTGGTACGCGTCCTGGTCCGTCGTCTCGTGCAGCCAGCGCGCGCGGTATCGCAGGGTCAGCTCGCCGTGCACCGGCGTGCCGCCGAGCTCGGCGCCGCCGTCCGGCTTCGGGCCCGTGAAGGGCCAGCGGTCGGCGTCGGTGATGCCGGTCGCCGCCACCGGCGCGGAATCGGCCGGGGCGGGCGCCGCCGCGGGCGCGGGCGCCGGCTTCACGGCGTCGTCCGCCGCCGCCGGGCGCGCGGCGAAGCAGAGGATCGGGGCGATCACCGCGGCCGTCACGACCAGTCCGGACCTTCTGTGCACGGCGCGTTCCTCCCGAGCCCCGCCGGGCCCGGCCGTCCCCGCCGCGGTGCGAGGCCGTCCGGACCCTGATGCCGGGTGACATGATCGGGCTCGGCCATCCAGCCGGACGTGACCCCGATCACATGATCCGGCGCGATCCGGGCTCGTCACGAGTGGAAGACCATCGCGTAGAGGATGAGCACGACGAGCGTGAGGCCGATGACGAGCGCCACGCCGCCGAACACCTTGAAGCCGTGCTCCACGCGCTTCGGGAAGGGGTCGACGAGGTGCTGCTCGAGCTCCCCCTTCGCGACGAGCGCCTCGTACTCGCGCGGCTTGTCGCGCTTCAGTTCCTCCAGGGTGATGCGGCCCGTGAACATCACCGGGTCCATGGGGAACTTGTCGGGGCGGAGGTTCGAGTTGAAGAAGTGGATCGTGAAGATGAACACCACGGCGAGGAGCGCCTCGTCGCTGTGGATGATCGTGGCCACGTTGATCGCGGCGCCGGGCAGCACGTACGTGCCGATCTCGGGGAACCAGAGGAGGAGCCCCGTGAGGCCGATGACCGCCACGCCCCAGAACACGGCGAAGTAGTCGAACTTCTCCCAGTACGTGAAGCGCCCGTACCGGGGCCGGGGTCCGCGGCCGAAGAACCACGCGAACGTCGCCTTCAGGTCCGCAAGGTCGCCCAGGTTGAACATCATCGAACCGGGTCCGAAGATGAACTGCAGCCAGGTCTTGCCCGCCTCCTTGCGCTGGCGGTTCAAGCTCACGACGTGCGCGCCGAAGACCGAGAGGAGCGTGATCGCGGCCACGCGATGGAGCGTGTGCATCGCGGCGGCGCCGCCGAGCACCTTCGAGAGCGTGCCCGCCCAGCCGGCGTCCGAGAACTTCAGCGTCATGCCCGTGAGCGCCAGCGTCATGAAGCTGATCATCATCAGCATGTGCTGCATGCGCTGGTAGCGGTCGAAGCGGCGGTAGAGCTTGGCACCCGGCGCGTGCTCCGCGGCGAGCATCGCTGCGCGGTGCGCCCTCCACTCGTCGCGCGTCTTCCAGAGCCGCCAGCTCCAAGCGGCCGTGTGGAAGAGGGCGAGGACCATCGTCCCAGCGAGGAGCGACGTCATGGCCCAGAACGACCAGAAGAGCCACGGGTACGTCTTGCGATCGTGGTGCGTCGCGTGCGTCAGGTACGTCGTGAAGCCGGCGTGCGACGACTCGTGGCACTTGGCGCACGTCTGCACGACGTTGGCCGGGCTCAGCGTGGACGCGGGGTCGGACGGCGGCAGGATCGCGTGCGTGCCGTGGCAGTCGAAGCACTTGGCGGACGCCGACGACCCGAGCATCGACACCTTGCCGTGGAACGTGTCGAAGAACGTCGCCGCCTGCTCCTCGTGGCAGCGCCCGCACTGGTCGAGCATGCGGAAGCGGAACGCCGCCTCGCCGGTGCGGCCGATCGTGTGCGAGCTGTGGCAGTCGTTGCACGTCGGCAGCGGCTTCTCGGTCTTGGTGTTCCCCGGCCAGTGGACGCTCGTCTTCAGCGCGGACTCGATGCCGGCGTGGCACGCGCCGCACGTGTCGGCGATCCGGGCGGGGTTCACCGAGGACTTCGGGTCGGAAGGCGGCAGTTCGCCGTGCGCGGTGTGGCAGCTCACGCACGTCGCCGTGACGACGAGCCCGCTCTCGGTCAGCGCCTTGCCGTGGATGCTCTCGTCGTAGGATCCGACGATGTCCTTCACGTCGGCCGTGATCCGCTTCGCGGCCTTCTCGCCCTCGCGGTGGCAGCGCGCGCAGAGGTTCGGGATGTTGCGCGGATACGTCGGAGAGTCCTTCAGCTTCCTGCTCGCCGTCGCGTGCTTGCTGTGGCAGTCGAGGCAGACCGGTGCGTCGGGGTCGCCCTTCGCGTTCAACTGCCCGTGGACGCTCGACTTGTAGGTCGACACCACCTCGGCGTGGCACGCGCTGCAGTCCGCCTTCTTCTTCACGGTGTCGCACGGCCGCAAGTGCGACGGATCGACGTCGCTGTGGCACTGGGCGCAGCCGACGCCGGTGTGCGAGGAGCCGGTGTAGGCGCTCTCGTCGACGAAGAGCGACAGCGTCTTCCCGTCGCGCTGCGCGGTGAGGTCCGTCTTGCCGTGGCACGTCAGGCAGTCCTTGTTCGCGACGCCGGCCGGGTAGAAGACGCGCCGCACCTTGTGCGGCTGGTGGCAGTCCACGCAGGCGGGGATCTTGTGCGGCTCCTCCTCCCAGAGCTTGCCCTCGATCACCTTCCTGTGGACCTGCTCGATCGTCGTGTGGCACGTGAGGCAGGTCTTCGCGATGTTGTCGCGGTGGATGCTCGACTTCGGGTCGTCGTGCGGAAGGATGTCGTGCGACGTGTGGCAGGTGGTGCAGACCGCCGTGACCGCGAGGCCCTTCTTGTAGAGACCCTCGCCGTGCATGCCCTCGGAGTAGTTCTCGAGGATGCGGTCCTGCGGGATCGCGTGCGAGCGCGAGACCGGCGAGCCCTCGTGGTGGCACTTCCCGCACGTCTGCGGAATGTTCATGTGGTTCGTCGGCGACGTCGGGTCCTTCGGCGGCTTGACCGCGTGGCCGCCGTGGCAGTCGAAGCAGTACGGCGCCATCTTGTCGCCCTTGGCGAGCGCCTTGCCGTGCAGGCTCTTCGCGTGGGCCTGGCCCTCCTTGTCGTGGCAGACGGCGCAGTCCACGGGGTCCGCGACCTTCTTGTGCGGGAGCTCCGCGCCGTCGAGGTCCTGGTGGCAGTTCGTGCACTGCTGCTTCGCGTGCGGCGAGGTCTTCATCGCCGCGAGATCCACCTGCGGCGGCGCCTTCCCGCCTTCTGTCGCGGGCTTCGCCGCGGGATCCCCGTGGCACTTCAGGCAGTCGGCGTCCTCCTGCGCGAAGGACGGCGTCGCGGCGAGCGCCACGAACGCGGCCGCCGCGATGAATCGCCCGATGCGGCGCAGGTGAGCGCGCACCGTCACACCCCACCCGCCGGCGGGACCTCTCGGGCGTCGTCCGCTCCCGGAGCGGCGTCGTCCGGGGGAGGCACCCGGTAGTCCGAGTCCTTCAGGCGGTCGAGCTCCAACGGGTGTGCGTGCTGCATCTCGTGCTCCGTCACCCGGCCCGTCATCCAGGTCAGGCTCATCGGGTATTCCGCCGGGTGGAAGATCACGAAGAAGAAGTGCCACACGATGATCGCGGAGACCGCGAGGATCGCCTCGTAGAAGTGAACGCGCTCGGCCACGTAGAGCATCCAACGCGGAACGAGGTGCGTCGCCTCCACCTTGAACCAGAGCATCGCGCCCGTGAGCAGCATCACGAAGCCGCCCCACACGAGCGCCCAGTACTCGACCTTCATCGTGTAGTCGAAACGGTCGAACCGCGGCCTCTCCTTCGAGAGCCCGAGGTGCCAGGCCATGTTGCGCCCGGCGTCGCGGACGTCCTGGATGCCCGGCACCATTCGCCGCAGTCCGTAGCGCCCGTGCCGCGAGGCGATCGAGTAGACGAGATGGAGGACGACGGTCATCGTGAAGACCACGGCGGCGCCTCGGTGGAGGAAGGCGCGCCGCTCCTCGGTCATGCCGATCGCGACGAGCGCCTGCACCCAGGCCGCCTTCGGGTACGTGAGCGCGAAGCCCGTGATCCCGAGCAGGATGAACGAGATCGCGAGCCCCGAGTGCTGCACGACCTCGGCCCGGCTGAAGCGCTGGTACTGCGTCGACGCCCGCTGCGCGCGGAACTTGTCGCGCACGTACTTGAACATGATGACCGCGTTGTGGAGCAGCATCCCGCCGATCGTGAGCGGGATGAGGAACCAGTAGATGAATTCCACCCAGTACGCCGCGCGCTCCTTCTCCTGGTCCGGCGAGGCGTGGACGCGGCCCTCGATGAAGCCCGCGGTCGCGCCCTCGTGGCAGCGGGTGCACGTGTTGAGCAGGTTCGCCTTGTTGATCCTCGACTTCGGGTCGGACGACGGCAGCACGTCGTGGAAGCCGTGGCAGCTCGCGCAGTTCGCCGCGGCCGAACTGCCGCCCGCGTCGGCGAGGCCGTGGTAGCTGTCGTTGTAGGTCGCGACGCGATCCGCGGCCATGCCGTACTTCCGGATGATGCGCTCGGCCGCGTGGCAGTTCGCGCACGTCTGCGACACGTGGCTCTTCGCGACGGTCGAGCTCGCCTCGCTCGGCTTCGAGATGGAGTGCTCGCTGTGGCAGTCGGTGCAGGCCGGGGCGCCCATCTTCCCGTGGGCGAGTGCCGTGCCGTGGACGCTCGCCGCGTACTCCTTGGCGATGTCCGCGTGGCACGTGCCGCAGAGCTTCGGCACGTTCGGCTTGAACGTCCTCGACGCCGGGTCGGAGCCGGGGCGCATGTCGTGGACGGGGTGGCAGTCGGTGCAGCCCGCCGCCTTGTAGTCGCTCTTCTCGAGGACCTCGACGCCGTGGACGCTGTTCGAGTAGTCGGCGACGGTCTTCGGCACGCGCACGCCGGCGATCTTCTGCTCGCCTGCGTGGCACTGTCCGCACGTGGCCGGCAGGTTCTTCTTGTGGAGCGAGGAGCGCGGGTCCTTCGCGTCGAGGACGGCGTGCGGCGAGTGGCACGACGCACAGACCGGACCCTGGCCCGAGCCGCTCGCCGCGAGCTTCCCGTGAGGGGTGGCCTCAAACTTCTCGACGTCCTTCTCGTGGCAGTTCGCGCAGTTGACGGGATCGGCCTTCTTCTTCGCGTGCGGAACGTCCTCCATGTCCTCGTGGCACTGGACGCAGGACTTCTTGTGGACGCCGTCCATGAAGAGCGCGGGATCGACACGCCGGCCCTCGGGGGCGTCCTTCCTCGTCGCTCCGACGGAGTGGCAGGCGAGGCACGATGCGGGCTCCTCGTCCTCCTCGCCGCGGGCGTCGGCGCTCATCGCCGCGAACCCGGCCAGGAAGGCGGCCGCCGCGAGCACGGCGGAAGTGAACCGGGTCATGTTCGGGTCTCCTCGTCGTCCGCCGGAGGCCTGCGAATGCGTGTTCGAGCCATGACCAGAGTCTCGGACGCCGCTCGGGAAGCCGGTGCGACGTCAGTCACGCAGTGCGGGGGAAGTGTGGCGGGAGCGCGCCTCCGCCCGGGCTCGGCCGCCCTTTCAGTACGCGAGCCGCAGGTCTTCGAACTCGGCCGATGCGTTGATCGCGATCAGCCCGATTCCGCCGCGCAGTTCCCCGGCGGCGAACTCCTGGTCGGCGACGACGACTCCGTTCACGTAGAGACGCAGGAGACGGGGCCTCGCCTCGATCGCGATGCGGAAGCTCTTCGCCTCCGCCGCCGTGAGTCCGCACGGCGACGCCAGACGGTTCCAGGTCGAGTCGACCTTCCAGATCTCGACCGCGTCGCCCGAGAGCCCGACGCACTCCCACCCGCCCTCGGCGTCGGTGCCGGCGAGGAGTCCCACGAACGGCATCTCGCTTCCGTACCCCGTCGGACGGATCGTGGCCTCGAAGCGGTACCGGTCGCCGAGACCTGCGTCGAAGACGAGCAGCGACGCCCGCGACCTTTGCGCCGAGACCTTCGTCCCGTCGGCCTTCCATCCCTCCGACGCCCAGACGCGGTCGCCGCCCGGCCGCAGGTCCAGCGTCCTCGGCAGCAGCACGTCGATCCCGGACTCCTGCGCCACCACGCGCCGCCGGTCCTCGATCTCCGCCGCACCCGAGAGCAGCATCGCGGCGGCGTCGAGCACGCGCAGCGCGTTGCGGTGGAGCCCGAGTCCGCAGTACTTCTCGGCGTGCGCGAGCGACTTCGCGCAGAGCCCGGCGTCCATCGCGTCGAACGCCTGGCCGACCTCACGGTCGAGAGTGACGATCCGGGCGAGGGCCGCCTTCGCTCCGGCGACGGGATCGGCCGAGTCCATCTGCGAGAAACCCGAGGCCGCGGGATCGCGGCGCACGGCCTCGGCCGCGCGGCGGAAGCAGGAGATCGCCTCGTCCTTCCTGCCGCTTCCCGCGAGGAGCTCGCCGAGGCCCGTGAGCGCCTGGAAGAACTCGGGGTTCTTCGCGAGGGCGTAGCGGAAGTCCTCCTCGGCGTCGTCCTTGTGACCGAGCGCCGCGTGCTTCTGCGCGCGCTCCGCAAAGTCGCGCGCCGCGCTCGGCGGACCTCCGTGGAAGTAGTCGAGTTCCTCGATCCACTTGCGCAAGCGCGACTCGAATGCGTCGAAGTCGGCGACGCCCGGCTGCTTCAGGTCCGTGACGAAGTACTTCACGAACCGCTCGAGCGACGGCAGTCCGCCCGAGCCGCGGTAGCTGTCGAGGAGCGCCGAGTACGGCTTCTCGTACACCTTCTGCAGACGTTCGTCCTCGTAGTTGCGCAGGAAGTAAACGAGGCCCCAGCCGACCGGGTAGTACTCGTCGGGATACGACCCGCGTTCGGACCACGAGATGACCTCGCGAACCGATGGCTTCCCAGTGCGCAGCGCCTCGATGCACCCGCTCAGGCGGTACGGCGGGACGAGGTTCGTGTCGACACGGCCGTCGGCGCGCAGCACCGCTCCCTCGAAGTACGACGCGGTGCCCTCGTTCAGCCAGCTCGGGACGGCCTGCCCGCTGATCATCTCGGTGAACTGGTGCGACGCTTCGTGGAAGAGCGTCGGCCAGAGACTCGAGAGCGGCGTGCCCTCCGAGCGCGGGTCGTAGACCGTCACGCTGTTGTCCGAGGGGTCGTAGAAGCCGAGCACGTTGCGCTGGGGCTTCGCGACCGCCTCCATCTCGGCCTTCGTCCGGAAGACGCGCACGGTGGCGCGGCGCACCTCGCCGCCCTTCTCCTTGGTGCGGAACACGCGCCGGTAGAAGCGGTTCATCGGCTCCATCGCGACGGCCACGCTCTGCGCCACGTCGTATCCGGCGTCGGTGCGCACGGTGTAGTTCGGTGTCTCGACGGTGCGCGCCGAGTCCCAGGTGGCGTGCTTCGCGTCCGCCGCGGCGAGCTTCGCGCGCGACTTCCGGTCCGTCATCGTCCGCGGCACGGAGACGCTGGAGTCGAGCAGCGCCGCGACGGCCTGCTTCTGCGCGTAGATCTTCTCCAGCTCCGCCTCGGCGCGGGGGCCGAGCGGCGTCGATTCCAGGCGGGAGAGGATCTGGACCGCGTTGACGAAGAACCGCTTGCGCACGCAGAGCCTCGCGGCTTCGAGGCCCGACGCCGCCGCCTCGTCGAGCGGCGCGCGTTCCGCGGGCGGCACCGGGTCGAGCGCGTCGCACTTCGCCGCGAGCGCCGCGACCTTGTCCGGCCTGCCCGCGCGCAGTGCCGCGGCGCGGGCCGCGCACGCGAAGAAGAGCGCCTCGTCGGCCGATGCGGCCGCTGCCGCCGCGTCGGAGGCGAGTTCCAGGACCTCGGCATCGTCGCCCGCGACGACGAGCAGGCGCCGGACCTTCTCGAGCGCCTCGCCCGGCTTCCCGGCCGCGAGCAGCGCGCGCGCCTCTTCGATGCCCTTGCGATCCCCCGCGCTCGCCGCACCGGGCAATATCACCAGCGCCGCAGCAGCGAACACCGCGACGAGACGCAGCGCGCCGTGCCCCATCGAACCCTCCCTGACGCGATCCGCGGCGCAGACTACACGAACGGACTCGCGCCCGGCGACAGGAGGAATCGGATCCCGCCGGCGCCGGCCGCCCTCGGGCGAGGCGGCGAGCCGCTACTTCTTCGCCCACTTCCCGTGGCCGTGCTCCTTCGCGACGTCCTCGATCACCTCGATGACGGGCAGCACGTAGGCGTCGGGCGCGCACTGCGAAAGATCGCGCAGCGCGCAGTTGCCCGCTTCGTCCTCGTGGCAGTGCGGGCAGGTCTTCGCGCGCAGTGCCGCCACGTACGGGGCGACCTCGGGGCTCTCGCCGACGCCGAGGATCGAGTCGACGATGAGGTCGAGGTGCGAGTTCAGCGCGCACGGGTCCGCTGCCGGACGCGCGCAGCCCCCGTGGCCGTCGCGGTCGTTGCAGAGGGTGCAGATCCTC
>JANNHP010000400.1:0-2620 GCA_031404455.1 Planctomycetia bacterium | reverse complement strand
GCGCGTCGACGCGAGTGGCGTGTACGTGGCGGGGTCGACGACGTCGCCGGACTTCCCCGTGGTCGGCGGATTCCAGCCCGCTTTCGCCGGCGGGGCCGATGAGGGCGACGCGTTCCTCGTGAAGCTCAGTCCCTCCGGCGGCAACCTCATCTACTCGACCCTGCTCGGCGGCACCGCCGACGACGGCTGCCGGGCGCTCGCGATCGACGGGGCGGGCGACGCGTACCTCGGCGGCTTCACCAACTCGACCAACTTCCCGACGACGTCCGGCGCGACGCAGCGAACGCTCCGCGGTTCCGGCGACGGCTGGGCCGCGAAGCTCTCGGCCTCGGGCTCGGTGCTCTCGTGGTCGACGTACTTCGGCGGGACGTCCGCGCCCGACGTGATCGACGACGTCGCGGTCGACGCCGCGGGCAGCCTCTTCACCGCGGGATACACCGCGTCCGCCGACCTCCCGGCCTCGGGAGGTTTCCAGCGGTTCCACGGGGGCGGCGCCCTCGACGGGTTCGTCGCGACGCTCGGCGCGGACGGGTCGTTCACCGCCTGCACCTACCTCGGCGGCGAGGCGAGCGACGGCTGCCGGCGCGTGGCGCTCGACTCCGTCGGGCGGCCGTGCGTCGGCGGCTTCAGCCTGTCGTTCGCGTTCCCACGACTGAACGATCTGCAAGGCGGCTTCGACGGCGGCACCGGTACGGGCGACGGGTTCGTCGCGCAACTCGACGCATCGCTCGCGTCGCTCGTCTTCTCCACGTACCTCGGCGGCGAGGCGGACGACGACGTGCAGGGACTCGCGGTCGCGCCCGACGGCTCCTTCTACGTCACCGGCAACACCACCTCGCCCGACTTCCCCGTCGCGGACGCGATCCAGGCGGCGTTCGGCGGGACGCGCGACGCGTTCGTGTCGAAGATCGCGCCCGGGGGCTCGTCGCTCGTGTGGTCCACGTACTACGGCCGCGGGAACTACGACGCCGGCACCGCGATCGCGGTCGACGCGTTCGGCGACGCGTACGTCGGACTCGTCGCGGGCGCCGCGGGCCTCGACACGCTCTGCGGCGCGCAACCTACCTTCGCGGGCGGCGGGCAGGACTGCTACGTCGTCAAACTGACGGACGTGGCGTCGTCGATCCCCGCTCGGCCGCTCGCTCCCGAGGCGACGGCCGTCAGCGCGTACCGCATCGACGTCGCGTGGACCGACGGGAGCCGCAACGAGTGCTCGTTCCGCGTCGAGCGGAGCGGGGGCGGCGGCGAGTTCGTCACCGTGGCGACGCCCGAGACGAACGTCACCTCGTTCGCAGACCGGGGAGTGGTCCCGGACGAGACGTACATCTACCGCGTCTTCGCGGTGAACCCCTCCGGCGACTCTGACCCGGGCGACGAGGCCTCCGCGACGACGCCGCAGACGATCGCCCTCTCGCAGCGCGGGGGGAAGCTGACCGAGACGACGCGCGTCCGCCGCGACAGCATCTCCTTGCAGACGCTGCTGCGCTTCACCGTCGACTCGGCCGACCGCACGGCGGACCCCCGCGCGGAGGGTTGCGACATCCGGATCGGCGACGAGGCGGACCCCGTCGTCGTCGCAGTCCCGGCAAACGACGCGCGCTGGAAGAAGGACGGCAACCGCTTCACCTGGACGAGTCCGAGGAAGGCGTCGCCCCGCGTGCGACTCACGTTCGACATGGACGTGCCGTCGCTCTCGGTCGATCTCTCGAACCTCGACTTCCCGACGACGCCCGCGGGCACCGTGTTCCTCGCGCTGCGGTGCGGCGACGACGCCGGCCACGTCGCGCGGACGTGGACGCCGAAGAAGAAGAAGCCCGGCCGGTTCAAGCTGCCGTAGCGCGCCTCGCCGGCGGCGGCGCGCCGTAGGGGACCACGAGCGGCGCACCGGACCGAGTGTCGCGTGCCAGGTCCGCGACTGCGGCCCGCACCGCCGCTTCCGACGACTCGGGCACGTGGACGCGCACGCCGTCCGTAGCCGCTTCGAACTCGACGGCCGCGACGCCGTGACGCGCGAACGCCGCGGCCACCAGGGCCGCGTCCGTCGGACCCGCCGGCAACCGCACGACGAACGCGCGCCGCACGTCGGCGACGCGCGGCGGGTCGCCGTCGGTCGAGGGCGGCGGGGCGGCGGCGAACTGCACCGTCGCCACGTCCACCACGTCGGCGAGGACAGCACTCGCCGTCGCCATCGGACCCGCGCCCTTGCCGGTGAAGATCGTCTCCCCCACCGCGTCGCCGCGGACGAGCAGCGAGTTGAACTCGTTCCTCGACCACGCGAGCGGGTGCCGCTCGGGCAGGAGCACGGGCCCGACCGAGAACCAGAGGCCCGCGGGCAGGCGGTCGGCCTGTACGAGGTGCCGCAGCACGAACCCGCGCCGCCGCGCGGCGGCGACGTCTCCGCGCGTCACGCCGCGGATGCCGTCCACGCGGACTGTCGCCGGGTCGAGGTCGAACCCGAACGCCAGCGACGTGAGGATCTGGAGTTTCTGCAGGGCGTCGTGCCCGTCGATGTCGAGCGACGGATCGGGCTCGGCGAAGCCGCACGCCTGCGCCGCGGCGAGCGCCGCCTCGAACGTCGCGCCGTCCTCCATCGCCGAGAGGACCCTGATGATGGTTGCCC